>NZ_LMUS01000006.1:300000-600000 GCF_009765835.1 Granulicella sp. L56 | reverse complement strand
AGGCCGCGAACGAAGAGGACCTGGAAGGGCGCCATGAGCGATGGGGTCTGGGCGCGGTCGAGGATCTCGAAGATGCTGGTTTCGGCGAGGTCGAGGTCGTGGAGGCAGAAGTCGCGGGTCTCTGCGGGAGCGAGGGTGGAGAGGACGGCTTTGCGGCAGCGGTCGTAGAGGAAGATCTCGTCACCGATGAGGACGTAGCCGGCGCGAAGGGACGAGGAGGCGATCTCTTCGATGAAGCGGTCGGTGCTGGCAAAGCTGCGAAGTGAAGTGGGCATCGTTAGAGAAAGACCGACCGCAGATTTACGCGGGTGACACAGGTTACGGAGAAAGCCTAATCGGGATTCTACCGATTTGTAAGGCGATAAGAGGGCAAAAGTAGATAAGTGGTAACGATGGACGAGGTTAGGGAGCTAGAAAGATTCGAGCATGTCGCTTACCAGTGCCTGGGCGAAGTCGCGGGCGACGCGGCGGACGGCGGCGGGGTCTTCCTGGATGAAGCCGCTGAGGTCCTGGGTGGACTGGTACTGCTCGTGGAAGATGACGGCGTCGTTGCGGTAGAGGACGTGGCCGTCATGGGCGGTGAGCAGGACTTTAGCAGTGATGGTGACGAGGTAGCTGGAGGACTCGCCGCTGGTGGCGTCGTAGGTGAGCGGCGCGACGGCTTGCGAGAGGATAGTGCCGTGGAGGGTGGCGTCGGCGTCGGAGTCATCGGTGTTGAGGATGCGGTATTTGGTGCGAGTGTTCAGCTCGCGGATGGTGGCCTGGGTGAAGGCCATCTCGGTGTGGAAGGCCTGGGCGCGGGTGGCGAAGATGGGCACGGCGAGAGTGCTGACGTTGCCGGGGATGTGCGTGGCGGAGCCGACGGTGTGGTAACCGCATCCGGCGAGGGGAAGAAGAAGGAGGAGCGTAAGGGTACGGAGGCGCATTCTTGTTGATTTTATTGTCGCATCAAAGTGGATGTGGGATGTCGGTCGCGAGAAGGGAAGGATCGGGCATCGAACGGAGAGTACGCGGCACGCAAATTAAATTTGAGGGTTTCTCGTTATGTATCACCATATTAAAAAACTGATGTACACGGTAAATATCGGAGAGCCGGACGTGCGGTTCGGAAATATGCTGCTGGAGCAGTTTGGCGGGGCGAACGGAGAGCTTGCTGCTGCGATGCAGTACACGATTCAGGGGTGGAACTGCGTAGACGATCTGGGGCGGCGGGACTTGCTGCTGGATATCGGGACCGAGGAGTTGAGCCATCTGGAGGTAGTGGGGGCGCTGATTCGAATGCATCTGGCACCGCTGAAGACGAAGCGCGAGGCGGCTGAGGCCGATCCGCTGGTGACGATTGCGGGTGGTGGCGGGGTGAACCTGTTTGATTCGATGGGGAATGCGTGGACATCTACTTACCTGAAGATTACGGGTGAGCTGGATGTGGACCTGCATAGCAATATCGCTGCCGAGGCGCGGGCGAAGATCGTTTACGAACGCCTGATCGATCATACGGACGATCCGGGATCGATTGATACGCTGCAGTTTTTGATGACGCGCGAGATTACGCATATGAAGGCGTTTCAGGCAGCGCTCGATAGCTTGGAGAAGAAGCCGTTTTCGATTGGAATGCTGAAGCCGACGCCGGGAATCGTGGATGAGTACTTCAACGGTTCTACGGGCAATGGCGACGAAGGGGATACGGACGTGCGTGGGCCGTGGACTTCTTCTTACGGACTGCATCTGGTCGATTCGCAGCTGAATGGCGGCAAAGGGCTTTCCGTCGGCGACATCAACGGGAAGATTCCTGGGGAAGATCGCGGGAAGCAGGATGAGGCCCAGAAGGCTACGACTTCTCCGGAAAATAAGGCGATTGCGAAGAAGACTTCGGGCAAGGGAAAGGCGGCCACTCCTAAGGCTGGAGGAAAGAAGGGGGGCCATTAGGACACTCCACCGACGATGCCCTCCAAAGAGAACAGCAGATCCTTCGGCGAAGGATAACAAATCATTTACGGATGACAAATAATTTGCAGGGTATTAGCTTTTGGAGCCGCTCTAATCCTGATACTTGTAGCGACAATAAAAAGGGCAGCCTGATGAGAGGCTGCCCTTTTTATTGCCTGGTTGGAGGTTTATGCCGGTGAGGTGTGGCCCTCGCCAAAACCGGGCTTGCGGCCAGACTCTGGTTTGAGCACCTTCTGCGGCTCGCCGCCGCTGCCGGGGTCTACGCCGGAGAGCGCGGAACGGACGGCGGGGAGTTCCTTGCCTTCGATGATGAGTTTGATCTCGGCTGCATCCAGGGTCTCGCGCTCGAGCAGGGCGGTGGCCATGCGGTGCATGATGTCCTGGTTGGAGTCGAGGATGGTGTAGGCGGACTTGTAAGCGGCCTCGACGAAACGGCGAACCTCAGCGTCAATCTGCTTGGCGGTGTCGTCGGAGAAGTCGCGATGCTGGCCGATCTCGCGACCCAGGAAGACTTCCTGCTCCTTCTTGCCGTAGGTCATGGGGCCGAGATTGCTCATGCCGAACTCGCAGACCATCTTGCGGGCCAATTCGGTGGAGCGCTCGATGTCGTTACCGGCGCCTGTGGTCATCTTCTTGAGGAAGATCTCTTCGGCGCAGCGTCCGCCCATGAGGGTGGCGAGGCGGGTTTCGAGATAGTCGCGGGTGACGGTGTGCTGGTCCTCTTCTGGCAGGTAGACGGTGACGCCGAGGGCCATACCGCGTGGGATGATGGTGACCTTATGTAGCGGGTCGGAGTGCTCGCGCAGGGCGGAGACGAGGGTGTGACCGGCCTCGTGATAGGCGGTGACACGCTTTTCTTCGTCGGTGAGGAGCATGGATTTGCGCTCGGCACCCATCATGACCTTGTCTTTGGCCACTTCGAAGTCGTACATGTGGACCGACTTGCGGTTGAAGCGGGCGGCGGTGAGAGCTGCTTCGTTGACCATGTTGGCCAGGTCGGCTCCGCTGAAGCCCGGTGTGCCGCGAGCGAGGATGTTGAGGTTGACGTCCTCGGCCATGGGGACTTTCTTGGAGTGGACCTTGAGGATCTCTTCGCGGCCACGGATGTCGGGACGATCGACGATGACGCGGCGATCGAAGCGGCCGGGGCGGAGGAGCGCGGGGTCGAGCACATCGGGGCGGTTGGTGGCGGCGATGAGGATGACGCCGTCGTTGGCTTCGAAGCCGTCCATCTCGACCAGAAGCTGGTTGAGGGTCTGCTCACGCTCGTCGTGTCCGCCGCCGAGGCCAGCGCCACGGTGACGGCCTACGGCGTCGATCTCGTCGATGAAGATGATGCAGGGGGCGTTCTTTTTGCCCTGCTCGAAGAGGTCGCGGACGCGGCTTGCGCCGACGCCGACAAACATCTCAACGAAGTCCGAACCGGAGATGGAGAAGAAGGGGACGTTGGCTTCGCCGGCGACTGCGCGGGCGAGCAGGGTCTTGCCGGTGCCCGGAGGCCCGACGAGCAGGACGCCCTTGGGGATGCGTCCGCCGAGGCGCTGGAACTTTTGCGACTCGCGCAGGAACTCGATGATCTCCTTGAGCTCTTCCTTGGCCTCATCGACTCCGGCGACGTCCTTGAAGGTGATCTTCTTCTGCTGCATGGAGAGCAAGCGCGCCTTGCTCTTGCCAAAGCTCATGGCCTTGTTGCCGCCGGACTGCATCTGGCGAATCATGAAGAACCAGAGACCGAGCAGAAGGGCGAAGGGAGCCAGATTGATGAGCAGGTTCAGCCAGGTGCTGCCGCTGGTGTCCTTGACGTTGATGTTGACGCCATGGCTGCGGAGCGTCGTGTACATGTCCGGGTAGTTGGCCGGAATGACGGTGTGGAACTGGTTCTTGGCGTCGTCGCGATAGTGGCCGGTTACTTCGGAGCCGTTGACCACGACGTCACCGATCTTGCCCGCGTCGGCGTCGTTGAGGAGCTGGGTGAGGCTGATGGCCTTGTCCTGACCCGCGCCCGTGTTCTTGACAACAAACTGCCAGGCGACGAAGAGACACGTTGCCATGAAGACCCAGATCAGAATTTGTTTGACAGTCGAGTTCAAAGCGAATTTCCTCTATTTTCCGGTCTTTGCAGCAACCCTGGGACGCTCTGGCGCTTGCTGGACCCAGCTGCCGGGAATGCCAAAAGCTCCGGAAGCCTACATCGTTAGACGACACCGGTAGGGGAAAGTGCCGGGAAGAACGTTTAAGCGCCGTCCTGGAGAATCGTCCTACCGAGTCAAGTAGTTAGATTCTACTCTTTGGCTGGGGATTCGGGTTGTTGAATTCTGGATGTTTGTGACCAAAGGTATTGCGGCTGGATGAGGCCTATTTCTCGAGAAACAGGCGGAGTTCGCGGTGGGAGCGCTCGGCGCGGAGCTGGTTGGAGAGATGAAGCGCTGCCCCTGTGCGGGCGGCTACCGTGGGAAGGGCCAAAAATCCACAAAGGGCGAGAAGGCGGGAGGTCTCGTCGAAGCTGAGGCGTGCTCCGAGCTGGCGGGCAGCGGCGCGGAGGACGCGGCGGCGCAGAGCGGGATCGAGGGTGCGGAGGCGGTCGAGTTCAATGGCTACGGTGGCCTCGCCGGGGGCGGTGCTGACGGAGCGTCCGCCGCCGCGGACGGGCTTGCCGGGGAGCAAAATCTGTGGGAGCAGGCGACTTAGCTCGGCCTGCCAGCGCGCCTCTTCTTCGCGGGCGAGTTCGGCGAGATTGGCGAGGGTCTGGTCGAGACTGGGGTTGTACTGGCGGAGCTGGGGCATCAGCTCCTGACGGATGCGGTTGCGGGTGTAGGTGGTGTCGGTGTTGGTGGAGTCTTCGCGCCAGGGCTGGTTGACCTGATTGAGATAGGCCTCGATCTCGGTGCGGCGGGTGTTGAGGAAGGGGCGGAGGATCTTGCCGGGGCGGGTGCCGAGGACTTGAACTACGGGGTGAATGGCGCTGAGGCCCTCGGTCCAGGCTCCGCGGAGGAGCTTCATCAGGACGGTTTCGGCCTGATCGTCGAGGGTGTGGGCGGTGAGGATGGAGTCGGCCTCGCCGGTGGCGATGAGCGAGGCGAAGTAGTCGTAGCGGACGTAGCGGGCTGCCTCTTCGATGGTCTCGCCGGTTTTGGCGACACGGTCGGGGACGCTGGCGCTATGGAGGTGGAGGGGAATGTCGAGGCGTGCGCAGAGTGCTTCGACAAATTGCTGGTCGGTGTCGGCTTCGGCGGCGCGGATGCCGTGGTGGACATGGGCGGCGCTCAGGCCGACGCCGAGGGCGTCTCGCTTCGCAGTATTGGCGGCGTGAACGGTGAGCAGGAGGGCTACGGAGTCTGCGCCGCCTGAGATGGCGACGCAGATGCGGTCGCCCGGCTTGATGTTGGTGCGGTCGAAAGCAAGTGCAGGGGGAGGCATCAGGTCTATGGTACTTGCGGCGAGACGGTGGCCTCCTGGAATCTGTTTAAGGTGGAAATACTTAACACCGATTTGCACCGATTAAACCGATCAGGAACAGGCAACGGCAAGAACAAAGACGAAATACAGGGGTTTCTCCACTACCCCTTCGACTTCGCTCAGGGTCCGGTCGAAATGGCGTGGTTTTTGAGCTTGAGATTAGGTGAGGTTGTTTTAGAGCTTTTGGATAGGTTCTTATACTGGATGGATGTTCGAGACGAGATTGGCGACAGAGGCGGATGCGGAGCTTATCAGTGAGCAGCGGTGTCGGATGTTTGTGGACTCCGACCAGGGTAATGAGGCGCGGCTGAAAGAAGTAGCAGACAACTTTGTGCCGTGGGTGCGGGAGAGGCTGAGCGACGGCCGCTATGTTGGATGGCTGACGTCGGAGGATGGGCGTGTGGTGGCTGGTGCGGGAGTTCTGTTTATGGATTTTCCGCCGCACTGGATGGACCCGGAGCCGGTGCGCGCTTATCTGCTGAATGTCTATGTCGAGCCTGAGTTCCGCGGGCGTGGGCTGGCTCGGGAGCTGCTGGAGATGGCGATGAACGATGCGCGGCGGCGAGGGATCAAGGTGGTGTCGCTTCATGCCTCGACGTTCGGCAGGCCGCTGTATGAGCGCAATGGATTCGAGCCTACGAGCGAGATGATTCTGTGGAGCGAGGCTTTGCACCATCCTTCGTGATGAGACGGCAAAGGATGGTGCACTCGCGAAGGATGGCACCCTGGAATTTGAATTGATTGATGGGTGGAAACCCATGTCCCAGAATCGGGACATGGGGCACCCGGTTTTGAGGCCATCTCTATTGTTCGGGCGCGGTGCGGCGTTTGCGTCCGCTGATGAGGTAGACGGCGGCGCGCAGTTCGAGCAGAGGATCGTCGGACGGCTCGATTCCGTCGACGCGCGGGATGGGATCGAAGATGAGGGTCTTCTGTTCGTGGGCGTCTTCGGCGACCGGCTGAGTGAGCGTGAGGGTGCCGAGTTCTAGCTGGGTGCGGTCTTCGGGCCAGTGGATGGTGGCGTCGTCCACTACGTCGCCTTCGTTGGCGAGCTGGACGAGGATGCGGAAGTTGATGGGTCCCTTGGCTACTCTTTCGGCGATCTCGTCGAAGAGGTAGTTGGCGCTCATCGCTGTGGCGGCTGCGTCGTCGAGGAAGTCATTGCCGGCTTCGGGGAGGATGCGGTAACGGCCGTAGCGGCTGATGCCATCCTTATTGGTGAAGCGCATTGCAGTGACGCCGAAGTAGGATTCGAGGGCGAAGCTGGAGGGGTTGGGCTTGGCTGCCTGCACGAAGGCGAGTGCGGCGGGATGGCTGCCGAGGAAGGTCTCGATGGGGGTGGGGTGTGAAGTCGCGGAGGCGCTGGCGGCGATGGCGCGGAGGAACTCCAGAAACTCCTGCCCGGTGCGGGCGGGGAAGCCGTCGGTCGAGTGGCTGACGATGTCGGTGTGCGAGTGCTCGGCGAGGTGGAAGCGGATGGCGAGGCCATGGGGGCTGGCGTTGGGGTCGTTGTCGGGGATCAGCGGGAGGCCGGTGGAGTTGGAGAAGCGCACCGTGACCGGAGTGGAGGAGCGCGTGACGTGGGGCGCTCGGGTAAGAGAGGCTGCATTGGGTGAGGGCGTGAATGTACCCGTTAGCAGGGTGCCTTTAGCATGGGCGGGACGGAAGCCAGGATGTTCGCCGAAGATGGTTTCGAACTGCTTGAGCAGGTCGTTGCTGAGGGCGAGGAGCTTTTCGTCGGTGGGAAGCGGCATGATCGATCTCCTTCGTTGAACGCTGATTGAGTTGTGGGGAGCCGGTAGGTCTGTTCATTATGCACGGGGAAGGGATGCGGCGTGTGAATCTCAGACTTTGAGGCCGATCAATCTCATCAGCTCCACGCCATTGCTTTTGGTGACGATGCCGTCGCGTAGTTTGAAGTCGAACTTCATCTTGCCGTCTTCGATCTCATCCTGCAGGTGCATGTTTTGCAGGCGGCCTTCACCGGAGCGCTGCATGTCGGTGAGGGCGAGATCGTGCGTGCTGATGATGCCGATTGCGCCGCTGTCGATCAACTCGCTGACGACGGCTTCTGCTCCGATGAGGCGGTCTTTGGAGTTGGTGCCTTGGAGAAGCTCATCGAGGAGAAAGAGAATGGGCGGGTGCTGCTCGGCTAGATCGCAGATGTGGCGCAGGCGGGTGATCTCGGCGTAGAAGCGGGAGCTGCCCTCTTGTAGGGAGTCGTTGACGAGGATGCTTGCGGCTACGTGGAGCGGCGTCAGTTGCAGGCGTTGTGCGCGGACGGGCGCACCTGCCATGGCGAGGACGGTGTTGATGCCGACGGTGCGCATGAGCGTGCTTTTGCCGGACATGTTGGAGCCGCTGATGAGTAGGGCCCGCGTTTTGCCGCTGATGCTGACGGTGTTGCGAACGCATTTTGCGATGGGGATGAGCGGGTGGCCCAGCTCTTCGGCGTGGAAGGTGGGCGTGCCTTCAATGAATTCGGGGAAGGGATCGGCGGGGTGTTCGTAGCTGTAGGCAGCGATAGAGAGGAGCGCTTCCATTTCACCGACCGCGTTTAGCCAGGAGCTTACTGCTCCGCCGTGGGCGCGACGCCATGCTTCTGCGGCGAATGCGACCTGCACGGAGTACAGGAGCGGTTTATCGAACAGGCGTATGAATAAATTATCGCGCGAGTCGATATACTGCACGATGGTCTTGAGGCGTGCGATGGCCTTTGAGCCGGGAATGGCGTGGGAAGAAAGTTGTTGCTTGAGGAGCACTAATCGGGGAGAGGTGAACGGTTCGTCTTCGAGCCTCGCCAGCAACGACGAAAGCAACTCCAGGTCGGCGAGGGCGCGGTCGGTTCTGGCGAAGACTTTGTCGAGTTGATCTCTGAGCGAAAAGGCGATGAAGGCTTCGACGACGAGGACGAGCAGGAGGGGCGTCTTGATTCCTGTTTCGCCCCAGACGATGGCTCCGGCGATGGCGAGGATGGCGAGCAGGAGCGCTGTCCAGCGCAGGTTTTGCTGCTTCAACTGGGTTGGCTGTTCGGCCCATTGCAGAAGGGCTTTGGGGTGGACTCCGGTCTTTAGTTTTGCGCTGTCTTCGCCGAGGATGGCCATGTCTTCGCGGAGGTCCAGACGGTTGCGAAGTTCGGTGATTGCGGCGTGGCGTTCGGTGATTTCGCTGACCTGAGAGGGAGAGAGCAGCCAGTGCGCGAGGGTGTCTTCGCCCATGCAGGTGCGGGCCTGCGAGAGAAGTTCGAAGAGGCTACCTGCTCCGAAGAGGTCGAGGTCGGTCGCGTAGAGGCTGGTGGCGGCCTCGGCACGCGGAGCCTGTTGGCCGCCGCCTATCCAGCGGTCTTCAATGCGGGCCATGCCTTTGCGATAGACGTTGGCGGCTCGTTCGGCGAAGGATTTTCTGCGGAGAATTTTGCCGTGGTAGATGGCGACTGCGACAAAGATTGCCGCTGGGAGAAGCAGCCACCACGCAGAGATGATCTCTCGATAGAAAGAGAACCATGCGATGAACAGCGCCATGATGACGAGCAGAAGACGAAGATTTCCGAGCGAGCGGTGTACTTTTTCAAAGTGCAGGACGGTGGCTTCGCGAGCCTGCTGGCGTTGCCTGTATTCCTCTGACGGGGTGGGAGCGGTGGGTGGGGGCACGTCGTTATTATCACTTACCGGTAGGGACGATCTTGTATACTCCGTTGGTTATGCGAGTTTTTGTGATTCTTCCGGCAGCAGGGATTGGGACGCGGATGGCCGCGCATGGAGCGGCGGCGGTTGCGCCCAAGCAGTTTCTCGAGATCGGTGGCGTGCCCGTGCTGGTGCGTTCCGTGCAGGCGTTTCTCGCGGTGCCGAAGGTGGATGCGGTGTGTGTCGCCGTGCGCGGGCAGGAGAGGGAACGCCTGGAGGCCCAGATCAAGGAGTACAAGCTGGGCGACCGCGTGAAGATGGTCGAGGGCGGCGACAACCGGCAGGAGTCGGTGGGCAATGCGCTGGCCGCGTTGCAGTGTGCCGAGGACGATGTGGTGCTGGTGCATGATGCGGTGCGCCCGCTGATCGATCCGGCGACGATTGAGCGGACGATTGATGCGGTTGTGAAGCATGGCGCCGCGATAGTAGGACTGCCCGCAGTGGACACGATCAAGCAGGTGGAGCGGACGGCGGATGGAGCGATTATCACCTCGACGATTCCCCGGGAGCGCGTAGTACTGGCGCAGACTCCGCAGGGAGCGCGGTTTGGTTTGCTGCGCCGGGCTTTCCAGGAGGCCGAGGCTGATGGATTTTCCGGCACCGATGAGGCGAGCGTGCTGGAACGGGCGGGGATCGAGGTTGCCGTAGTGTTGGGTTCGGCGCGGAACTTTAAGATTACGCAGCCGGGGGACATTGAACTGGCGGAGTTTTACCTGGCACGGGAAAAGGCTTAACACCGATTTACACCGATGAACACCGATCAAAAGCCAATGCGTGGTAAACATGATGCTCTTACGGAGCAGATTATTCGTATTTTCTACGATGTTTATAACGAACTTGGGAGCGGTTTTCTTGAGTCGGTATATAGGGAGGCGATGCGGCTGGCGCTGTCTCAAGCAGGTCTTGGGGTAAATACAGAAGTTCCTGTGCCGGTGAACTTTCGAGGCGTTGTTGTTGGGATATTTAGAGCCGATTTGATTGTGAATGACGTTGTGCTGATTGAATTGAAGGCTTGTGAACAGATAATTCGGCAACATGAATCGCAAACTATGCATTATTTGAGAGCAACGCAGATAGAAGTTGGTCTGTTGATGAACTTTGGGCCGACGCCACGATTCAAGAGATTTGTAATGGACAACGAACTGAAGAAGCCGAAACATAAATCGGTGGAATCGGTGACAATCGGTGTTAAGCCTTTTATGGCTCCTGAGATGATTCCATGATGAGAATTGGGTATGGGTTTGATTCGCACGCGTTCAAGGCGGGTGTGCCGCTGGTGATCGGCGGGCTGGCGATTGAGCATAGCGAGGGGCTGGCTGGGCACTCGGATGGCGATGTTTTGCTTCATGCGATTACCGATGCGCTGCTGGGTGCGGTTTCGGCGGGGGACATTGGGACGTTCTTTCCTCCAAGCGATCCAAGGTGGAAGGGTGCGGCCTCGAGCGTGTTTTTGAAGACGGCTCTCGAAGAGGTGGCTACGGCGGGGTACCGCATCGTCAATATCGATACGGTTCTGGTGATGGCACGGCCTAAGATCGTGCCGATTGCCGGTGAACTGCGTGAACGCGTGGCGGAGTTGCTGGGCGTAGAGCCGGGCGAGGTTGGCATCAAGGCCAAGACTCCTGAGGGGCTTAATCAGGATCATGTTGCAGTGGCTCATGCGACGGTCCTGCTGGAGAGTCTGTCTGTTCCTGAGCCGGTGAAGAAGTTGTCGGCTACGGCCGATGTGGACGAGGTGAATCAGGTAGTCGAGAGCCTGGTGCAGGGCGTTCGGGACACGTCCGCTTTGGGGCGGAAGAGGCCGGCATTCGATGCGGACGATTTGACTTAGAACTGCGAGAGACTTAGCCGATCGGCACCAGTTGCACCGATTTTATGGAGGATGGACTGTGACTTCTTTCGCGCGGCTGTCTGCGTTGATTTTGTGTATGGGGTCGGTCGGTGCGATGGCTCAGACGGTTGCGGATGCAAGCCTTCAGCCGCGTAAGGCGGCGAGTTCTGCGTGCGTTCCGAGTGGCGATGCGAAGTGGCTGACTCCGGGGGAGAAGAGTTGCTATGCCACGACCCCGGATTATGACGACACGATGGCGTACTTGCGGCGTGTGGAGGCGGCGGCTCCGGGGCAGGTGAAGATCGAGGGGTTTGGCACGACGGGTGAAGGGCGCGAGTTGGATATCGTGATCGCTTCGCGCGATGGGGTGTTCGATCCGGCTGCGATTCATGCGGCGAAGCGGCCGATTGTGCTGGTGCAAAATTCGATTCATGCAGGCGAGATGGATGGCAAGGATGCCTGCCTTGCTCTACTGCGTGACATGGTGATCAACAAGACCAAGGCTGCGCTGCTGGACCGCGCGGTGTTTGTGTTTATCCCGATGTACAACGCCGATGGGCATGAGCGGCGGAGTGCATATAACCGCATCAATCAGGATGGTCCGGCGGAGATGGGATGGCGCGGCAATGGAACGAACCTCAATCTGAACCGCGATTATCTGAAGGCCGATGCACCGGAGACGCGGGCGTTTATGGCGATGTACCATCACTGGCTGCCGGATTTTTTTGTCGATGACCATGTGACCGATGGTGCGGACTATCAATATGACGTGACCTTCACTATCGACGACGGGCCGAACCTGCCCGCCGCCACGGTGAAGTGGGTGGATGATGTGGCCAATCCCACATTGGAGAAATATGTCGATGCGCATGGGCATCTGGCGTTCCCGAATTACATCAATCTGGTGAATGACAACGATCCTGCGCAGGGGTTGGGATTCAACGACGATCCGCCGCGGTTTTCTACCGGATACATGGTGCTGGAGGGGCGTCCGGGGATGCTGGTCGAGCTGCACATGTTGAAGGACTACAAGACACGGGTGACAGGGAACTACGAGATTCTTGCTGGCCTGATGGAGTTGATGAATCGCGACGCCGACAAGGTGATTGCGCTGAATGCGGCGGCGGATCAACAGGCGGAGGGCCTCGGTGCTCATCCGCTGAGTGATACCAAGTTTCCTCTGGCGTTGGGGTGGGGCGGCCAGACGACTCCGGTGCTGTTTCATGGGTACAAGTACACGAAAGAGTTGAGCGCGGTTTCGGGTGCGATGTGGGTGAAGTATTCGCATGAGCCGTGGAATGTTTCGCTGCCGATACAGGCGGGATTCAAGGTGACGGCGGAGGCAGCTCCTCCGGCTGCTTATATTATTCCGGCGCAGTGGACGGACGTGATCGGCGTGCTGGCGGCCCATCAAGTGGAGATGAAGCGCACTGCGAAGGAATGGGCGGGAGAGGTTGAGACCTATCAGTGTGCGGGGATGGCGTGGCAGGAGCCTCCGTTTGAGGGACGGCATCCGACGTTCAATGGCGAGGCGGCGCACGATCCGGGGAAGTTTGGGAGCTGCGTGCTGATCCGTCAGAAGATGAGCTTCCCGGCGGGTTCGGCGGTGGTGCGGCTGAATCAGCGGCTGTCGAAGGTGGTGATGGAGTGGCTGGAACCGGCTGCTCCGGATTCGGCGTTGCAGTGGGGATTCTTCGATACGATTTTTGAACAGAAGGAGTATGGCGAGGCCTACGTGCTGGAGTCGCTGGCGCGAGAGATGATGGCGAAAGATCCGAAGCTGAAAGAAGAGTTTGAGAAGAAGGTATCGAGCGATCCGGTGTTTGCTGGAAATGCTAATGCGCGGCTGGAATTTTTCTATGAGCGGTCACCGTGGTTTGCTGCCAACCGCGTCGGACTTTATCCGGTGGGCAGGTTGGACGATGTGCAGCAGCTTGGGGAATTGAAATGAGTGCGGGAGTGAATGTGGAGTTTGCAGCAGTCGTGGTGGATATTCGCGAGGAGTCGCGCGTGGGCGGGCGTCAGCGCTGGCAGATGGCGCTGGACCGGACGGAGTTTGGAGCTGGAGATGTCGGAGAGCTTGAAGCGGTTGCGCCCAGTGGAGTGAAGCTTGCGGTCCCGGTGCTTCGCGTAGTGGTGGATGCTGCGGGGGAGACATGGCATGTGGTGGAAAAGCCACTGGCTGCGGGCACATCGGTGACGGCGCGTGTGAGCGCACTTTGATGTTTGAGCGGCAGGCTGCTTGCTGATACACTCGGAGATGTCGTTTGACAGTGCGTATGCCCGCGAAGGCAGTGTGCAGCGCATCTGGTGGGGGGCTGTAGCTCAGCTGGGAGAGCGCCTCGTTCGCAACGAGGAGGTCAGCGGTTCGATCCCGCTCAGCTCCACCAAAATATCGCCTGGCGGATGGATTGGGCGGGAGTAGTTCAGTGGCAGAACGTCAGCTTCCCAAGCTGAATGTCGCCGGTTCGATCCCGGTCTCCCGCTCCAAAACTTGGTAGCAACGATCCCTTAAATTTCAGACACAAACACAAACGCATCGACCGGAGTCGATGCGTTTTGTTGTAGAGGGAGATTGTCGCTAGCGGTTGGCCAGCGTAGTTTTTTGGGATGCCGCAAGGCGCTCTTCGAGTGCCTCTGCCTGTGGCAGAAACGTGATTGCCTTGGCGATCTGCGGGTCCCAGGCGGCGCGGACCTTCAGGCCTTCGAGCTCGCCGAACTGCGAGGTGAAGAGCTCGCTCTTGATACTCTCCTTCACCCAGTCGAGGTTGCTGGCCATATCGGCATCGGTGTAGTCGATGTTCTGCGCTTTCAGGAAGTCTTTGAAGTCCTTCATCACAGCATCGTCCACCACGAAGTCTTTGCTGACGGTGCGGGTCGCAAGATAGTGCTTGGTGAAGTTGAAGAAGGCATACTTCTGTAGAAGAGTTCCCTGAAAATCATTCGCCTTCAACTCCGCGATTGGCTCGTCCGGCGTGATGCCGCCGCCGCCGTATACGGTACGGCCGGAGTCTGTCAGCTTGACCTCGAGGTTGCTCTTGTCGGGCTTCGCTGCATCATTGCGGACATAGTAGTAGTCGTAGAGCGAAACGCCGTTGTAGTTGCGCTGGATCAAGCGACCCGACGGCGTGTAGTAGTGGTAGGTGGTCAGCAGAAGACCGGTGGCCTGGCTGAGTTGGAAGACGGTCTGGACCAGTCCTTTGCCGAAGGTGGTTTCGCCGACGATCAGGGCGCGGTCGTGGTCCTGGAGCGCGCCGGAGACGATCTCGGCGGCGGAGGCGGTATTGCGGTTGACAAGGACGACGATGGGGTATTTCTTGCCCTCTTCGCCATTGGCGACGCGATAGACCTGATCGGGGAAGGCGCGGCCCTTTTGCGAGACGACGATCTGTCCCTTCTGGAGGAACTTGTCCGCCATGCCGACTGCCTCGTTCAGTAGTCCGCCGGGATTGGCGCGCAAGTCGATGACGAGGCCGTTGATGTCGCCGAGTTTATCGAGCGCATCGCCAACCTCGTGACTGGTCGTCTCCATAAAACTAGTGACGTGAATGTAGCCGATGCCGGGCCGAATCATGAACGCGAGATCGACCGACGGGCGGGAGACTTCTTCGCGGACCAGATCGAAGACGAGTGGTTTGGGGCTACCTTCGCGCTCCATGGTGACCGAGACGTGAGTGGCGCGGGGTCCTTTGAGCATGGATGCGACGGCTGCCGAGTCCATGCCGGAGGTGGATTTTCCATCGACGTCCATGATCACGTCGCCGGGGCGGATGCCGGCTTTATAGGAGGGGGTGCCTTCAAAGGGCGTAAGGACGACGATCTTCAGGCCGTTCTTCGCGGTTGGGTCAGGCTGCGGCTGGATCGACATGCCGACGCCGTAGTATTTGCCGTGCTGGTCTTCGCGCAGCTGGGCGAAGGCTTTAGGGTCCTGGAAGCTGGAGTGCGGGTCGAGCGTATGCAGCATCCCCGGAATAGCTCCATCATAGACGGCCTTGTCGACCTTGTCGGAGTCGAGGTGCTCGGCGTAGTTTTGTTCGACCAGAGCATAGACGTTGGTGAAGGAGTGCAGGGAATCGCGGAGCGTGGACTCGTCCGTCGCCGACTGGGCATCGACTTTCTGGTTGATGAATGTGCCGAGCACGGCGCAACTGGCCAGAAAGAGGGTGGCGATAAAGAGTGCGCGGCGGGTGCGTGGAGCCATTAGCTTGGATTACCTCAAAAAAAGCGGGAAACAGTGCTCAATATCTACGCAACGGAATGCGTACTATGGGCGCGTCCTCTTTGGACGGAGTATAGCATCGGGGGGTGAGCGGCTGCTGGACATAAAGGGGATTCGCTAGATAGGTGCGGGGGCAGTTAGAATGGTGAGCGGATACCGTCCAATGCTGCGGGCAGTCAAAGAAGCAGTGCTGGCACCCGTGCGATGGCTGCGGCTTCGCGGATGTTAATTGAAGATTACGAGTGACGATGACCTTTAGAATTTCGCAGTTTGCGGTGGTGTTGGGGCTAAGCGTGCTGGCATTGCCGGGTGTGGCGCAGATGCCACGGTATCAGAGTCCTGTAAGCGTACCGGAGGCCCCGCAGCCGCAACTGTCGCTGCCGACTCCAGCCCCCATTACGCCCAACGCCACAGTCGTGGAGGATGTGGTCGCTCGCGTGAACGACCAGATCATCAACCGCAGCGATGTCGAACGCGCCCAGCAGGAGCTTGTCCACGAGGACCAGCAGGCCAACGCCACTCCGGCCGACGCTGCACTGCGGCAAAAAGATCTGCTGCGCGACATGATCGACAAGCAGTTGCTGCTCTCCAAGGCCAAGGAGCTTGGCCTGAACGCCGATGCCGAGGTCATCCGGCGGCTCGATGAGATCCGCAAGCAGAACCACCTCGACTCTATGGAGGCGCTGGAGAAGGCTGCCGCGTCGCAAAACATTTCGTTTGAAGACTTCAAGGCGAACATCCGCGATAGCATTCTCACCCAACAGGTGGTCCGCGACGAGGTAGGGCGGCGTCTGCAAATGACGCAGGGGCAGGAGCAGACCTACTATGACGCGCATAAGCAGGACTTCTCGCAGCCGGAGCAGGTGAGGCTGAGCGAGATCCTGATTCCGACGGCAGCCGATGCAAACGACGCGGCGCTGGCGGCAGCAAAGGCCAAGGCCGACGATGTCGAAGCGAAGCTCAAGGCCGGTGCCCAGTTTGACGAACTCGCTAAGACTGAGTCCAGCGGATCGACAGCCGCACAGGGCGGCGATCTGGGAGAGTACAAGCGAGGCGGCTTGAAATCGCAGTTGTTGGAAGACCAGACCTTCAGCCTCAAGGCAGGAGAAGTGACCGCGCCCATCCGGACGCGCCAGGGCTACCTCATCATGAAGGTCACGGAGCACCAGTACGCGGGCACACCGGCGTTGAAGGATGTTGAGCCGCAGGTTCAGGAAGCGATGTACATGGAGCAGTTGCAGCCTGCGCTGCGTACTTATCTCACCAGATTGCGCGAAGAAGCATTCATCGACCTCGCGCCGGGATTTGTGGACTCTGGCGCCAGCGCCAACGAGAGCAAGCCGTTATTTACCGCCTATGCTGCTCCTGTCGCCAAGAAGAAAAAGGTTCAGAAGAAGCAGCGTTACGAAAGCAATGGTACGGGTCGATTTGCGGCACAGGGTAAGCGATCGTCAGCAGCCCCTGCTGCAGCAGGGGCGGCAGCAACTGCCACTCCTGTAGCTGCGGTTGAATCTTCGGGGAATGGCAAGCACAAAAAGAAGAAGATCAAGCGTGAAAAGATCCGCTTCGGACGGGCTCCCCGCAATGCGTTACCTGCCGGGCCGGAACAGACGGCGGTCGGGGGCGACGTAGGAGCAGGCGCTGCCTCAGCTTCGGCCATCACTGCCGCTCCGGGTGCGGCCATGACCAACAGCGAGGAGAGCGCGGCGCAGGCAGCCGATGTCAATCCGCTGACGCCTACGGAAGCGGCACCTACCAAGAAGACGCGGTATGCCTCGCGAGAGAAGATCGTTCTGGCCGAAAAGAAGGCCGCCAGAAGTCGAAAGGTCAAAGAGAAGGCTGCAGCGACACCTGTAACGGAGACGGCACAGGAGAGCGCGGACCAGAAGACGCAGGCCGCTCCTCTCGGGTTAAATGGCGATACGGCAAAGAAGAAAAAGAAAAAGAAGAGGACCAAGGGAGAGAAGAAGGAACGCCTGGAGAACAAGGCGAAGCCATCGACAGCGGCTCCTCCGCCTCCCGCGCCGACGGTGAATCCTTCTCTGGGACAGGGGCTGGGAAGCGCTCCGGCACCTGCCCAGCCAACTACGCCACCTGCACCGACAACGCCGAACTAGCTGTAAACATAATCTGCCAATGACGCGAGGGCTCCGGCCCTCGCGTCGTTGTCTGCGAAGTACGTTTTCTTAGCATGGCGCGGTATCCTGAGGTGCATGAAAGACTTTTTTATTGCCGACGCCGCGAAGTTCGATAACGACACCGTAGTTTCCTACTTCGCGCTGTCCTCCTTGTCGGTGCGCGAGAAGAAGCAGGGCGGCCAGTATCTCGCGCTCACGCTGACCGACAAGACCGGAACCCTGGAAGCCCGCATGTGGGACGACATCGCCGACGCGCTGGCAAGCTGCTCCGAAGGCTGCTACGTCAAGGTGCAAGGGCAGGTCAGCAAGTATCAGGGCAAGTTCCAGATCACCCTGCAAAAGATGCGCAACGCCGCCGAGAGCGAGATCGACCCCGCCGACTATCTTCCCGCATCCCTCTTCGACGTCGATGCGATGTGGGCTGAACTTCGCGGCTATGTCTCGCAGTTCACCAACCTCGACCTCAAGCGGCTGGTCTTCGCCTTCCTCGACGACGAAGCCATCGCGTCCGCCTACCGCAGCGCTCCTGCGGCCAAACGCCTGCATCACGCCTGGCTTGGCGGCTTGCTGGAGCACGTCGTCACCCTGGTACGCGTCTGCCTCGCCACCGCTCCGTTTTATCCCGAGGTAAATTCTGACCTGCTCGTTACCGGAGCCATCCTGCACGACATCGGCAAGACCCGCGAGCTTCATTGGAAGAACAGTTTTGGCTACACGCTCGAAGGCCAACTGATCGGCCACATCAGCATCGCCCAGGGAATGCTGATTGAAAAAGTGAAGGAGCTGGCACCGTTCCCCGAGAAGCTGCGCGTTCTGGTGGAGCATATGATTCTCAGCCACCACGGCAAGTACGAGTTTGGCTCGCCCAAGCTGCCCATGACCGCCGAAGCCCTGCTGCTGAATATGCTCGACGACCTCGAAGCCAAGATGCAGGTGCTGCGCAACGAGTTCGCTGCTGCGGCAGCCAGCGGAAAGTCCAGCGATGAGATGACGGAGTGGGTCCGCAGCATGGACCGCCCGCTGCTCGACTCCCGCAGCTACCTGAAGGATTGAGTTTGATTTCTGGCATCGAATGGAGTCAAATCAACACTGAAAATAGTATTGTCTGGAATCGGGAAATTGATCATTCGGGAGTAAGTTATGCCGACGGTCACCAGAACTAACGCCCTCTCTCACAAACTCTACGCTGGACTTACCCACGAGCTCGAGGCCTATCACGGGCCCTCCTTCGGGCTGCGTTTATGGGACGATACCGGCGCGAACTATGGCGCAGGCAATCCCAGCTTTACCATCACCGTCAAGTCGCTCGACGTCCTGAAGGCGCTGCTCTGGGATCCTAACGAGATCTCCCTCGGTGACGCCTTCGTCAAAGGCGACCTCGAAGTCGAAGGCGACATCTTCGCCATGTTCGAGTTCGCCGACTTCGTCTTCAGCCGCGCCCACGCAGTCGAAAGTCCTTCCTACGCCCGCCGCCTCGCCATCTCCGCCGCTAGGGCCTATCACCATCTCGAATACACCGTCGGCGATCTCTTCACCCATAGCCTGCGTCGCGACCGGCAGGCCATCTCCTTCCACTACGACAAGCCGCCAGAATTCTTCGCTCCCTGGTTGGGGCCTACCATGGTCTACTCCTGTGCCTATTTTTGCCGCAACTCGGAGACGCTCGAAGACGCGCAGCGCAACAAGCTCGACCTGATCTGCAAAAAACTCCGCCTCAAACCCGGCGACCAGATGCTCGACATCGGCTGCGGCTGGGGAAGCCTCATCCTCCACGCGGTCAAGTATTACGGCGTTCACGCCACTGGCATTACCCTCAGCGAGCAGCAGTTCGCGTTCGCCCAGCGACGTATTGCGCAGGAATGCCTCGCCTCCGACTGCGAGGTCCGCCTCTGCGACTATCGCCAGCTCGACAACGCCGCGCCTTCCTTCGACAAGATATCGAGCGTAGGTATGTTCGAGCACGTCGGCTGGCAGAACCTCGGCATCTACTTCGACACCGTCAAGAAGCTGTTGAGACCCGGCGGCACCTTTCTCAACCATGGCATCGTCTCGTCGCTGGACGAGTACAAAAAGCACGGCCCATCGTTTATCCGTAAATACGTCTTCCCCGACACCGCGCTCGCCACACTGCCTATCGTTACCAGTCAGGCCGAGCACGCCGGGTTTGAACTCCGCGATGTCGAATGCCTTCGCGAGCACTACGAGCGCACGCTGCGCGGCTGGGTCGACCGCCTCGAACGCTGCAAGCGCGACCTGCTCAACTACGTCGATCCGGAGACCTATCGCATCTGGCGGCTTTACATGGCAGGTTCGGCCGAGGCCTTCCGCAAGGCGAAGATAAGCGTCTACCAGATCCTTCTCTCCAACCCCGGCAGCGACGAACATCTATCACCCACCACCCGCGAAGACTGGCTGCTGCCACCGCAGGGACAACTGGCCGACGCTCACTAAGCTCGCCTTCACGATTGTTACAATTAGACTTGCGGCGTCAGCGCGCCTTCGCGCCGCTTTAGTGAGGGAAATGCTTCGATTTTCGACAGCGGGAGAGAGTCACGGCGAAAGCCTCGTGGCCATGGTAAGCGGAATGCCGGCTGGCGTTCCCGTCGATCTTGAGTTTGTGAACCGCGAGCTATGGCGTCGCCAGAAGGGCTATGGCCGAGGCGGCCGTATGCGCATCGAGCGCGACACCGCGCACGTCCTCAGCGGCGTTCGCCACGGCAAGACCATCGGCTCGCCCATCGCCATGACGCTGGCCAACAACGACTGGAAGAACTGGACCGAGATTCTGCCCGTCGAAGAAGGCGATCCCGAGAAGCACAAGGCTGTTGCCTCTCCGCGTCCCGGGCACGCCGACCTCGCGGGAGCTCTCAAGTATGACTTTAAAGATGCCCGTTATGTGCTTGAACGCGCAAGCGCCCGCGAAAGCGCCGCCCGTGTTGCTGCCGGGGCTTTCGCAAAACTTCTGCTCAAAGAATTAGGCGTAGGTGTAGCCAGCCACGTCATCCGAGTAGGCAAGGCCGAGCTATCCCGCCCGGCCACATGGGACGAAATTGTAGCCCTCCAATCTAAAGATGAAGTCCTCCTCAACTGTGTCGACCCTGAGAGCGAAGCCGCGATGAAGGCCGAAGTCGATGCCGTCCTCCGCACCGGCGACACCATCGGCGGCGTCTTCGAAGTCGTCGTTCACGGCCTGCCTCCGGGCGTCGGTACCCACGCCAACTGGGACGAGCGCATGGATGGCCTGCTGGCCCAAGCGGTGATGAGCCTGCAGGCGGTCAAGGCCGTCGAGATCGGTCGGGGAGTCACCGCTGCCGAATCCCTCGGGTCGACGGTTCATGATGCGATCGGCTACGAAGGCGCGGGCGGCTTCACCAAATTCTCCCGCGAGCAGAACAACGCCGGAGGCATCGAGGGCGGCATATCGAACGGCGAAGACATCGTGGTGCGCGGCTATCTTAAGCCCATCTCTACCCTGCGCCGTCCGCTTGGCTCGGTCAGCTTCGAGACCCGCGAACCGGTCAAGGCTGCTTATGAGCGCAGCGACGTCTGTGTCGTCCCCGCGGCGGGCGTAGCGGCGGAGGCGATGGTGGCGCTGGCCATTGCGCGCCTTGTGGTAGAAAAGTTTGGCGGCGATTCGCTGCGTGAGATGCAGCGAAACTTCAACGGCTATTGTGACCAGATTCGAGAATATTAAGTGAGCCAATCCGTAAGCAAATCGACGAGTCCATCAACAGGCAAGATCCATGAAATCGTGAAGTGGCCCGACCCGGTGCTGGCAAAGCGCGGCGAAGATGTCACCGTGTTCGACGCGAAGCTCAAAAAGCTGGTCGAAGAGATGTTCGAATCGATGTACGCCGCGCAGGGCATCGGCCTGGCCGCGCCCCAGATCAATATCTCGCAGCGCATTACGGTCATCGATTGCAGCTTCAAAAAGAACCCCGATGAAAAGGTCGTCCTCATCAATCCCGAGATCGTCGATCGCAAGGGCAAGCAGGTCGAGGAAGAGGGCTGCCTGAGCCTGCCTGAGATTCGCGAAAAGGTCTCTCGCGCCGCCTGGGTCAAGGTACGGGCACAGGACGTAAACGGAAACCCCATCGAGATGGAGGGCGAAGAGCTGCTGGGCCGCGCCATGCAACACGAGATCGACCACCTCGACGGCGTGCTCTTCATTGATCGTCTAAGCCGTCTCAAGCGCGACCTCGTCATCCGCAAGATCAAGAAGCTGCAGAAGAACGGTGAGTGGTAATTTCAAAACTCCATCATCTCGACCGGAGCCTAGCGAAGTGGAAAGACCCCTGTATTTCGTCTTTTGGTGTTGCTTGTTCTTAAATCGGTGCCCATCGGTGTAAATCGGTGTTAAGTTTTCAGCCAGAAATGAGAACCCAGCTTTGAAACTAGTCTTCTGCGGCACTCCTCAATTCGCTGTCCCCACCCTCGAAGCCGTCCTCGCCGCCGGTCACGAAGTCGCCCTTGTGGTCACGCAGCCCGACCGCGCCGCAGGCCGAGGCATGGAGACGCAGGCGCCTCCTGTAAAGCGCGTTGCCCTCGAACATGGCATTCCCGTTATGCAGCCGGAGAAGATCAAGAACAACTTCGAGCTGCGCGCCCTGCTCGAAGACATTCTTCCCGAGGCCATCCTTGTTGTCGCCTATGGCCGCATCATTCCGCAGTGGATGCTCGATCTCCCGCCTTACGGCTGCATTAATCTGCACGGCTCGTTGCTGCCGAAGTATCGCGGAGCCGCCCCGATTCAATGGGCCATCGCCAACGGGGAGAACGTCACTGGCGTCACTACCATGCGGCTCGATGCAGGCCTCGACACTGGCGATATGCTGCTGGCAAAGGTCGTTCCCATCGCGCAGGAAGAGACTGCTGTCGATGTCTACGAGTGCCTTGCTGAGGTCGGAGCCGAACTGATGGTCGAGACCCTCTGCGGCGTTGCCAACAAGTCGCTCTTCCACCAGCCGCAAGATCACGCGCGGGCCACCCTTGCTCCCATCCTCACGCGCGACGATGGCCGCATCGACTTCACGCGCATGGCCCACAATATCTACGATCGCTGGCGCGGCTTCCAGCCGTGGCCCGGAGCGCACACGACCTTGCGCGGCAAGAAGCTGATCGTTCACAAGATGCGCGCGTCGTCCCAAGCCACCGAAGGCGAGCCCGGAACGATTGCCGTTCAGGGCGATGCCATGATGGCCCTCTGCGGTAACGGCACAGCCATCTACCTCGACGAGGTACAGCTCGAGGGCAAGCGCCGCATGACCGCTCCCGAATTTCTGAACGGCTACCAGGTTAAGAGTGGGGAACGGCTGGGGATATGAAGAACAAGCCGACTCAGCCAAAGACTCCGCAGACAAAGCGTCCCGCCCCAGCGAAGCGCCCAGCCTCTGCTGGCCCAACTGCCACCGCCGAAGCGGCCATCGCTAAGATCACCCCAGCCCGGCTGGCGGCGTTCGAGATCCTGACCCTCGTAGGCGAAGGCAAAGGCCATAGCGACGAGCTGTTGCACTCGCCACGCATCGAAGCGCTTTCTCCCGAAGATCGTAACCTCACCACGGCGCTGGTCATGGGAGTCCTGCGCTGGCAGATCGCTCTCGACGCCCGCATCCGCACGCTGCTGCAAAGGCCGGAGCAGCGGCTGGCGGAGCCGGTCTCAATTGCCCTGCGGTTGGGCGCGTTCCAGCTTCTGCACCTCGACCGCATCCCCGCGCACGCTGCCCTCAGCGAGAGCGTTGAACTATGCCGCGCCGCAGGCCAGCCCCACGCCACAGGAATGGTCAATGCGGTCCTGCGCAAGCTGGCAGCAGCGCAGAAGCCCGGCCAGCGCGTCTTTGAATCGGTCGCGGCCTTCTCCGAGCGGCTCGGCCATCCGCAATGGCTGGCGGAGCGATGGGTCGCCGCCTATGGCCGCGAGGCTGCGCTGAAGATCTGCGAGGCCGACCAAAAAGAATCGGCGGAAGGCACACTCTTCACCGAAAACGGTGGCGATCTGCCGCAGATGGACGATGGCTCCCGTCTCGTAGCCGAGCTTGCCGCAGCCGCCGCACCCGACGCAAAGACGGTATGGGATTGCTGCGCCGCGCCGGGTGGCAAGACCCTCATACTCGCCCACCGCATGGCCTCGGCAGCGATCACGGCCAGCGATGTAAGCGCTAAACGGCTGGCACAGACCGAAGCCCGGTTCCGCCGCTATGCCTATGCCGAGCGCATCCGCTGTGCTGTCACCGATGCCACAGCTCCCTCCGGCGATCAGAACTTCGATCTCATCCTTTGCGATGTGCCTTGCAGCGGGACCGGAACGCTGGCCGGGAACCCGGAGATTCGTCATCGTCTCAAGCCTGAAGAGTTTTCCCGTCAGGTAGACCGGCAGAAGGCGATCCTGAAGGCTGCCTTGAAACAACTGGCTCCCGGCGGCAAGCTGGTCTATTCCACCTGTTCGCTGGAGCCGGAGGAGTGCGAGCAGGTGGTAGCTGAAGTCATCGCCGGAACAAATATCGTTCAAATCCCAGTTGACGCTTTGATGCAGAAGTTATCGGACTCAGACACCCTCCGACAAGATGCCGACCTCAGGTCGGCCATCCGCGACGGAGCGTTGCGGACGCTTCCGGGTGTCCATCCCTGCGATGGCTTCTTCGCAACGGTACTCGAAACCGCAAAATAGGTGTGGTCTAAAAAATCAGTGGGTCAGCGTAATGTGGACGGCATCGCCCTTTACCACGCGGTATCCAGCCTGGGGACTCTGGTCCACTACCGTACCCGGTTGCACCGCCGTCGTTGCTGGAACAGCTGCCGCGGCGATGGGCGTCGCTGAAGCCGCAGGAACAGTCGGAGTCGTGGGAGCTGCTGGAGCTGTAGGAACTGTAGGCGCAGGCAGGTTGACATCCTCCACGCTGGCGATGTGTACACCTGCCGCGGCCGCGCGAGCTGCGGCGTTTGTCAGCGTCAGGCCAGTGAGCGAGGGCATCACATACGCCGTCGAGTCAGGGTCTTCCGGCGCGCTCAGCAGCAGGCTTACGCGTGGCCGGTCAATCCCTGAGGCATTCGGCGTAGGCGTCTGAGCGAGCACAATCCCAGTTTCGGCATCAACCGGAAGCTGGGCGGCTGTGCCCATATCGAGGGTGAGGCGCCGCATCAGGATGGAGGCAGGACGCTCTGTCTGCCCGATCAGATCGGGCACGGAGACCTTCTGGGGCCCAAGACTCTCGGTGACGCGCACCGTCCATTCGCGCCGGACGGTAACGCCGGAGGTCGGCGATTGGGCCAGAATATGGCCGGGAGCAACGTCATTCGAGTAAAAGCGGTTTTCGACGTTGAGGTTGAGTCCTTGTGAACTGGCGGTCTGGCTGGCCTCAGCGATCGTGAGCCCGGCCAGATTGGGAACCTCGACCTCGCGTCCATGAATGGCGAGACGCATCGTGATGAATGCGGAGATCAGCGCAACTGCAAGCATCGCCATCGCGCCCAGAACAATGTTGAAAAAGCGGTTGATGCTGGAGATCTTCATCAACGTCAGGATACAGTCTTCAGCCGCGGTTGTCGGTGGCAGGTTCGGGGTGAATTAACAGGCGGCTGACCTCCGGAGCATCCAGCTTAAATGCTCCTTCGAGCGCGGTGATGACGGAGTGGACCTGGGCCATAGGCAGGTCGTCTGGCAGGGTACAGTGGCAACTGACCTGGATGCGGTCGACTCCATTGGTGTGGGCGCGAGTGACAAAGACCTCGTGGATGTCGAGTATCTCGGGAAATGCGGCGGCAGCGCGGCGAAGGCGGACTTCGAGCTGGCGGTCGCGCTCGAGCGAAGCGGGACGCTCGATGGTGGCGGGTTCGCTCTCGATATGGGTGAGGATGGTGGCGATGGCGGGAATCTCGCGACGCATGTCGGACTCCAGCCTGGTGGCCAGTGCGTGGGCATCTCGAAGTGGCATGGTTTCATCGACTTCGAGATGCTGTTCGACGTGGAGGTTTCCGTTGTATTCCTGCACGCTGACATCGTGGATGGTGAGGTTGGAGCGAGCGGCGACGGCACGGATACGGTCGTGGACGCTCTCGGCCAGAGAAGCGGTGGGGACGGAGTGGACCACGACGTCGGCGTCGGGTAGGTGACGCTGGACGGCTGCGGTGGCGGCTGCGGTGATCTGCTCGGAGCGCTGGAAGGTGAGCTTGCGCGGCATGCCGAGGGTGACGTCAGCGAAGTAGCTGGAGCCGGAGCGGCGGGTGCGGACGCGGTCGACGGAGAGAACGCCGTCGATGGCGGCGAGGTCGCGGATAAGGTCGCGTCGGGTCTGGGCGCGGGTCTCGGCGGGGGTAGCGTCGAGCAGTGCGTCGATGGTGCGGCGGGCGAGCTGCCAACTGACGCGGAGGATGATGCCGGAGACGATGAGGGCCGCGATGGGGTCGGCGAGTTCGAGGAAGGGAAGGTGCCAGTGCTTGCCTGCATAGGTTGCGCCGAGGCCGAGGAGGACGGCGAAGGAGGACCAAATGTCGGTGCGGAAGTGGATGGCGTCGGCTTCGAGAGCCTCGCTCTTATGCTGTACGGCGACGCGATGCAGGGTGCGGGAGCGGGAGTAATCGACGGTGATGGAGAGCAGAAGGACGGCGAAGGGCCATGCGGAGAAGGTGAGCGCAAGGTTGTGGTGGAAGAGGATGCGGCGGATGGCCTCGGTCAGAATCCAGACGCAGGAACCGAGCATCAGCACAGTTTCGACGAAGGCAGAGAGGCTTTCGATCTTGCCGTGGCCGTAGTTGTGGTCTTCGTCAGGGGGACGGTCGGAGACCTGTACGGAGAAGAAGGTGATAGCTGCTGCGGCGAGATCGATGCCGGAGTGGGCCGCTTCGGAGAGCATACCGAGAGAGCCGGTAAAGATGCCGGTGATCAGCTTGAGCAGCGTAATGATGAGCGCGGCGAAGACGGACAACAGCGCGGCGGAACGCTTGGCTGCGTGTGTGCGCGCTGCTTCTTCGGGCGTCATAACAGGAGCCATGATAAAGATGCTATATGGTTCAGGGTTTGGTGGCGCGGTAGAGGCCAGCGGTGCCGAAGGTGTAGCTGGTCCAGGTGGTATCGGTGAAGCCCGCCTGCTGGATCAGCTCGATCATGCGCGATGGGCTGGGGAAGCGACCCACGGAGTCGGGGAGATAGGTGTAGGCCGCCGGGTCTCCCGAGATGAGCCCGCCGAAGCGGGGCAGAATCTGTTTGAAGTAAACGTTGTAGAACGCTCCGGTGAGGCCGGTGGGCTGGTTGAAGTCGAGGATGCCGATCTGGCCACCGGGGCGGAGGATGCGGTGGAGCTCTGCGAGGCCAGCCTCGTAGTTGCTCAGGTTGCGGAAGCCGAAGGCCGAGGTGACGAGGTCGATGGAGTTGTCGGCGATGGGGAGATGCAGGGCGTCGGCTTCGATGGGGATGATGTTGTGCGGGGCGAACTTCTCGGCTCCACGGGAGAGCATCTGGTGGGAGAAGTCTACGGCGAGAAGGGGGGCTATTAGTTGCTGGTTCTTGGTTACTGGTTGTTGGTTAGGGCGATGCTTGAGTAAGGCGAGGGTCATGTCGCCGGTGCCGCAGCAGAGGTCAAGGGCGACGGACTCGGGGCGCTGGAGGATGGGACGGAAGGTGCGGGCGGCACGCGACCACCACCAGCGGTCGATGCCGACCGAGAGGACGTGGTTGAGCAGATCGTACTTCGGCGCGATGGTGTCGAACATCTGCTGGACGTTCGCGGCGGCGTCCTGATCGGTGGTGGTGCCGGTGGGGCGGGCTCCGGTGGTGTGTTCCGGTATGTTTTGCTGTGCTGACATTACCGCTTGCGCTTTCGTGCCGCAGCGGGCTTGGGTGCTGCGGTATGTTGGCGCATCAGGGCAAGCATGGATTCTGTGGCGGCGAGGAGCTCAGGCTGGGTGACGTCGCGGACGATCTGTACGGTGCCGATGCCGGTGGAAAGAATGAAGGAGAGGGTGCCGCTGCGGTTCTTTTTGTCGCTGGAGGTGAGGGCTACTAATTTTGCGGCTGTGGCTTTGAAGGGCGACAGCGGGCCATAGCGGAGGATGAGCGCGATGATGCGATCGGACTGCGCCTGCGTGATGAGTTTGCGCGACAAGCCGAGGTGGGTGGCGGTGATGGAGCCCCAGCCGACGGCTTCGCCGTGGAGGAGCTGCTTGTAGCTGGTGGCGGCCTCGATGGCGTGGCCGATAGTGTGGCCGTAGTTGAGGATCATGCGCAGGCCGGATTCGCGCTCGTCGTTGGCGACGACGTCGGCCTTGACGCGGACGCTGGCGGTAACGACGTGGGTGAGCGCCTTGGCGTCTCCCTTGCGGATGGCGTCGGCGTTCTGTTCCATGTATTTGAAGAGTTTGGGATCGCGGATGATTCCGGCTTTGACGGACTCCTGCAGCCCGGCGCGGAGCTGCTCGGGCGGGAGGGTGGCGAGGATATCGGTGTCAGCTAAGACGGCGAGGGGATGGTTGAAGCTGCCGACGAGATTTTTTCCGGCGACGAGGTTGACTCCGGTCTTGCCGCCGATGGAGGAGTCGACCTGTGCGAGTAATGTTGTCGGGATTTGCACGTAGGGGATGCCGCGCATATAGATGGCGGCGAGGAATCCGGTGACGTCGCCGATGACACCGCCGCCGAAGGCGATGAGGAGCGAGTCGCGGTCGGCCCCGGCGGTGGCGAGCTGCTGCGCGAGGGACTCGACGCTGGCGAGACGCTTGTGTGCTTCGCCTGATGGGAGGAAGAGGACGGTGGGTGTTTCTTTGAACGAAGCCAGGACTTGTTTGTGCCAGAGGCCCCAGATCTCGGGCGAGGTGATGATGAAGCGGCGTCCCTTTGCGAGCTTGTTGAGGCGCGGTGCGAGGGTGCGCAGCAGGCTGGAGGCGATGGTGATGTCGTAAGCGGCGGAGGGCGTCTTGAGTGAGATGACGGGCACGGTATTTCCATGGTATCGCAGGAATAATGGCTGGTTGAGGTGCGGGGGAAAGGCTTAACACCGATTTGCACGGATGACACCGATTAGGAACAGGCAAAGACGAAATACAGCGGTCTCTTCACTCCGCTTCGCTCCGGTCGAGATGACGTGAGTTCTGGGTAGGCAGCGATCAACGATCAACAACCAGCAACCAGCAACCAGCAACCAGTATTGCAGTAGCATCGAGAGATGGAACAAGTTGATTTTCTTGTAGTGGGTGCGGGAATTGCGGGTCTGAGTGCGGCGATTTGCCTGGCGCGGGTGGGCAGGGTGATGGTCGTCACCAAGGAAGAGCTGGCGGAGTCGAATACAGCTTATGCGCAGGGCGGCATTGCTGTGGCGATGGGAGGCGAGGAGGACGTCGCGCTGCATCTGGAAGACACGATGAGCGCGGGCGATGGCCTGGTGAATCGCGAGGCGGCGGCGGTGCTGGTGGAGCAGGGGCCGCGACGGGTGGAAGAGTTGTTGGCGTGGGGTACGAAGTTCGATCGCGAGAATGGCGAACTGATGCGGACACGCGAAGGGGCGCATAGCCGGTCGCGGATTCTTCATGCGAATGGGGATGCTACGGGTAAAGAGATTGCCGTGTCACTGCTGCGGCATGTGCGGGAGATGGATTCGATTGAGTTGATGGAGTGGACGACCGGCGTCGATCTGCTCGTGGAAGGCGGACGCGTGGCGGGGGCTACGCTGCTGGACGGCGAGGGCGGCGTGCGCGTGGTTCGAGCGAAGGCGGTGCTGCTGGCCAGTGGTGGCGCAGGGCAGGTCTATAGCGACACGACCAATCCGGCGGTAGCTACGGGGGACGGCATTGCGATGGCTTACCGGGCGGGCGCCGAGGTGAGCGATATGGAGTTCTACCAGTTTCATCCCACGGCGTTCAGTGCGCCGGGTGCGCCGCGGTTTTTGATGAGCGAGGCGCTGCGGGGCGAGGGCGCGTATCTGGTGAATGCCAAAGGTGAGCGGTTCATGGAGCGGTATCATCCGCTGCTGGAGCTGGCTCCCAGAGATGTGGTGGCGCGGGCGATCACGCACGAAGGGATGGATGGCGAGGTTTATCTGGACATGCGCCATGTGAAAAAGGACCTGCAGGCGCGGTTTCCGGGGATCTCGAAGTTTCTGGCGAAGTACAGGCTGGAGTTAGGACGGGATTTGATCCCGGTGCGTCCAGCAGCCCACTACCTGATGGGCGGCATAAGGACGGATGTGCATGGACGGAGTTCGCTGCCGGGGCTTTATGCAGCGGGCGAGGTGGCTTGTACGGGAGTGCATGGAGCGAACCGGCTGGCCAGCAATTCGCTGCTGGAGGGGCTGGTGTTTGGGGTGCTGGCGGCGGAGGCGATGATCGCCAATGACGGCGTGGAACAGGAGCGAGTTGGCGGGGAACAGGTCGCGGAGACAACAACCGCTGTGGCAGGTTCCGTTACCGGAGAGAAGGCTACGGAGCGGTGGATTGCAGAGCTGCGGGATTTGATGTGGAAGTACGCCGGGCTGCTGCGTGATGCGAATGGATTGCACGAGGCCCAGCGTGGTCTGGATGCGCTGGCGGTGACGATGCCGCGAGGGATGTTCCGGCGAGCGTTGGAGGCACGCAATCTGCATACCGTGGCTGGATTGATCGTTGCTGCGGCGCTGGGACGGGAGGAGAGCAGGGGAGCGCATTACCGGAACGACTTTCCGGGGAGAGACGCGGCAGCGCGGCACTCGGTGATGGCGAAGGGGCGGCTGGAGTTTGTAGCTTAAAGTTTTCAGCCCAGCGAAGGATGATTTCGCCGGGCTGCGGATAACTTCTGGAAGTGAATTAGAAGCGGAGGTAGAAACCGACACCAGGCTCGTAGGTCGAGGTGTGGTGAAGGATGGTCAGGTAGTTCTGTCCAAAGTCAGGGGCGAGGAAGAAGACCTGGCGGAACTGGGCGCGGAGACCGAAGTGGGGTGAGATCGCGTCCTCGACTCCGGCCGAATAGTAGTAGGCCGCACGGGCCTGTTCGCGGAGTGACTGGCCACCGAAGGTAGTAGGGCGGAAGGCGATGGTGCCAAGTCCGGCAGAGAGGAATGGCTGCAACGTGAACAGCTTCGGCGTATGGGCGACGTAGCCCAGGGTGTACTCGGAGGCATTGGTCTGAACGCCCGCTGTAGCCGCGCCGCCGCTTGTGGGAGAGCCGAAGGGGGTGAAGGTCTCGGTGTAGCGAGCGTAGGTGTAATTGCCTTCAAAGCCGACGTAGGGAGATTTGACGTAACGGATAGTGATCAGCGCGCCGAGAGTGTTTCCGGTCGAGAGATCGACGGTGAGAGGGTTTCCATTGGCGTCAGTGGGCCCGCTCTTGGGGATGCCGCTGCCGCTGCCGTTGAACTGGCCGATGCCGTTGACGCTGAAGTCAATGCGGTCGAGCTGTTTCTGGAGGGCGGGGGATTGGGCCTTTGCGGTTGGTGTCGCCAGAGTTGCGAGCAGGCAAAGCGAAACACTCCAGACACAGGACAGGCGGGACACATTCAACATCGAGACGAGACTCCCTTGGATCGTAGGATCGTACTTTTGGCTAGTTACTTTTAGCGCGAACTGATACTCATTTCAGTTTACCTCGGTTGCCGTGGTGGTGCGGCTCAGGAGGGGGTGGAATCTCCAGCGGCCTCGACGATCAGGGTGAGGCCCTCGACGCTGCGTACGAGGACGGTGGCCCCGGCGGGCAGCGTGGCATGGTTGCGGAGAGAGGCTTGCCATAGCTCACCACGGATTTCGACCTGACCATTGGGGGTAAGTGGAGTCTGTGCGACGGCGGTGGCTCCGAGCATGGCCTGAGGACCAGTGAGGACTTTGCCGCGACGGGCGCGCAGGGCGATCCAGGCGAGGCCGAAGGAGATGGCCCCGAAGCCGATGCCCGCGCCGACTGCGGTGCCGGTGTGGACCTGTAGTTCCGGGACGGAGGAGCTGACCAGCGTAGCTAAGCCGAAGACAAGGCAGATGGTTCCCGAGAGGGCCAACATGCCGTGGCTGGCGAACTTGGTTTCGAGCACCATCAGAATGACGGCTGCGATCAGCAGAAGGACTGCCGTGTGGCGGATGGGCAGGAGGTTCAGGCCGAAGAGGCTGAGCAGAACGAGTAGGGTTCCGATGGAGCCGGGGATGATGGTTCCGGGAACGTTGAATTCGAGATAGATCAGCAGGCCGCCGAGCACAAGCATAAGGACAGCGAGGTTGGGATCGGTGAGGCGGGTGAGGAGCCGCTCACGCAACGAGGGCGCGATTGTGGTGATGGTCGCGCCTTGAAGGTGAAAGGTTTCGGAGCTGCCGTCAAAGCGCTTGATCTCGCGGCCGTCGAGCGAGGACAGCAGCGTCTGGTCATTATTGGCGATGAGGTCGATGAGTTTGAGGTTGAGGGCCTCCTCATCGCTGTAGGATTTCGAGTTGCGGACGGCGTCTTCGGCGGCCTGTACGTTGCGTCCGCGGCGAGAGACGTAGGAGCGGAGAAAGGCCGCGGCGTCATTTTCGATCTTCTGCTTGAGAATGGCGTCGGGCTCACGGCCTTCTGTAACAGGATGGGAGGCTCCGGCGTTGGTTCCGGGTGCCATGGCGGCTACGTCTGCGGCTTCGAGCAGAAAGAAACCTGCTGATCCGGCACGGCTACCAGTGGGAGAGATATAGACGATGACCGGAACAGGAGATTTTTCGATGGACTCGACCATGACGCGGGTCGATTCGAGCAGGCCGCCCGGAGTGCCGAGTGAGACGATGACCGCGCTGGCGTGGATGCGTGCGGCCTCGTTGAGTCCGCGCTGGAGATAATCGGCGGTGATGGGCTGAACCGTGTCGTGGATGATCAGTTTGACCGCGATCGGCTTGGTGACGGGCTTTGCGGAGTCGGCGCGCGCGGCCACGGGCAGAAGGCAGGAGAGGATGAAGGCGAGTGCGAAGAGGAACTTCAGCGAGGTCTTCATGGGATGCGCTGTCCGCGCGCGAGCAGCGCTTGTCGCATGGCCAGCGCTGCCGGGTCTTTGGGGTCGAGCTTGAGGGCGCTGCTTACATCGGCGGCGGAGGCGTCCATCTGTTTGGCTTCGAGTTCGATCTTGGCGAGAAGAGTGTACGCTCCAGCGGTGGGATGGAGCTTGAGAGAGGTTTGCGCCTCGGCGCGCGCGTTGTCGATGTCGCCGGTGTGTTCGCGTACCTGGGCGAGTCCGGTGTGAGAGTCGGCACTGGCGGGGTCGGCGGTGATGGCCGCCTGAAACTCCTGCTCGGCTTCGGGAATCAGCCCTTGTGTGAGATATTCGTTGCCCGACTGCGTGTATTCAACAGCCTGTTTTGCAGGCGGCAGGTTGGCGAGTCGCATGGAACGCATCTGGTCGAGCTGAAAGGCTGCCTGATGGAAGGAGGCTTCGGAGTAGGTCCTGCGAATGCGCTCCAAGGGGTCGAAGTCGGAGTCGTCGGATGAGGTCGTTGCGGCGTTGGCTGTATCGGCCTTGGGGGTGGCTGCTGGAGAGGGCTTGAGGCTTCTGCCGGAGTGGATGCGCGCCTTGAGCAACGCCGCTTCATTGTCGGCAGGGCGGAGCTTCAGGGTCTCATCGACCTCTCGCTGCGCGCCGGCAAAATCGCCCTGGCGGAGCAGAGATACGGCGAGGTTGTAGTGATAGTCCGCGTCATTGGGGTCGGCGGTGGAGGCGCGCTGGAAGAGGGGAACGGCGTTGTGGCCCTGACGGCTGGCGGCGACGCCCTGGTTGTTGACGACCTCGGGAAGCGGAAGACGGCTGGCAACGAAGCCGAATGCTGTCTCGGCGTCGGCATATTTGCCGGAGTTGAAGCGGGCGAGGCCGAGATAGAAGCCGGCTTCGAGCGCGCGGCGGTCGCTGTGAGGAACCTTGGCGAGGGTGGCGGCAGCCTGATCGTATTCGCGCTGGGTGAACTGCGCCTTGCCCAGCGCAAGCAGAGCGGCAGCGTAATTGGGCGTCAACGCAATGGCCATCTGGAGACGCTTGATCTGCTCCTGTGGCGATGCTGCACTGATGCCGCGAATGTAGTTCTCAAACGAGTTGAGGGGAACGCCACCTGCAGCGGCGAGAAAAGTTTGCTGCGCGACGTTGAAGTGGGGATCGATGCGTTTTGCGATCGTCCATGCAATGGAGTTTTCGACGTCGAACAGGCGCGGCAGATCGCTGGAGTCAGCGAGTGGCTGCGACAGACTGAGCTTGTCGACGTTCAGAATCTGCGCCTGCACATTAATGCGGTTGTTACTAACCGTGTAGCTGCCCACGATGACGAAGTTGGCGTCGAGCGTCTGGGCGATGCGGATGGTCGTGGCACGGGTGGGCTTGAAGTCGACAGGCAGACCAAGATGGTCGAGCGCGAACTGGCGGTCGTCAGTGGAGAGAGTAAGGAACCCGGCTGAGGTGAGGCGCTGATTCAGCGTGTCGGGGAACGAGTCACCGATCCAGTCGAGATTGGGCTGGCCGGAGCGGTTGTCGAAGGGGAGCACAAGGACGACGCGGCCCATCGCCTGAGGCGGTTCAGCGTCAGCAGCGTTTTGTGCCGCATGTGCGCGGGGCAAGAGGCCAAGGGAGCAGCACAGGAGGAGTGCAGCGGGCAGCCATTTTTTTCGGAGAATCGAGCGCAGGTTTAACGGTCTCAGCACAGCTATGAGTATAGAGCTTGGACGTTAGCGCGGCAGCGTGAGCGATGCGTCTACCGAGCGGGGGAAGCGAAGGACGGCGGCCCACTCGCCCTTGCGGTGAGCCTGCCAGACGACCTCTCCGTGCAGAAGGGCTGCGGCGGCGGCGGGATGCATGTCGTGGTGGAAGTCGAAGAACTTCGTGTCTTCGGATTCGTTTGGCTTGCCGAGGTTGATGGTGCCGGGTGGTGGCTCCCATTTAGTAGAGAAGATGAAGGCGGTGTCGTAGGCTCCGGGGTCGGCTGCGGCTTTCTGCATCTGCTCGATGGAGAAGTTGGGAATGGCTACGGTCTTGATGGAGTGGTGGGTGTAGCCGATCTCGGGACGGGAGAGTTCGGACGTTGCGGGCCATGCAGTGAGGACGGTGGCCTGAGGGTAGTTGTGCTCGATGAACTGGACGGCCTGCTGGTGCAGAACGATCATGTCGCGGTAGGTGAGGTTGTCTTCCGGCGCGAAGGCATAGGGTGGATTGATCCAGATACCGCTAAGGAAGGCCGCTGTACTGAGCGCGGCGATGAGCCACCACTGGCGCAGATGACGGCGCCATGTCGAGACGCAGAGGAGCAGCACCAGAGGGTACATCGGCAGAAGATAGCGGGTGAGCAGCGCTCCGCCGAGGATGGAGAAGGCGATCCAGTTGGCGAGAAGGATGACGGCGATGGCCTTGAGCGCGGATTTGCGAATCGCTTGTGGAGCCGCGGGGGATGTTACTGGAATCAGGAAGACGGCTACTGTGGCAACGACCGGGACGAACAGGTTCATGTGCGTCGTCAGGTGCAGGAAGCGGTGCCAGAGGCAGAGAGCAATGCGGTAGGCGCTGAGGTTCGCGGTGGCGTTGTAGCGGAGAAACTCGGGGTTGCCGAAGATGAAACCGGTGCGGTGGTAATGGTAGGCGTACCAGGCTACGAGCGGTGCGATGGGGAAGAGGAGCGCAGCCAGCCAGCGCAGGGTTTCGCGTCTGCTGGAGGCTTTGTCTTGGGTTTGCAGGAAGAGGATTGCCTCCCATAGCGCGAGCGCCGCAGGAGTGATGATCGCGGTCTCTTTGGAGAGGACCGAGAGAGAGAACATGACGGCCGCGAGGATTTGGCTCTTTGTCGTGCTTCGATTTGCCTCGTCGTGGTCGAAGTAGAAGGCGAGGCCCCAGAGAGTGAAGGCGGCGGCGAAGATGTCGGCGTGTGCGAGCGTGCTTTGCGCGAACCATATGGGATAGATTGCGGTAAGGAAGGTGACGACTGCGGCTGCGGTGGCTCCGGCAAGAGTTCGTGTGAGTTTGTAGACGCCGAGAAGGGCCGAGGCGCTGACGATGCAGACGAGCGTTCGCGTGCCGCTGACGACGAATCCCGACAGATGCCACCACGCCGCAAGCAGGATGGAAGGCAACGGTGGATGGGCGTTGGTGACGGTGGTCTGCGGAATGAGGCTGCCGGTGCGGAAGAAGTCCCACGCGGCAGGAATGTAGTAGCCGCCTTCATCCCAGAAATAAGGGAGACGAAGGAGGGTGAGATGGGAGAGATAGACAGCGGCGAAAAAGAGCGGGAAGAGCATCCAGAGGGAGATGTCGCCCGGTGCGGAGTTGCCGGGCCTTGCGCCGCTGAATTTCTCCGGGGTTCGCACTCTCTTAGTGGACGGGGCCGTTGGGCGACGGAGGAACCTGCTCCAGCGTGATCTGGCCGAAGGCCTGTTCGTACTGGGCGAGGTTATGGCCGAGGACGTTCCACAGGGCCTTGGCCTGCTGCGGGCTGAGGTAGATGCCCTCGAAGTTCTTGACATGCAGCTCTTCGGGAGTGTCCTGGGTCATGGTGCCGAAGACGAGGAAGAAGTCCCATACGCTCATGCGGACCTGAACGCTGTTGGCGTAGTCTTCGCGATAGTTCTCGGTGTTGGTGAGTCGGAGTGCGGGCTGTTCAGTCGGCTGGTTGGCCGTGGTCTTGGGCTGGCTCATTTGGATCGCTTTCGAGAGACTGCTTTGTGGGGCGGATGGTAAAGAATTTGGTGCGAAAGAGGGGACTTGAACCCCTATGGATTGCTCCGCCAGATCCTAAGTCTGGTGCGTCTGCCAATTTCGCCACTTTCGCATTGTGTAGGGCTTGTTCATTTGCTGGCTGCGCGGTTTGGATGCGCCATCCACAGCGTACTGGTTAAGGTGGGGCGAATGCAATGGGACTCGATTCGATCTGCCAGAGTTCGGTGGTCAGTAGACCTCCGAGCGAATAGTGATGGACGATGCGTGTCAGTCCGGCTTTGGCGAGGGGCGTGGCGTAGTCGGGGAGGTGAGTCGTGCGGAGACCGGTGATGATGCGGAATGCAAGGTAGAGAGCTCGCACGAGGATGTGTGCGGGGAGACGCATGTGTCCCTCTGGGATGCGGAAGTCGGAGATGAGCCAAAGAGCTTTTGAGGTGAGCGTGGGAGTGATTCGGGCGATGAGGGCTTCTAGATCGGATTGGCTGAGGCAGTCGAGAAAAAAATGGGTGACGACGAGGTCGTAAGCTTCGGTGGGCGCGAAGGTGAGTGCGCTGGTGTGGTGGATTTCAAGGCGTGCGGCGCTGACTTCGCAACGCTTGCTTAAGAGTTGGAGCATGGTCGCGCTGGAGTCTACGGCGTCAACGTGGATGTGAGGGTTGGAGGCCATGAAGGCCGCGAGGAAGCGGCCGTCTCCGTCGCCGAGGACGAGGGCTTTTTTCTGGCCGAGAAGTTTTGGGAGGAAGTGCAGGCGGCAACGTTCCAGGGTACGGCCGAGGGTGAGGTACTCGAGCCAGCGGTAGGGGCGGGCTATGGGGTTGAAGTTGGGATCAGAGTTCATCGAATTCATCAACGGAGAAAGGCGATGAGAAGCATTGGAGTCAGCAGCACCAGATCGGCGGTAGCACGAAGCGTCAGTGGGGAGATGTGGTGGCGACGAGCATGCAGTACGAGCAGAAGAGCGGCAGAGATGACGGTTGCAAGCGGAATTGACCACGGAGCGCGGTGATGGAAGATGGCGAGGATTGTTCCCGCGAGAGCAATGACGATGGCAAAGAGGGGCAGATGGCGGAGAGCGAAGCGGGTAGTGGCGTGGGTAGGGTGATCAGGAGCGGATGAACGTTGGGGATCATGCTCCCATGCGTAGATGAAGAGGCAGTTAAGACTGCAAAGCATCCCCAGAAGAAGCGCTGATGGTAGCAGTGCAAGACGCAGTTCGGGCTGGCGCGCGACGGTGGGGATGAAGGTGGCAGCGGCGAAGAAGATGCCCACGGCGATCTCCTTGGGGAAGCGGTGGGCGCTGCGGGTGGCGTGGATGAGGATGAAGTATCCGAAGAGAAGGCCGCCCAGAATCAGATAGAGGTGGATTGCTTCAGTGGAGAGGCGTAGGAGAAGCGGCGCGAGGGCCGCGGAGGCCAGCAGTATCCCTGTGAGGAAGGCGCTGCGGTGGCGGTGGTGGAAGTAGTGGCGGGCTTCGAGATGTTGCTCCTGCCGGGACTGGCTGTCGAGCAGCCGTGTGTCGAGAAGACGGTCGGCGGCATAGAGCATCCACACAGCGATGAACATCGCGGCGATGGAAGAGAGTGGAAGGCGGATGTGGTCGGCGGCAGCGATAAACCATACCCACAGAGCGGCGATGGTGGGTGCATCGAGCGAGAGAAGATGCCACAGTACGAGCGGAGAGCGGCGACTCATGGATCGGGGTTTTGTTGCTGGTGTCAGCGTTGGTTGCGTCGAGGTTGACGATGCGAGAGCCACACTCTTATTTTAGGCGCGAAAAAAGGAGCAACTCAAAGGGAGCTGCTCCTTCATTGCTATTGCGCCTGAATCAAGCGGTCGCAGCGTCTGCGGCAGGTGCAGGCGTTGCTTCGGCGTGAATCCTCGCTAGGCCTTCCGCTTCGCGGACCTGATGGGCTCCGGCAACCCATAAACCGGGGTCGATGTCAGGGAAGACGCTGTCGCGCAGTTCGATCTCCGCGAGGCGAGTCTCCTGCGTCGGCGTGAGGCTGCCGCTCGATTCAAAGCCCTGCCAGATGGCTTTGACCTCGTTGAACTGGTCGTTGTGCGTGAGGAAGCGAATTTCCGCGTAGTCGCGAGCAGCGCCTGTCGTGATGAGGAACTGCCAGTCTGAGGACTCGAGTAGCAGCAGCTCGCGGCAGAGCTGTTGCATGATGCGCTTGCCCAGCGCGGACTTGCACCAGTGGCCTGCAGTACAGACGTCGCGGGTGTAAAGCTCGGCGGGATAGATGTGGGTGTAAGTCCACGAGGTCTCGGGGTTCATCCAGACATGGTTGTTGCCCTCGGCTCCCCATGAGCCTTCGTGCATGGCGATGAAGCCTGCGCGAGGATAACGGTCCAGATATTCGGCGCAACTGATGAGCTGGATGCCCGTGTTATGGTCGTGGATGCTGCGAGCGACAGCCTCGAGCCACAACGTCCCCTCAAACCACCAGTGGCCGAAGAGCTCTGCGTCAAAGGGAGAGCAGAGAATCGGCGGAATGGCATCGTTGAAGCCCGACTGGAGCGCCTCCCACACGAGATGGACGTAGTTGGCGGCGTGAGACTTCACGCGCTCTGCGGCCTCCTGCGGGTAGTAGGGCTGCTTGTCGCCCATGTCGACCTTGGGGCCGGTAACACGCCAGTAGCGATGACCGCCCGGCCAGCGTTTTTTGTGGAAGTCGAGATAGGTACCGTCGCCGGGATAGCCGCTCTCGCCGGACCAGACCTGGACACCGGTACGCGGATCGCGAGGAAAGATGGTGGTGGCGTGGGCTTTATCGTAGGGGCCGTCGACGTAATAAGGCTGGTAGAGGCGGCGGTAGTCGCGGTGCGTCATCTGCTCAGTCTGTTCGTCGGTCGGAACGGCACCGTTCTTCAGTTCGTAAGGCGAGGGAACGCGATGCGACTCTTCGACGAGGTGCGTATCGACGAAGAAAAAATCGATGTTGGATTCAGAGAGCGCCTGCTCGACGCCGATGCGGTCGAAGCCCGGAGGTGTCGGTGTGCCGTCTGCATTGGCCACGGGATAGTTCCAGAAGCCAGCGGGACGATAGCCGCACTCGGGAGCCCAGATGCCCTTTGGGTGCTGACCGATGTGGCGGATGTGGGTCGTGACAGCAGTGCGAATCTGCGCACGAACGCTCTCGTCGGTGCCCAGCAGCGGCATGTAGCCGTGGGTGGCGCCGCAGGTGATGATGTCGATCAGGCCGATGTCGTTGAAGTGGCGGAAGGCCTTGATGATGTTCTGGTCGAAGTGGTTGAAGTCTTCGAGCGCCTGCGAGAAAAAGCGATGCCAGAAGCGCGCGGTCTCGGCGTAGTGGGCCTCGCCGGACTGCGTGAAGAACGCCTCGTCTTCCTGCGCGGCGACGATCTTTCGCCCGAGATACTTCGGGAACTCCGCGATGAACACGGGGTGCGAGAGTTGTTCGAGCAGGATGGGAGAGAGATTGAGATTGCAGTTGAAGCGGATCTTGTCGCGTTCAAGATTCTTTAAGACGCGAAGCAGCGGCAGATATGTTTCGGCGGCAGCCTCGTGCAGCCACTCCATGCCATGTGGCCAGGTGCCGTGGTTGACGACGTAGGGCAGGTGAGCATGCAGGGTGAAGGTGAGAAACCCTGATGGCTTCTTCGTAATGTTAACCGTGGTGTTAGGCGATGCCTTCGTCAAGACGGAGTACCTCAAAGAAGTAAATTTCTTTCGGTAAAAGAAGCATCGTGCATGGGTTTTTCTGGCCCGCTGATACCAAGTTTACACGAAGGGTGCGCAGGAAAATATCGATCAGGAGTGGCGGCGAATACCTTGCCGCCACGTGGATAGGGACGATGAAGCTGAACCAGCGATTGGGTGCGCCTGCTATTGCTGCTGAGAATCAGGCCGTTGCTGGAGGTTGGGGTTATCTGGGCTATCGGATGCGTTTCGTGCACTGTTGTTGGAGACGCGGAGAGAGATGGTGTTCGTGAGATGGAAGCGGATCAGGCTTTCCGAGGGAATCTGGACCTGCTCGCCCCGGGTGATGGCGTTGCTTCCGGCACCGACTCCACCACCTGCCGCGGCCCCGATGGCAGCGCCCTTGCCGCCGCCGAAGATGCCGCCGAGGATAGCTCCCACGGCTGCGCCGCCGCCGGTCTTGATGGCTGTGTTCTTGCCGCGTCCCTTGCCCGCCACGCTGTAAGGTTCGGTGGAGAGGGCGACGCCGTCGCCCCGATGGCGTAGGCCGGTGAGTTCAATGGTCAGCAGGGAGTTGCCTTTGAAGTGTGCAGCTTCCTGCACGGCATCGACGCGGCCGGAGACGGCAGCGCCGTTTGGAATGACGACTACGCCATCGATGACGACATCGCTGGCTACCGTGCCGCTGAAGCTGTCACCCTGCTGGGTGCTGGCGCTGTCGAGCGTCTGGGTAATGCGGATGGGCAGCGTCGTGCCTGCGGGAATGTTGACGTCTCGGAAAGCTGGAGCCGCGGGTTTTGCTGGCGGCGGCGGTGGAGGAGATGGTGGCGGCTCGGCCTGAGCCTGTTCCGGAGGAGGAACGCGCTCGATGGGAGCAGGGGAATGAGCAACCGGCTCGGGGCGCGTCTTCTTCTTTACCTGCTCCTTGCGGACGCGAGCGGGCGGAGGTGGAGCGACTTCAGCGGCTTGTGGCGCAGGCTGCTGGGCTGCAGCCTGTTGAACGGCGAGGTTATTGATGACGGTTTTGAGGCCCGCTACCTGGGCAGCGTCCGAAGCGGCGAGAGAGCGAGCGGCTTCACTGCTGACTGTGCCGTTGAGCGTGGCGCTGCCGTCCTGGACCGTGGCTTGAATGGATTCGGACTGAAGCGCGCTATCTCCTGCGATGCGCGTCTGGACTGCGGAGGTGAGGGCGGCATCGTCGGGGGGAGGCGTGGATTTCTTGCAACCTCCAAGGCTGAGTGCTACAGCAAAGACGGCAGCGAACGTAACGGCGCGCGGAAAGGAAACGGCATGGGACACGTACATGGAACCTCGTTGTGGGTAGAGCGATTGCAAACACTGCAACTCACTCTATTGGTTTCAGATGCTTCTATTTAGCTGGTGGCTGTATGAAGAGTTGCAGCCACTGCCGAAGAGTGCTATTTCATAGACGGATCGGAGGGCGCAAGAGTGAGGTTGACGGAGGCAATCCTAAGAGGGCGGTAGAGCGAATGGCGCAACCTATTCCATCGAGAGGGCATCTTTCCCTACAGGCTGCCTGGCGTTAAAGACGCTTCCTCTTGCACGAAAAGGTATGCTTGATATTTGGCAGCGCCCATGAGTTTCTTTCGTCCGCTGGGTTATAAAGGCGGGGACAAGAGTTTGCATTTTCAGACAGACAGGAGAAAAGAATATGTCAGATGACAACAGCGTAGGTGGATTGGGTTGGTTTTTGGCGGGCCTCGGCGTCGGTGCCCTTGTGGGCGTCCTGTATGCCCCGAAGGCAGGTAAAGAAACGCGGGATGATCTCGTAGCCGGCGCCCTCGATGCAAAGGAAAAGGCAGCGGTCCTTGCCCAGCAAGGCAAGGAGCGGGCTGCCGATCTGGCAGCGCAGGGCAAGCAGCAGGTTGGCGAATATGTCGACCGCGGTAAAGAGTACTATGACCGTGGCCGCAACCAGTGGGCAGAGTATGTCGAAAAGGGCAAGGGTCTGGTGCATGAGCAGCAGGACAAGGTTGCCGCCGCGATTGATGCAGGCAAAGATGCCTATGCGAATGTAACGAAAGATCTAGGCAAAGCATAGCTGTAGCCGGGGCCTGATCTCTCGTGGATGGGGATCAGGCCCTGAAATTTTGTGTATTTGAATTTGAAAGAGAGGCTGCATGGTAGCGGCACAATTTGTTCTGTCGGGAATGTGGCTGCAGGATGCCGACTCGATTTCTTCGGGCAACTCCAGGCTGCTGATGGTCTTCGTCGGCATGGTTGCGGCTGCTTTGATTGTGCAGGCGATAGCGCTGGTCGTGATGGCTGTCGGCGCGGCCAAGGCGCGCAAGCGCGTGCTTGCCATTGTGGAGGAAGTTCGAGCCAAGGCAATGCCTGCTCTTGAAAGTACGCAGGACTTCATTGCCAATACCGCCCCGAAGATGATGACGCTTGCCGAGAACCTCGTCGAGACCAGCAACGTGGTTCGCAGCAAGGCTGCGGAGTTCGACGCTACCTTGAGCGATGTCAACAACAAAGCGCGAGTGCAGACAGCGCGCGTGGATGATATTGTCACCACAATTCTGACCGGAACCGCTGAGGCAGTGAATGCGGTCCAGAATGGGATTCGAGTTCCAGTGCGCGAGTTCAACGGGTTAGTGAATGGACTGAAAGCCGGACTGGATGTTCTGGTAGGGCGTGCCAAGGGTTTCGGCAGCGGCCGAACTCGCCCAAGCTATCGGGACAGCAATGACATCGATCTGTAAAGAATCCTAAAAAATCCAACCACCCCCGACGACCTCGTCTTGCTGATAGAAGACGGCGGCCTGGCCGGGGGTGATTGCACGTTGGGGCTCATCGAAGGTGGCGCGGACGGTTCCGTCAGGTCCGGGGCTCAATATGGCCGCTGCGGGTGTGTGGCGGTGTCGCACCTTGATGGTGACGCGGATGTCTTCGGTCAGCTCGGGGATGGAGATCCAGTTGAGGCGGTTGGCGCGCAGGTCGTTGGACATCAGCTCGTCGTTGGAGCCGACGGTGACCTGATGACTGTCCGGATGAATGGCGAGGACGTAGAGAGGATCGGGCGAGGTGAGACCGAGGCCCTTGCGTTGTCCGACCGTGAAACTCTGAATACCTTCGTGGTGGCCGATGACTTCGCCTGAGCTCGATACCAACTCGCCGGAGGAGTCGGGAAGGTCTTCGCCCTGCTCGTCGAGATAGGCCTTCAGGAACGCGTTGTAGTCGCCGCCGGGAATGAAGCAGATCTCCTGCGAGTCGGGCTTCGAGGCGACGTTGAGACCAGCGTCGGAGGCCATCTCGCGCACGGCGGGCTTCTGCATCTCGCCGAGAGGGAAGAGGGTGCGCGAGAGCTGCTCCTGCGTCAGGCCGAAGAGGAAGTAAGTCTGGTCCTTCGTGTGATCGGCAGGGCGCGAGAGAATCCAGCGCTGGCGGGCTTCGTCGAAGTGATTGCGGGCGTAGTGGCCGGTCGCAATGCGGTCAGCGCCGATCTGGCGGGCGGTGGTGAGGAGCTGGTCGAACTTCAGATGATTGTTGCAGAGGGTGCAGGGAATCGGTGTTCGTCCGGCGAGGTACTCGGCTACGAAAGGCTTGACTACGTCGGCTTCGAAACGGTCTTGCTGGTTCACGACATAGTAAGGAATGTCGAGTTGCTCGGCTACATGGCGGGCGTCGTAGACGTCATCGATGGAGCAGCAGCGGCCTTGAACTGCTTCGGGCATTCCCTCGTGGCCGCTGAGGCGGCGCTGGTTCCAGAGCTGAAGGGTGAGGCCGACGAGCGTGTGGCCCTGCGAACGCAGAAGCGCGGCGACAGCGGAGGAGTCGACTCCTCCGGACATGGCTACGGCAATAGTCTGCTGCTCGGGCATACTGCTTCTATTTTCGCAGATATCGCCGGATTAAGGGCTGATAGCGGTTCTCCTCCAGATGCAGTTTTGGTGATTCGAGCAAAACGCAGATTCCCTTCGGGAATGACAAACAAGGGAAGCTACACGTGGGCGAAATCGCTCTAGGTGCGCTGGGCCAGGTCCTTTTGGAAGAAGCCGTTCAGCTCGGCGAAGGTGACTGAGTTGTCCATTCCGGCCATGCTGCTTTGCTCTGCGATTTCGCGGGCGGCGCGGATGAAGCTTGTCCATGCGGTGCGGGCGAGTGCGGAGCCTACGCTGATGCGGCGCACGCCGAGATCGGCCAGTTCGGGAATTTTGAGCCCGGCGCTGGAGGTGAGCAGGACGTTGACCGGTTTAGGATGAACCGCCTTTACGATGGCCTCGATGTCGGCGCGCTTGACTGCACCGGGAGCGAAGAGCACGTCTGCGCCTGCTTCGGCGAAGGCCTCGAGGCGAAGGATGGCTTCGGCCAATGGCTCGGGATGGCCGAGGAGGAAGCACTCCGACCTTGCGACCAGGAGCACGTCTGCGCCGGAGGCCTTGATGGCTGCCTTTGCTGCCTTGATTCTCTCGACGGCGAGCGGCAGATCGTACAGCGGCTCTTCGCGATCGCCGGTGGCGTCTTCGATGGAGAGTCCGGCGACGCCGGTCTCGACGCAGAGGCGAACGTTTTCGGCGACGTCCTCGGGCTCGTTGGCGTAGCCGGATTCAAAGTCGGCGTTGACGGGGAGATCGACCGAGGCGACGATCTCAGCGATGTGCTTGAGCACCTGATCGCGGGAGACGGCCCAATGTGCGTCGGGCAGGCCGCTGGAGAAGGCGAAGCCGCCGCTGGTCGTCGCCAGCGCCTTGAAGCCGAGGCTGCGGAGGTATCGCGCTGAACCTACATCCCAAGGGTTCGGAAGGACGAAGCAGCCGCTCTCGTGGAGCTTTCGGAAGGTGGCCCGGCGGATGGCGAAGTCGGTCATGATCTCTCCTGTTGGGGAAGGCTCCCTATGTAGCGAAAAGAAGTAAGCTGCTTATTTTCAGTGATGTATCAAAATTATGCTTGCTAAAATATTGATTTTAGATGGTTTATCGGTAAAATATTCCATCAAAAGGAGTTACAGGTGGAGCCGGGAACGATTGCTCTTACTTTTTTTATGCTGTTTCTATTTTATCGAGTTGAGTGAAACTAACCTGCAACCTCTATTCGGTTTGTTTTGTTTTAGTTAGATGCTTTTGGGGCTTGACAGATGCTTTTGCTGGATTTTTTAGGGATGAGATTGGTAAGACCAATAAAATCTGTTTGTTAGAGTTCTCCTCCGGAGGGAGTTTTGGCGATTTGAGCAAAACGCAGATTCCCTTCGGGAATGACAAATAAAAGGAAGCCATACCTGAGAAGAAATAGCTATGGAGACAAAATACAGGGATCTCTCCACTCCGCTTCGCTTCGGTCGAGATGACGTACGGTTGGGGCTGGAGCAGGATTACTTTTTGGCGAACGAGCGTACAAGGATGACCATGTTCCAAGTACCGTCTTTGTTCAAACGGTCGCCTTCGCCGGTCATTTGGCCTTTGCCGTTCTTGATGATGTAGAAGATCTCGCCGTCGGTGAGGTCTTTGAGCGCGGCCGGGTCGGTGTAGTCCTTGAGCGGAGGCTTCATGTCGGCGGCGAGGTCGCCTTTGCCGTTGCCGTTTTCACCGTGGCATACGGCGCAGTCATATCCGTACATCTTCTTTGCCTGCGTCTGAGAATCAGCCGTGGGCTTTACCGGATTGACCAGAGTTTTGGCATCCGCCGGCATGGCTGGAGCCGCAGCGGCAGTTGCAGGAATATTTGCGGGAGCCGGTTGCTGGGGCGAGGGAACGAAGAGCAGAAGAGCGGGAAGAGCCAACAAAGGCTTCAACATACGAGCCACCTTACTTGTCGACGGAATCCTATGCCTCAATCGAACCGATGGGAAGCTTTATCTTTTAAGCCTGAGGCCGTAAAGGTCTTAAGAACGGGCAATGACAGGAACAACGGCGAGGGTCTCTCCACTACGGCGCTAAAGCTGTTCCCCTCCGAGTGTAGTCATGCCAGCCCGGGAAGAAACGCAGATTCCCTTCGGGAATGACAACAAAATAGGGCAAATATGATCCGATAAAGATTAGGAGACTGGCAGCTCGTCGGCTGTCGGGGGCGAGGCGGGGGCGAGGACGCGGGCGCGGATCGATGCCGGGAGGATGAGGACGTTGGTGAACAGGATGAGGGCGAAGGTCAGGGACGGGAAGTAGGCAAGGCCGGTCGGGGCGGCCTGAATGACTTCGAGGGCGAGGACCGCGGTGATGAGGCCGCGGGGGATCAGCAGGGTGGCGAACTCGCATTCGCGGTAGGTTGTTCCACGCCAAACGATGCGGCTGCAGAAGACGGCAAGGATGCGCGCGACAAGAAATACACCCAGAATGCCAAGGCTCGGGAGGAGCTGTTTCTTCAATCCGGCGAACTGGATCATCGCGCCGAGCAGGACGAAGAAGAAGCTGCGAACGAGGAACGCCAGTTCGGAGTGGAAGGAGTGGATCTTGTCGCTGTGGCCGGGCGCGAGGATCTCGAACCCGAACCTCTGCATGGAGTTCTGGGGATCGAGCAGGCTGGCCAGCGTGGCGCCGAAGACCATGACGGCGAAGAGGGCGCTGCCGCCGATGGCGTCGGTGATGGAATAGACGATCAGGACGACGGCGAAGGTGAGCACCTGCCAGAACTGCTTGTCGGAGACGCTGGGCAGCAGCCGCACCCAGAGAAATCCGGCGATGATGGCAACGATGAATGCGAGCAGGAACTTGAAGATGAACATGGCGAAGGCGCTGCCGAGGATAGCGCCGCTGCTGCTATGGAGGGACAAGCTTCCACCGCCTGCGAGGCCGAGCAGGACGCCTACGCCGATGGCGCCGAGGCCGTCGCCGAAGGAGGCTTCGATGACGAGCGTGGTCTTGAGGTCGTGGCGCAGGTCGAGCTGGTCCAGGGTTGGGAGGATGATCGAACTGCTCATGCAGGCCAGCGCCGCGGCGACAAGGAGCGACGGCATTCTGGCCATGCTGAGGGCGTGGATGCAGAAATAAGCGACGCCTGCGAAGGTGAGGCCGTAGCTGAAGATCGCCAGCGTCATGCCGGCGGTGAACTGCTTGAGGGCGCGGCGGAGGTCGAGCTCCAGGCCGGCGGCGAAGAGAATCAGGATGAGGGCGACGGTGCCGACTCCGCGGATGAGCTCGGGAAATCGGTCGGCGTTGATCCAGTGCAAGACGGGGCCCAGAACAATTCCGCAGATGAGCAGGACGATGACGTCGGGCACGCGGGTGCGGCGGGAGAAACGATTGGTCACGAAGGCCAGAACGAGCAGGCCGCCGAGCAGTCCCAGAAAATTGGTGAGAGTTAAGGTCACAGGTTACAGACTACTTGTTATGCGCTATTTGGACTGGGTCTGGCGGAGGAAGTCGGCCATGTAGTCCTTCCAGACGGTGGCCTGGGTGTGGGTTCCATGGCCTCGGGTGGCGTCGGAGATGGGGATGAGGATGAACTTTGCGTTGGGCATGAGGTTCACCATTTTTTCTGCGATGCCCAGCTCAGGTGGGTTGATGAAGTCGTCGGCGGAGTTGATCCAGAGGACGGGAACGGTGATGGTGCTGAGCTTGGCGCTGGGGTCGTAGTCGCGTGAGGCGTCGAGGTAGTAGATGAAGTCGTTGGCGTCGGTGTTAGCGGTGCTGCGGGCGAGGGAGCGGTCGGCGTAAGCTTCGGCGGCGGCGCGGGTGGGCGCGGCCTTCTGCATCTGGAGCGGGCTGGAGCCCATGACGAGGAGTAGTTCGTTGGCGGCGCGGAGACCGACGACGGGTTCGGTGGTGTAGTCGCCGTTCTTCCAGGCGGGATCGTTCTTAATGTTTTCGATGGCCATGTAGCGCATCATGCGGTTGCGTCCGGCGATTTGAGTCGGGAGGCAGGCCATGGGCATGAGGGCGTCGGCGAAGCCGGGGTATGTTTCGCCCCAGACGAAGGACTGCATGCAGCCCATGGAGGTTCCGAAGATGAGGCGGAGGTGATCGACGTGGAGGCCTTCGAGGAGCATGGTGTGTTGGCTGGAGACCATGTCGTCGTAGTCGTAGTGCGGGAAGCGCGTGCGGAGGCCGTCGCTGGGCTTGCTGGACTGGCCGTGGCCGATGTCGTCGGGGAGGATGAGGTAATACTTCGTGATGTCGAGGGGCTGGCCGGGGCCGAAGAGGATGTTGGAGAACTGCGGGGCGAGGAGCGAGTGGGCGTCGCCGCCGGTGCCGTGGAGGAGGAGGATGGCGTTATCGATGTGGCCTGCGGCGTTGCGGTGCGGTGTGCCGAGGGTGAGGTAGTGGAGCTTCAGTTCGGGGAGGGTTTCTCCGGTGCGGAAGCGAAAATTTTTGATGAGGTAGGTGCCGTCCTGCGTGGGCCATGTGATGGTGGCGGGAGGCGTTTGCGCCGAGGGCGCTGACATGGTTTGTGCGGAGCCTGCAAGGGCCGAGAAGAGGAAGAGAGCAACGGCTGCGAGGCGCATAGGGTTTCCTCGATTGGTGGGTTCAATTGGAACTGAAAAGCGACGTAAGTACAACAGCAAAGGATCGATGCCTCGCCACTCACCACTTCGCCCGCAGATACGATCGTACCGGCTTGTCATAAGCCACCATCACTATGTACGCAAACGCCACCATTGTCACCACTCCGCACACAACCGCTGGCGCCAGTTCTCCCGTTGCCAGTTTGTGTTTGCCGACAAAGTCTGCCCAAATCCAGATCACGGAGTAATGAGTCATATACAGCGGATAGGATAGGTCCCCCGAGAACCGGCAAAGCCGTTCTATCCGAGGCGATACCTTTGCCCCCGCACCGAGTGCCACCAGCAGCGGAAAATACACCACAATCACCGCCACCTCTCGTACCCATCCGCCCTTCGCATACGGCATCACAAACGCGAGCATGAGCAGTACACTTAACGCCCCAAAGCCAAGCCGCGTCCGCAGCCGCCACCCCATCCGGTACACGAGTAGTCCCGCCATAAACGAGAACGTGACCCGGGCCCCACCGTCCCAAAAGGTATGCACGTTCCATCCGCCGAATAAGTTTCCCGCCCGGTGTCCCACCCAGCACAGCAGCACCGCTGCCGCCACCGTTAGCACCACCAGCACATTGCGCTTCATCCGGTACAGCACCACACCAAACACCACATTGGCCACGTACTCCCAAAATAGTGACCACCCTGGCGCATCGAGGCCGAAGATGCTTCCTCCCCGTTGCGTTATCGCACCGTAAGGAATCATCAAGAGGGACGCCGCAACGATGAGCGCCATCTTTCCCGGGCCATACCCCGGCGTCACCCCAAACGGATTTGCATAAAATGCAATGAGCCCAAGCACCGTCCCAAAGACGACCAAAGGATGCAGCCGAATCAATCGCGCCTTCAGGAACTTTCCCAGTCCCATCTTGCCCAGGCGGTCGTCATACGCATACCCCATCACAAAACCGGAGAGGCAAAAAAAGAAGTCCACCGCCAGCCAGCCATGCCCAATCCAAAGCTTGCTGTAGTTCCAAATCACCATCTCGAGAAAGTGGAAGGTCACTACTGCCACGGCGGCTACGCCGCGCAAACCATCCAGCACTACAAAATGCGGCCTTGTCGTGCTGACCTCTGCCGTCGCCACCGCCGCTCCCGAGGTCTCCGTCATTCCCATCGCGCACCCTTTCACTCGGTTTACCGCCGCATGCTTCTATAGCGGAACTGCACAATCCTAGCTTATGAGGGTGTTAGCGAAAACTTTTGCGTCCTCTTTTTTGAGTTGAGCTTTGTAACGGTTTTCTTACTCGGCTTTTGCGGGGGCGGTTTGGGGTGTGGTGAGAGGCTTCGTGATGTCGTCGAGGAAGTCGGGTGTGCCTTCGATGCGCTGGAGCGAGGGGTAGCGTTCGCCGCCGTGGTAGTTGATGTCGGTGAGGGTGACGAATTGATCGGTTTGCAGGATGAGGTGGATCGGTGCGGCGTTGTCTTTGGATTGTTTGATGGCGGCCTTGACCGCGTCGGAGGAGAAGATGATTCCATCGACGGCGATGATCTTTTGGCCGGGAGCGAGTTTGGCGTTGTCGGCTGGGCCTCCCCAGCGAATGTCGGTGATGGTGCCATCGTTCTTGATGCGGAGACCGAGGGAGTACCAGACGTCGGGGCCGGGATGATCCTTGCGTGCGGAATTCATGGTCGTCTGGGATTTGCTGGGCTTGTCGGTGTAGACGAGCTTATAGCCGCCCTGTTCGATGCCGGAGAGGTCGGCGTGGGGGTTGATCGTGTCGATGTGCTCGTGGATGAAGGTTGCCCAATCGTATTTGACGACCTGGTTGAGATCAGCGACGAGCTCGTCGCGGTTGTAGGTGACGATGAGTGGGCCGGTATTGCCGCCCTTGCCGAGGAAGATGTGCTCGAAGTCGTTGAGAGATTTTTTGTTGTTCGTGAGCTTGCGGATGGTGGTGTCGGCATCAAGCCAGAAGAGTTCGCCCTCCTGGTAGTAGTCCTGGCCGCGCTTCCAGTTTGACCATGCGGGGTTGCCGCCGCGAAGGATGCTGGCGGCGATGGCGGTGTCTTCGGTGTTGCGCCAGACGCGGCCGGGTTTGTTATCGAGGTTGGCGGCGGAGATGGCGAGTTGGTCGCGGTATTGCGCTTGCGACTTGAGGCCGGAGCGGGCGGCGAGGACGTTGCCGAGATATTGAGTCATGCCTTCGTAAACCCAGAGCAGCGAGCCTTGCTGCATGGTGGCGAAGTCGGTCTGGTAGAGGTTGAAGGGGCGACGGTATTTGCCGTTCCAGGAGTGGGTGAACTCGTGCGAGAGGAGGTCGGAGTCGATGAGTTGGTGATCGGCGTCGGAGAAGGTCTTTTCGTCGACGCCGTTGTTGGAGGACTGGCCGTGCTCGAGACCCTCGCCGTCGGTTGCGTCGGAGAGGGTGAGCAGGAAGTGGTAGACGTGATAGTGGCGCGGGCCGTACATCGCTCCGGTCTCGCGGACGAGGTTGGAGATTTCGGCGAGGAGTTCGGGGCGGAGTTCGGAGTCTTCGGGGGCGTCGGCGACCACGTCGATGTAGTGCTTGGGCGTGACCTCGGGTGCGAGGGGGAACTCGTGGAAGTATTGGCCGGTGATGACAGGGGAGTCCTGAAGCTGCTCGACGGTGGTGGCTGCGTAGTTGGTGGTGGTCGCGCCGGGGGTGGTAGTGTGGTCGGCTTGATCGACTCCGGTGTTGGCGGTGGTCGGTGCGCCGGTGCCGATGGAAGTGAGCGCGGTGCCGATGCCCCAGCCTGCAGGAACGGTGACGGAGGGCTGGATGGGGATATTGGCGACGGGAGTGTTGGCGGGATAGAGGAGCAGCTTTTCCCACTCGAGGACGGCGAACTTCGAGGCGACGCGGGAGGTGACGATGCAGTCGAGGTGAGCGTGGAGGGTGGTGACTCCGGCGGGGATGATGAGGTGGAACTCGTAGAGATTGGTGTCGTCGCGGCGCCAGGGCAGGGTTTGGCCGTTGGCGGTGAAGACGACTCCTGTGATGTCTTCGGCGGGGCCGGTGGGGCGGTGGTTGCCGGGAATCCACTCTGGCGTAATGAGGGTGAGCGGGCCGGGAGAGACGGGGATCTCGATCTCGGCGTGGTAGAGCTTGCGGGGAGCCTCGGAGAGATCGGCGGTGATGCGGATGGGGGGCTTTTGCGCGATGGCGGGGAAGGCAAGAAGAAGGGAGAACGCGAAGGGGAGGATGCGAAGGTTCAAGGTCGGGGCCCTCTCAGTAATTCAGAGTTGGAAGCTGGATGAGCGAGGAAAATGCGTTGACTCATCCAGCTTACAACTTGAAATTACGATTGAGCGAGGGCAGACTCGATGGCTGCGACGACGGCTGGGTCGTCGGGCACGACTTCGGGGGAGAAGCGGGCGACGACATTGCCGTCGCGGCCGATGAGGAACTTCTCGAAGTTCCAGAGGATGCCGGGCTCGGGGTTGGTGGTGGAGTTGCTTTTGCTGAGAAATCCATTGAGGTTCTCGCGCATGGCGGCGCGGCCTTCGCCGGTGGCCTTGGGCTGGGCTTCGATGAGGGACTTGTAAAGAGGATGAGTGTCGGGGCCGGTGACGGCGATCTTCGAGAACATGGGGAAGTTGACGCCGAAGGTGCTGCGGCAGAAGGTCTGGATCTCCTCGTTGCTGCCGGGCTCTTGCGAGCCGAAGTCGTTGGCAGGAAAGCCGAGAACAGCGAGGCCTGAGTCCTGGAAGCGGGTGTAAAGCTTTTCGAGTGCGTCATATTGAGGGGTGAGGCCGCATTGGGAGGCCACGTTGACTACCAGCAGGACTTTGCCGCGATAGTCGGCGAGGGAGGTAGCTTCGCCGGTGATTCGGTTGACGGGGATGTCGTAGAGATTTGCGGGCATGGGGGCTCCTGATGCGGGATTAGGATTTTCTATTTTGATGATAAAGGGATTGTATGGAACTATTTTTGACAGGACGATGCATCAAAAGAAGTTAGATGCGCGCTTTGACAAACGGGTTACTATACAAAAACGATGTCTTTTGTAGACTCCCTTCTGGGGAAGCCGTTAGCAACAAGTGAAGAGCACTCCGAGCACATCGGAGTCGCTGCGGGAATCCCGATTTTTGGGTTGGATGCGCTGACCAGCGCAGCTTACGGGCCAGAGGCGGCGATGACGCTGCTGATTCCGCTGGGGCTCGCGGGACTTCATTACATCGTTCCGATTGTTACGGCAATTTTAATCCTGCTGGGAATCGTCTTCTTCAGCTATCTGCAGACGATTGCCGCATATCCCAACGGTGGCGGATCGTACACCGTTGCGAGCGAGAACCTGGGCATCGGCCCGGCGCTGCTGGCGGCTGCGGCGCTGATGATCGACTATATTCTGACGGCTGCGGTGGGAATTTCAGCCGGCGTGACGGCGCTGACCTCTGCTGTCCCGAGCCTGCTGCCGGATACGCTTCTTCTCTGTTTACTCATACTTGCAATTCTGACCATTGTGAACCTGCGCGGAGTGAAAGAAGCCGGAGCAGCATTTATTATTCCGACTTTCATGTTCGTCGGGACATTGATGGCTGTGATTGGTGTCGGGGTTTATCACACCATTGTTTCCGGTGGCCATCCTGTACCGGTAGCGCCCCCTCCTCCGGCACTGCCTGCTACGGTGAAGTACCTGGGGATTTGGCTGCTGCTGAAGGCGTTTTCCAATGGTTGCGCCGCTATGACCGGCGTTGAAGCTGTATCGAACGGCGTGAATGCCTTTGAGGAGCCGAGGGCGAAGAAGGCGCAACTCTCGCTGACAGTCATTATCGCGATGCTGGTTGTCCTGTTGTTTGGGACGACCTATCTGGCCCGGGCTTATGGCATCACGGCGATGGAGCCGACGGCGCTCCACTACCAGAGCATGGTGAGCATCCTGACCACGGCCGTGTTTGGGCGGGGATGGTTTTACTACACGACCATGGCGTCGATCCTGGTGGCGTTGTCTCTGAGCGCCAATACCGCCTTCGCCGGATTTCCACGGCTGGCGCGGGCCATCGCCGCACATGATTATCTGCCGCATGTGTTTCTGCTGCGTGGCCGCCGGTTGCTGTTTTCGCACGGCATCTACGCGCTCACAGGATTTACCGCTGTCATTCTTTTCCTGTTCGACGGTGTGACCGACCGATTGATTCCGCTCTATGCGATTGGCGCATTTATCGCCTTTACCCTGTCGCAGGCCGGGATGGTGGTGCACTGGAAGAAGCAGGAGGGGGGCTACAAAAGACATTGGTGGCACATGTTCGTCAATGGCTTCGGCGCGCTGGCGACCGGCATTACGACGCTGGTGGTGCTGGTGACGAAGTTCCTCTCCGGGGCATGGGTGACGGCGATTTTGATTCCGCTGCTGATCCTGATCATGCTTGGCGTGAAGCGGCACTACTCGCGGGTGAAGCGCGAGATGAAGGACATGACCCCGATTAACCTGATGAACCTGGAGCCACCGATTGTGGTAATTCCGATGGCGCGCTGGGACCGGGTGACGGAGAAGGCGCTGCGGTTTGGGCTGCTGCTGTCGAAGGAGATCAAGGCGGTACACATCCACTCGGACGACGAAGGGGACGAGGGCCTTGACGATGTGTGGGAAGACAAGGTGGTGGGCCCTATCAGGAAAGAGGGCTTACAGGAGCCGGAGCTGGTGACGATACCGTCTAATTTCCGCTTCGTGCTCTCGCCGTTGATGGAATACATCCTGAAGCTGGAGGATGAGAATCCTGGGCGGAAGGTCGCCGTGATTCTGCCGGAGATGGTGGTGGCGCACTGGTGGGAGAATGCGCTGCATGGACAGCGGGTGCAGTTACTGAAGCTGCTGCTGCTGCTGAAGGGAAACCAGAGAATCGTGATCGTGAATATTCCCTGGTACCTGTGAGTCAGGCAACGCTCTCTATGCTCTTGTGATAAGTAGGGCTTAGCTCGCGGAGACGAGCTACCGCGGTGGGGACCAGCGCGAGAGCCCGTTCGACTTCTTCTTCGGTGGTGAGCTTGGAGAGCGAGAATCGGATGCTGGCGCGAGCGCGGGCCGGGATGAGGCCCATGGCGGTGAGGACGTGTGAGGGTTCGGTGGCTCCGGACTGGCAGGCGCTGCCTCCGCTGACGGAGAGGCCCTTTAAATCCAGCGCAATGACGAGTGCTTCGGCCTCTACGTGGTCGAAGTAGAGGTTGGTGGTGTTTGCCACGCGAGGCGCGCCCTCGCCGTTGATGCCGCACTCTTCGACCTGTGCGAGGATGCCTTGTTCGAGGCGGTCACGGAGAGTGGCGAGGTGGGTGGGGCCATGCGCCGGATCGAGAGGGGGCGGGCATCCGCCCGCATCCCATGTCCCAGAGTCGGGACATGGGGCACCCAGATTTGTGGCGGGGACATCGGTCGCTAGCCATGCCTGGGCGAGTTCGGCGGCTTTGCCCAGACCTACGACTCCAGTGACGTTTTCTGTTCCGGCACGGCGCTGGCGCTCGTGCGTGCCTCCGTGCATCATTGGGGAGAGACGGACACTGCGGCGGACGAAGAGGACGCCGATGCCTTTGGGCGCGTAGATCTTGTGGCCGGAGATGCTGAGAAGGTCCACGTCTTTGAGTGGGCCGCGCGGGCTGAGGTCGAGGGGAAGCTTGCCTGCGGCTTGTACGGCGTCGGTGTGGAAGAGTGCTCCGGCAGTGTGCGCGATGCGGGCGAGTTCGGCAATCGGTTGGATGACGCCGGTCTCGTTGTTCGCGTACATAATGCTGACTAATTTGGTGTTGGGGCGGAGCGCGGCTTCGAGTGCGGCGGGTTCGATGAGTCCCTGCGCGGTGCAGGGGAGAAAGGTGACCTCGATGTTTCGTGCGGCGAGCGATTCGGCGGCGTGAAGGACGGCGTGGTGCTCGATGGCGGTGGTGACGAGGTGCGCGCCTGCGGAGAGGGTGCCGAAGAGGGCGAGGTTGTCGCTCTCGGTGCCGCCGGAGGTGAAGACGATCTCGGAGGCGCGGCAATGAAGGAGCTTGGCGATGGACTCGCGGGCGTGATCGACGGCGGCGCGGGCGTATTGGCCCTGCTGATGGATGGAGCTGGCATTGCCGAAGTGTTCGATCCAGAAGGGTCGCATGGCCTCGAAGACTTCGGGGAGAAGAGGGGTGGTGGCATTCGCGTCCATGTAGATAGGTCGCATACGTCCATTTTACCGCTGCGGGATGCCTATGGGACGGGCCTTCAGCCCTTGGGCATTGCTGGCCAATTACCTGGGGCTTTGCCCCAGGCTGGTATAGATCGCGCCTTTGGTGCTGTTACCGTCCGCACATTCCACTTTAAATCTAGCGTTCTGCGATGGGGACGTAGGGCGACGGGTAAGCGGGGCCAACGTAGTCGGCGCGCGGGCGGATGAGGCGGTTGTCATCGTGCTGCTCGATGACGTGGGCGGCCCATCCGGCGATGCGGCTGATGGCGAAGATCGGAGTGAAGAGATCGATGTCGATGCCGAGCGTGGTGTAGGTGGAGGCGGAGTAGAAGTCGACGTTGGCGTTGAGCTTCTTCTGCTCCTTGATGAAGAGTTCGATCTTGCGGGACATATCGAACCACTTGGTGCTTCCAGCGGCCTTGCCCAGCTCTTCGGACATGCTGCGGAGGTGCGTGGCCCGTGGGTCTTCGGTGTGGTAGACGCGATGGCCGAAGCCGGAGATCTTCTTCTTCTCGACGAACATCTGCTTCACGTACTCGATGGGGTCGGCTCCCGCCTTGTCGATGGCGTAGAGCAGGCGCATGGTGGCTTCGTTGGCTCCGCCATGGAGGGGGCCTTTGAGCGCGCCAATGGCTCCGGTGATGGCTGAGTGGATGTCGGCGAGAGTCGCCGCGATGACGCGGGCGGCGAAGGTGCTGGCGTTCAGTTCATGGTCGGCGTGGAGGATGAGCGCGATGTCGAAGGCGCGGGTCGCCGTCTCGGAAGGGCGCTCGCCGTTGAGCATCCAGAGGAAGTTGCCGGCGTGCGAGAGCTTGTGGTCGGCCTCGACGACGGGCTTGCCCTTGCGGATGCGGTCGAAGAGGGCGACGATCATCGGGATCTGCGCGGTGAGACGGAAGGACTTGCGGACGTTGGCGTCGTGGCTGCAATCGGCCTCGTCGGCGTCGTAGATGCTGAGCAGCGAGGTAGCGGTGCGGAGCACTTGCATGGGCGTCGCGGTTGCCGGTACGGTGCGGAGGAAATCGACGATCTTGGGATCGAGCTTGCGCGCTGCGGCGAGCTGGGTGGCGAAGTTGGCAAGCTCGGTGGCGTTGGGCAGCTTGCCGAACCAGAGGAGGTAGGCGCACTCCTCAAAGGTGGAGCGCTGGGCAAGCTCGTGGATGTCGATTCCACGATAGGAGAGGACGCCGGCGTCGCCGTCAATAAAGCAGATGGAAGAGCTGGTGGCGACGATGCCTTCCAAGCCTTTCGGTGCGACAACATTGGACATGAGCGACTTCTCCAGAATTAAACGAACTACATCGTTTATAGCGCAGCCGCGAAAGGGTTGTCACGGTTCGCTGCGCGAATATCGCCTTCAGTGTGCGATAGCTGAAGATGCCAGGGTGCGGGTGGGAGAGTAGTCGGACAGATCGATTGCGGTGGGTTTGCCGAGGATGCTCTGCGCCATGACGTGCGCCGTTGCCGGAGCAAGGAGGATGCCGTTGCGGTAGTGTCCGGCGGCGACGAATTGATTGCGATGGCCGGGCGATGGGCCGAGGAAGGGAAGTTCGTCCGGCGTTGAGGGACGGAGGCCTGCCCAGACCTCAAGCTGCGGCGCGTCGGCGAGAGCGGGAAGGAGAGCCGCGGCGAGAGAGCGGAGGTGAGCGATGTCGGCTGGATGAACGATCTTGTCGAAGCCAGCATCTTCTATAGTCGCTCCGATGATGGCGCGGCCTGCGTTGGGGCCAGTGGTGCGAGGGACGATATACATGCCGTGGGTGCGGACCACGAGAGGAAGCGAGAGCGTGGGGGGGATGGCGATGGCCAGCATCTGGCCTTTTCTCGGAGCGATGGCGGCGCTGGGTGCAAGGGTGGAGTGAGTCGCCCAGGCGCCGGTGCAGTTGATGAACTTCGCGGCGTGGAAGATGCCCTGGGTGGTGTGGACTTCGACGGCGTCGTCGATGGACTGCGTGGAGAGGACCTTTGTGTCCGGTTGCAGGTCGATGGTGGTTGCACGGACTGCGGCGAGGAGTGCGGCGGCGAGATTGCGTGGGTCGAGGCTGTGCTCGTCGAGGAGGGTGAAGTGGTGATGCTGCGGTGTGAGTTGAGGAAGGATTTTGCTGAGTGCTTCGGGGGAGAGGGGATCGGGCGAAGAACTTATCTGCGATTGCAGGGTTTGACTGGTGTGGAAAGGGACGGCGATGCCGGAGTGTGCGTGCAGGCGGTCGAGGAACGCGGGGTAGAGCGAGAGGCTGAGGTCGGCGAGCTTGCGCAGCGGCGCAGGATTGTCGGGATCGCTGGCGGCGAGCATTCCGGCGGCAGCGGTCGAGGCTTCGCCGAGCGGCTGTGCCTGATCAAAGACGGTGACGCTGAGGCCGTGGCGATGGAGTTCGAGGGCGAGAGAAAGGCCGATGATGCCGGCTCCAGCGATGCAGATGTCGGAGTGGTGCATAAGACTAGTTTAGTGCGATTACAAAAATAGAGGAGAGGCACGATTTCAGAAGTGGTATGGTCAGGGACGCGCAAGTTTGAGAGACTGACGAGCAGCTTGTTCCGGGAAGATCGGCACAGGCGAATCGAAGTGCGATGCATAGGAGAGTGGAATGAGCGAAGACGGATATGTAGCAGAGCGTTCGATGTCTGGAGTATTTCTTGGTGTTCTTGTAGTGGCATTGTTGGCTGCGTTGGGCTCGCTGGTTTGGTGCTATGGCTTACAGAACCATCTGGCCGATACACAGAAGCAGTTGACGGCGGCTGTCCAGAAGAATGCTGATTTGTCGGAGAAGCTGGAGGCGACGAATGCCCGGCTGCGGGCGACGAGCGAGACGCTGGGGCAGAGCGTCGGCATCGCGCAGAAGCAGATTGAGATCCGCGCGCAGAACATTCTTGCCTCTCAGCAGGCTGCGACGTCGAAGCTGGAAAAGGAACAGGCGGCGACCAATCAGCAGATCGGCGCGGTTTCGAACGACGTGGCCACGGTGAAGACCGATGTGGGCGGCGTGAAGACAGATGTTGCGACGACGAAGACCGACCTGGAGGCGACGAAGACGCAGCTTCAGCGGGTGGTCGGCGATGCAGGTGTGATGAGCGGCCTGATTGCGACCAACCACGGTGAGCTTGAGATCCTGAAGCATAAAGGCGACCGGAACTATATCGAGTTCACCTTGAAGAAGGGCGAGAAGCCAGTGCTGCTCTCGACCATTAAGCTGCAACTGAAGAAGGTGGACATGAAGCACGCGCGGTTCACGCTGAACGTGAGCGCGGACGACCGTAACATCGAGAAGAAGGACAAGAACCTCGACGAGCCGGTGCAGTTCTACACGGGCAAGACGCCGGTGCTGTATGAGCTGGTGGTGAACGACATCGAGAAGAACACTGTGTCGGGCTATCTCTCCACGCCGAAGGGCGCGCCGGGCCAGTAGCGATTGCAACATGCAGACGCAGAAAGGGGGACGCTCATCGCGTCCCCCTTTTCAGTTTGCCTGGTTGGTTTACTTCTTTTTTGCGGCTTTCTTCGCCGGTTTCTTTGCTGCTTTTGTGGCTGCCTTTTTCGTTGCCATTTGTCTATTCTCCCTATTGATTAGACATCGTTGCTGCAACACGCTGCATTGCAGCTAACGAAGGTATAGATTCATGGAAATTCACTGTCAAGAAAAATCGATACGTTTGTGAATTTATTTTTTGGGCGAAGTCCAAGGTGGATTTCGAAAGAGAGGATGAGTTGACCGCTGAAGCGTCTGAAGAATGCGTGTGAGAGAGCGCGCGCCGTATACTTTTCGCGTTCAGAGTGCGTTCGGAATTTCGAATTCAGGAATGGTTTTGTGACGAGGTATAGCGATGGACGACGTTGTGATTGTGTCGGCGGTGCGGACTCCGGTGGGAAAATTTCAAGGGGCGCTAAGCGAGATGAGTGCGGTGCAGCTCGGTGCGGTGGTAGTGCGCGAAGCCGCGCGTAGAGCGGGGATTGACACTGCAAGCGTAGACGAGTGTGTGATGGGGTGTGTGCTTCCCGCAGGGTTGGGACAGAACCCAGCGCGGCAGGCGGCGTTGCAAGGCGGCCTTGCGGACAGCGTTGCGGCGATGACGATCAACATGGTTTGCGGCTCGGGTTTGAAGGCGGTGGCGCTGGCAGCGCAGAGCGTGATGACGGGTGCGGCGGAGATCGTCGTCGCAGGCGGGATGGAGTCGATGAGCAACGCGCCCTATCTTTTGCCGCAGGCGAGGAAGGGGTTGCGCATGGGCGACTCGACGGTGGTGGACTCGATGGTGAGGGACGGGTTGTGGTGTGCGTGCGAGGACTGGCACATGGGCATGACCGGAGAACTCGTCGCGGAGAAGCATGGCATCACCCGAAAGATGCAGGATGCTTATGCGCTGGAGTCGCATCGTCGTGCCAGCGCTGCGTGGCGCGAAGGACGGTTCGATGCGGAGGTGGTTCCGGTCTCATTGCCGCCGAAGAAGAAGGGCGGCGAGCCGGTGATCTTCTCGCGTGACGAGAGCGTGCGCGACGATGCTTCGCTGGAGACGCTGGCTGCGTTGAAGCCAGCGTTCAAGAAGGATGGCACGGTGACGGCGGGGAATGCTCCCGGCGTGAACGATGCGGCTGCGGCGGTTGTGGTGATGTCGGCGGCGAGGGCTGCAGCTCTGGGGTTGAAGCCGCTGGTGACGATTCGCGCGCAGGCGATGAGTGGAGTTGCTCCGCGATGGGTGATGCTTGCTCCGGTGATCGGCGTGCAGCGGGTTTTGCAGCGTGCGGACTGGAAGATGGACGAGGTCGATCTGTTTGAGTTGAACGAGGCGTTCAGTGTGCAGGCGCTAGGGGTGATGAAAGAACTGGGACTTGATGCGAGTCGCGTGAATGTAAATGGAGGGGCGGTGGCGATCGGGCATCCGATTGGAGCGAGCGGCGCGAGGGTGCTGGTGACGCTTATCCACGAGATGATCCGGCGGGATGTGAAGAAGGGTGTGGCTGCGCTTTGCCTGGGCGGAGGGAACTCGGTGGCTCTGGCCGTAGAGCGGTGAGTGCTATTCAGTTCGCGGAGTGGCGTCGTTCAGGAGCTCGCGAATCTTATTCGCCAACACCTGGCTTTCCTTGAGTAAGGCGAGGACTTTTTGTAAATTCTCTTGGTGCTCTTTCAAAAGCGGTTGCACAATCACGCTGTCTAAATCGACACGGATAGGCTTTCTCCAAGACTCATACTTTCTGAGAAGCATAACCTTATGATCGATGTCTGCTACCCCGCGAGTTTTAGGTGAAAGAAGAGCAGGACCGAGCATCCATTTGTCCCATTCGTAGGCACCTTTAGATTGATTACACTTTCCGCAAGCCGGTACGAGGTTTGCGATCTCGGTAATGTACCGAGAAGGCCCTTTCCCCCTAATAATTGGCCGTAGGTGATCCCATTCAGTATATGAATTGCCACAATACACACAGCGAATATCTTCAGGATTCATCTCTAACACTGCAAGCGCGTCACGCTCATCCTGAGGCGTGGGAGTGTGCACTGGGATGATTGCATTGAAGAATGCGTTGGTGATGCTCGATGAGCGGCAGGTTATGGTGCGTACTTTAGGGAGTTGGCAGTAGCGTTTGGTCTTTACTTTTCGCATAGGTGGCCAATCTAGCACTCGATGATGTTCAGGGCTAATCCGGCGAGTGAGGTTTCTTTGTAACGGGATTGCATGTCGAGACCGGTCTGGTACATGGTGGCGATGATCTGGTCGAGGGATAGCTTGTGACCGCCGGTCTCGTGCATGGCCATGCGGGTGGCGTTGATGGCCTTGACTGCGCCCATGCCGTTGCGTTCGATGCAGGGGATCTGCACGAGGCCGCCGATGGGGTCGCAGGTCATGCCGAGGTTGTGTTCCATGGCGATCTCGGCGGCGTGTTCGACCTGCGCGTTGGTTCCGTTGAGCGCGGCGACGAGGCCTCCGGCAGCCATCGAGCAGGCTACGCCGACTTCTCCCTGGCATCCGACTTCGGCTCCGGAGATGCTGGCGTTCTCTTTATAGAGGATGCCGATGGCGGCGGCGGTGAGGAAGTAGCGGAGGAGGCCTTCTTCATCTGCGCCATCGGTGAAGCGCATGTAGAAGTGCGCGATGGCGGGGATGACTCCGGCGGCTCCGTTGGTGGGAGCGGTGACTACTCTGCCGCCTGCGGCGTTCTCTTCGTTGACGGCCATGGCGTAGACGGTGACCCAGTCGAGTGGGGCGAGCGGGTCTAATGGATATTTGGAGCCTTCGGTTTCAAGTCGCTGGACGAGGCGCGGCGCGCGGCGGCGAACGTTGAGGCCTCCGGGCAGGATCCCTTCGGTAGCGATGCCGCGAGCGGTGCAGGACTGCATGGTGTGCCAGAGGGTGAGGATGCTGGCTTTGATTTTTTGCTCAGGGGTCACTGGGCTGTGCAAGGGTTCTGCGGACGGCGGGCGGTTGATGGATACGCTGGAGTCCGAGAGGAGCGCGACCTCGTTGGAGAGCATGAGCTGCGCGATGGTGAGGTTGTGAGCGGCAGCGGTAGAGAGAAGCTCGTCTGCGCTGCGGAAGGGATAGGGAACGGTGCGCGTGGTGGCGCTTGACGCGGTGCGCTGGGCTTCGAACTCTGTGCCGGAGAGGATGAAGCCACCGCCGATGGAGTAGAAGATCTCTTCTGCGAGAAGAGTACCGGCGTCGTCGAAGGCGGAGAAGCGCATTCCGTTGGGATGGGTGGGTACGGCGGGGTTGGGGTACATCTGATCGCGGTGGAAGAGGAGATGCTGACTCTCGGTGAAGGGGATCTCGTGGAGGTCAAGGAGGTAAAGCGTGCCTGTGGTGCGGATGGCGGCGAGTTCGATTTCGATGAGAGTGGGATCGACGGTGTCGGGCGCTTCGCCGAGGAGGCCGAGCAGGATGGCGCGGTCGGTGCCGTGGCCGATTCCGGTGAGTGCGAGTGAGCCGTAGAGATCGATGCGGACTGAGCCCGTGCGTGCGAGGAGACCTGAGGCATCGAGTGAGCGAACGAAGCGGAGAGCGGCACGCATGGGGCCGACGGTGTGCGAACTGGAGGGACCGATGCCGATCTTGAAGAGTTCGAAGAGGCTGGTATTCACGGCTGTCTTATTGTAGGCGCGGGTACGCCCTGGCTTACCTGGAGGGGCGCATGATCGCATGGTGCCGGATTTTTAGGACGACGCAGTACGTTGTCTGGTAGTAATGGTGGGCGCTGCTTTGAAGAGTTCCGGCGGATTCGTAATCAACCATCTGGAGGAAGTGTGGGTCTTATACAAAAAGTCCATCGCCGATTGGATGTTCTTAACTCTTTGATGTGGCAGGCACATACAACCAGGCCATCGATGGAGGTTGTATATCGTGATTTATTTGTGCGAGATATCGCTAAGCTGGAGTTGGACGACTCGTACTATCCTGTAGGTTCAGCCGCAAATCATAGTTTGTTGTACTTTATTACGCGATGCTTCCTGGAGTTGCCTATCCGTAATGCGATTGAATTTGGTGCGGGGCAGTCAAGTATCCTGATGAGCCAGCTCAATGACCGCCTGAAGAAGGAAGCGACAATCACAACGGTTGAACATGATTTGCAATGGGCAGATTTCGTAAGGGCAAAGGTGAACCACAATGTCGTTACGGCGGACCTTGTGCCGAAGACGATTGATGGCCATAAAATTCACCACTATGGCGGCAAATATTTCGATTCATCGGTCCTCTACGATTTCGTGCTGGTCGATGGCCCTCCTGCTTATAAAAAAGGGACGATTTTCAATCGATTGGGCGCAATCGAGGTGATTGAAAATAATCTTGCTGACAGTTTTGTCATCGTAGTGGATGATATGGAACGGGAAGGCGAACAGGAGTTGTCCAATTTAATTCACCGGAAGCTGAAGGAACGCGGATGTAATTTCGGCGAGGTTTCTATCCGGGGAGCCAAACCGCAACATGCTTTTGCTGCGGGATCGTTTTTCAGTGCCGCCTATTTTTGATTTCAATTTGGCGCACAATCAACTGCCTCAACGGTTCATCAGGCTTAGAGAATGCTTTTTAAAGTTCGTAGCGCAGCAGTGTATGGAATCGATGCGCATGTCATCGATGTTGAGGTCGATTTTTCGGGCGTCAAGTTGGACAAGGAGCAGTTCAACACGGTGGGGCTACCGGACGCGGCGGTGCGAGAGAGCCGCGACCGGGTACGGTCGGCGATCAAGAACTCCGGGTTCGATATTCCGCCGACGCGAATCACGATCAATCTGGCTCCGGCAGACCTGAAGAAGGAAGGGTCGGGGTTCGACCTTCCCATTGCGATTGGCATACTGGGCGCATACGGTGCGCTGCATACCAAGGACATCAGCGACTTTCTACTGGTCGGCGAGCTGGGGCTGGACGGGAGCCTGCGTGCGGTGCAGGGAATGCTGCCGATTGCGGTTGCGGCAAAGGCCCAGGGGATTCCGAACCTAATTATTCCGGCGAGCAATGCGCGCGAGGCGGCGGTAGTGGAGGGAGTGAACGTCTATCCGGTGAAGAGCCTGCTGGAGGTGAGGGAGCTGCTGAACTCGGCGTCCTTTGGCACGGTGACGGCGGTTCCCTTAAAAGTAGAGACAGCCGATCTGCTGAACGAGATGCAACACTTTCCCTTCGACTTCAAAGACGTGCGCGGTCAGCATGTGGCCAAGCGGGCGCTGGAGGTGGCGGCTGCGGGTGGCCACAACATATTAATGATCGGGCCGCCGGGGTCGGGCAAGACGATGCTGGCCAAGCGGCTACCGTCGATCCTTGCGCCGCTGCGGTTTGAAGAGGCGTTGGAGACGACCAAGATCCACTCGGTGGCGGGGGTGCTGGACGCGGAGCAGGGATTAGTGACGCACCGCCCGTTTCGGTCGCCGCACCATACTATTTCGGATGCGGGGTTGATTGGCGGCGGGATGATGCCGCGACCGGGCGAGGTCTCGCTGGCACATAACGGTCTGCTGTTTCTGGATGAGCTGCCGGAGTTTCCCCGGAACGTTCTGGAGGTGCTGCGCCAGCCTCTGGAAGATGGAATGGTCACGATTGCGCGCGCAGCGATGAGTCTGAGCTTTCCGGCGCGGTTCATGCTGGCGGCGGCGATGAATCCCTGCCCCTGCGGCTACTTCAACGACAAGTCGCGGGAGTGCATGTGTACGCCGCCGATGATCCAACGCTATGTCTCCAAGGTCTCGGGGCCGCTGCTGGATCGGATCGATATCCATATAGAGGTCCCGGCTGTGCAATATAAGGAGTTGCGGGGCGGGGCATCGGCGGAGGGATCGGAGCAGATACGCGCGCGGGTGCTGGCCGCGAGGGAGCGGCAACATGAGCGGTTCAATCAGGCTGCGGAGCGGACTAAGGGGACGGCGAAGGGGCCTTCGCGGCAGATTTTTTCCAATTCTCAGATGAATACGCAGCAGATTCGGCTTTATTGTGAGCTTTCGTCGGATGCGGAGCGTTTGCTGGAGCGCGCGATGCAACAACAGGGGTTAAGTGCCCGAGCGCATGACCGGATCTTGAAGGTGGCCCGGACGATTGCGGACCTTGGCGGGGAGCAGGACATCGCTGTGAAGCATATTGCCGAAGCGATTCAATACCGTACTTTGGACAGAAGTTATTGGTCGTGAAGGAATAACCCTGCCAATATATTTGATGACAGTAAAAATCCTGTTTTTGGGATATTGAAGTGCGCGGATTCCAAAAAAAAGTATTGACCTGATCTCTGAGACCATTTATTTTTACTTAAGTATCGAGTTGCTCCAATCTGCTGAACGGTCTTTGGGACAGCGGGAGCGGTCGATGAGGTTATTTGCTTGCCAGAAGGTTTTGGTTGGCTTCTCTGTTTAACGCCGAGGCGCCGGCCGCGCTGAATCGCATGAGAGAGACAGTCGTGAACAAGCTGGTTTTGACCGGTTGTAGTCTGCTTTTGCCTGTGAGGCATAGCAGAAGGTAGTGAGGAAAATAGTGGCAGGCGATAGAGAGTCCAACAGAGGTCTTTCTGCGTCTAATGAAGTGGTAGAGCAAATCTATTGAATTCGGCAACTTGTGACGATTTTTAGGCGAGTGAGCGCTAGCTAGACGCTTACGCTTTTTAGAAAAGAAGAGGAGAAATTATGCGCTCGGATCTTATATTTGGAGCACTTACGCATGTGAACAACCGCTATGAGCTGTGTCAGTTGGCATCCAAGGCAACGCGGAAGCTGCACAAGCCCAATACGCGTCTGCAGGACACGACCAACGAAGTGCTCGATCGTTTCAAGGACACCGTTCCGATGAATGAATCTGAAGATACTGTCGTCAAAAAGGTAGAATTGCAGGAACGCCGCGCGGCATAGCGCGGCTTTTCCTGCAGTCAACAAAATAGTTTAGTAGTCAACTATTGATAACTTAACGAATATCCGCTTTATAACCCATCCGCAACTTCACTTACCTCTGGCCTTCCGCACGACCCCCCGTCAAGCAGATCCCGCCTCCGTTTCAAACAATCCCTCCTTATCAAATCAAATTCCAGGTAAAACATGACAATTTCTGAGTTAAAAGAACACAATATTGCGGAGCTGGGCAAGCTTGCGCGCGGCCTCGACATCGCCGGAACCAGCGGCCTTCGCAAGCAAGACCTTATCTTCAAGATTCTTCAGGCGCAGAGCGAAAAAGAAGGGCACATCTTCGCCGAGGGCGTGCTTGAGATTCTGCCAGACGGCTACGGCTTCCTTCGTTCTCCCGATTACAACTATCTGCCCGGTCCGGACGACATTTACGTCTCGCCCTCGCAGATCCGCAAGTTCGACCTGAAGACCGGCGACACCATCAGCGGCAATGTTCGGCCGCCGCACGAGGGCGAGAAGTACTTCGCCCTGGTCAAGATCGAAGCGATCAACTTTGAGTCGCCTGAAGAGACCCGCAACAAGATTCTGTTCGACAACCTGACGCCGCTTTATGCGCAGGAGCGCGTGAAGATGGAGACCGTCCGTGAGCACATCTCCGGACGCGTCATGGACCTGTTGACGCCGATGGGCAAAGGACAGCGCGGTCTGATCGTCGCTCCTCCCCGTACCGGTAAGACGATGCTGCTGCAGTCGATTGCTAACAGCATTACGACCAACCATCCTGAGGTAGTGCTGATCGTTCTGCTGATCGACGAGCGCCCGGAAGAAGTGACGGACATGCAGCGTTCGGTGAAGGGCGAAGTGATTTCGTCCACCTTCGATGAACCTGCGGCGCGCCACGTACAGGTCGCCGAGATGGTGATCGAGAAGGCGAAACGCCTCGTTGAGCACAAGCGCGACGTTGTGATTCTGCTGGACTCGATCACGCGTCTGGCTCGCGCCTACAACACCATCGTTCCGCCGTCGGGTAAGGTGCTCTCAGGCGGTGTGGACTCGAACGCGCTGCAAAGGCCGAAGCGGTTCTTCGGTGCGGCCCGTAATATCGAGGAAGGCGGTTCGCTGACGATCATTGCGACTGCTCTCGTCGATACCGGTTCGCGCATGGACGAGGTCATCTTCGAAGAGTTCAAGGGTACCGGCAACATGGAAGTCATCCTCGACCGCAAGCTGGTCGACAAGCGCGTCTTCCCGGCGATCGACATTCAGCGCTCCGGTACGCGTAAGGAAGAGCTGCTCATTCCGAAGGAAGATTTGCAACGGACATGGATTCTGCGCAAGGTGCTGAACCCGCTGTCGCCGGTGGAGGCGATGGAACTGTTGACGGACAAACTCGCTAAGACGAGGAACAATCAGGAGTTCCTGCACAATATGAGTTCGATCTAAACCCGGAAAGTTGAACCAATAGAGGAGCGCGGCCAGCCGGTCGCGCTCCTCTATTGCTTTTCAACAGGCTGGCCAAGGCGCGTGGCGCATAGCGTGCGGTTTCTCCCTTGAGTTTTTGCCAGGTAGAGGGCCGCATCGGCGGCAGCGAGGATCTCTGTGACCGGTTCGCCAATCTCCGGCCTTCGGGTGTCGATTCCGATGCTGACGGTGACAAATGGCCCTATGCTCGAACCATCGTTTGGAATCTCCAATTGCTCGATGGCGAGACGTAACGACTCTGCCAGCTCGAAGGCGTATTCTGTGCTTGCACCGGGGAGGATGACTGCGAATTCTTCGCCTCCATAGCGGGCTACGATATCCTGCGGACGGCGAATCCTGGCGGTGAACGCCCCTGCGATTTTGCGGAGGCAGTCGTCGCCTGCCGGATGCCCGTAGCGGTCGTTGAGTGCTTTGAAGTAGTCCACATCGATCATCAGCAAAGAGACGGTCAGCTTCGTGCGCGCCGCTCGCTTCAACTCGGTTTCGAGGGTCTCGTCGAAGTGTCTCCGGTTAGAGACGCCCGTCAATCCATCCCGAATGGAGAGGCTCCTCAGTTGGAGGTTGGCTTCTCGAAGAGCGGACTCGCTTTGGATGAGAGCAGTCTGTGCCTCGACCAGACTATGATGAGAAACCTGAAGCCTGTGGTACGTCATGCGATCGAAGAATGCAGTCAGCAAAGCTCCGAACAGGACCAGGATCGTAGTCACCACGACGGCTGCGATCCCCAGCGTCGATACACGGATCGTCCCTACGGGGGACCACGGCATCTCGCCCGGCGTAAACGTCACCGCGGCCATGGCCGTGTAGTGCATTGCGGAGATACCGCTGCCCATCAGGACTGCCCCGCCCAGGCGCTGCCACTCTCGCTGTAGGTGATCATTACGCAGAAAAAACGTAATTCCCAACGCCATCCAGGAGAAGACGATCGCCACGACGATCGATAGAACGACCAATTTATCGTTGTAGTGGTGCATGGCGCTGGCGCGCATGGCCTTCATCCCCAAATAGTGCATGCCGCCAATTCCCGCGCCCATGAGTATGCCGCCAACGGCAATTTGAAACACGCGCAACCGGGGTCGGCTCACGACCCAGAGCGCCACGGCTGAGGCCAGCACCGCCAGCAGCAGGGAAGCCAGGACGGTGGGAATGTGGTAGGTCACTTCCACAGGCAGCCTCACTGCAAGCATGCCGAGATAGTGCATGGACCAGATTCCCAGCCCCATCGCCAAGGCGCCGCCGAACAGCCATCCCCAGAACCGCACTCCTGTGGATACGGTTATCCGTTCAGCAAAGCTGAAAGCGGCATAGGATGCAATGATCGCCATGCATAGCGAGACCCCCACGAGCCAGTAGACATAGGTTGTGGCGATTGGGGTCATGGTTGCCTATTCCTTACTAGCCTGAACATCACGCTGTCCTCCAAGAAGATTATCGACATTGGCCACGGGTACGAATAGCACACGAAGGATGTAGAAGGAGGCCTATAGGTTCGAAGGGGATTTGTCAGTAGCCGTTCGCGATGAGGTCTTGTTCGGTGATTCCGGGGCCGTTGGACTTGTGTTGACGCTCGGCATATTTGGCCAGAACATCGACCTCGATATTGAGCGGAGATCCGATAGGCAGGGTGCGCAGGCTGGTGGTGGCGTAAGTGTGGGGGATAATCGCGACCTCCACTTCGTTGCCGCGCACCGAGGCTACGGTCAGGCTGATGCCTTCAATGGTGATAGAGCCTTTGTTGACGACATAGGTGGTCAGTTGCTCAGGAATCGCCACGCGCAGACGGTAGTCGGTGATCTCGGTATCTGCTGTGATGGGGTTGAGCGCGACCAGAGTCGCGGTTCCGTCGACGTGACCTTGAACGACGTGGCCTCCGAGCGGCGAGCCTGCGGGGGTGGGCAGCTCGAGATTCACGGTGGAGCCGGGTTCGAGGCGCGAGAGCGTGGTGAGGGCGATGGTCTCGGCAGCGAGGTCGGCGGAGAAGCGCGGGGGAAAGGCGTTGGGCTCGATGGAGAGCGCGGTGAGGCAGACTCCGCTGACGGCGATGCTGTCGCCGGTATTGAGCTTGCTGGTGAGCGTTGGTGCGGCGATGGTGATGCGCGTCACGCCTGCGATCGGCGTAACGGCGAGCACGGTTCCAGTAGTTTCGATGAGGCCGGTGAACATGGATCTATTTTAGTGGCTAGTTGCTGACCACGGATCGTGAAGGTAGCCGGTGATGCAGGCGTCGGTGTCGAAGGCGGTTCGAGTGGTTCGCTGGAGGGTTTGCTGGAAGAGGTAGGGAGAGGCGATGCCTTCGGCGAAGGGAAGCGATTGAGAGCCTAGCTCGGTCTCGGAGTAGAAGAGGATGGCTTTGTCTGCGAGGTTCTGATGCAGGAAGGCTCCGTTGAGATGAGAGCCGGCTTCGAGGAGAAGGCTGAGGATGTTGCGTTCGGCCAGAGCTTTGAGGACTTCGGGCAGGCTTAGTTGATTGTTTTGCTCAGGGATGGTTTGGACTTCGGCCCCAGCTTCGCGAAGGGCTTCGATTTTTTCAGCGGAAGCGGTGAGGGCGGTGAGGATAAGGAGATCGTTGTTCGCTGTGCGAACTAGCTGGGAGGTTAGAGGGGTTCGGAGTTGGGTGTCGAGGATGACTCGGAGCAGTGGTCGGCGACGGGAAAGATTGGTGCGGTCGGTCAGGGCTGGGTCGTCGGCGAGGACGGTGCCGATGCCGGTGAGGATGGCGTCGGAGGCGTGGCGGAGGCGCTGGACTTCGGCACGGGCGGCGGGGCCGGTGAGCCAGTGGGGTTGGTTGGGAGTGCGGTTTTGCGGTGAGGGAGCGAGGTAGCCGTCGACGGAGAGAGCTGCTTTGAGGGTGACGAAGGGGCGATGGTGCTGGATGAAGTGGGCGAAGGCGTCGTTGAGGTCTCGGGCTGGTTGCTGGAGGATGCCGAGCGTGACTTCGATGCCTGCGGCGCGGAGTCTTGCGATGCCCTGGCCGCTGACCTGTGGATTGGGATCTTCGGTGGCGACGACGGCTCGTGCTATGTGGGCGGCCACCAGGGCGTCGGCGCAGGGGCCGGTTCGTCCGTGGTGGGAGCAGGGTTCGAGGGTGACGTAGGCTGTGGCTCCGGTGACGTCGATGCCGCGTTCGCGGGCCTGCTTGAGGGCGACGATCTCGGCATGGTCGCGGTTGGCATAGAGGTGAGCGCCTTCGCCGATGATCTCGCCATCTTTGACGAGGACGCAGCCTACCTGCGGATTGGGCGAAGCGAGGGCTACGGTTTCTCGGGCGAGGGTGAGGGCCCGGTGCATGAAGGCTTCGTCTTTTTCGATGTGGAGAGGGATGGCCATGCTTTTATGAGGATAGCCTGTGGAGGCTGTCGGATTTGCGTGAATTCGGTAGTGGGTCAGTTTGAAATTCTCTTCACGAACGGGCTTTATGGATTGTGCTTTTGACCTGAAAGCAGATCGAAGGGAATGGAAAGCATCTTCGCGACCTGTTCAGGACTCACACCCGCTGCAAGCAAATACTGAACCCTCGCCATCTGTTCCGTTTTGTACTGCTCACTTGGTACGAACTGTTCAGCAATGAAGTCACTTTGGGCGCCCATACCGCGACGATCAGGATAGCCTCTCCGCTTAGCCATACCCACACCTCTTCCTCAATGCTCTCAGCGTCAAGGCAAAACGGCAAGAGAGAGCCCAATAGGTTCAAACTAACCCACTACCGGGAATTCTCCCTCCGGTACTTTTCTTCTTGACTGGCGCAGGTTTTGACGACCTGGGGCTTGACAAGGGAAAAAACGTTTGGAGTCTGCATTTTCCGAGAGTGGAACACACAAGGGCAAATACAGGGGTCTCTCCACTACGGCGGCAAAAGCGCCGCCTTCGGTCGAGATGACGGATGTTTGGTGCGATCGAGATGACGTGTGTTTGGAGGGGGCGAGATGACGTGTGTTCGAGAGGTCTTTGCGGATGTCATGTTAGCCGCAATGGAATGCGACGAGAGGGTGGTTACGCCTAAGGGTTGAGATTTTAATCATCCATTTGTCGGATGACAAGGGATGGACTTGCAGATAGCATCGGGCAGTTCAAGAAAATGATAACGAATCGATCGTTCACGCGGTGAGGCCAGACGGCTCTCTGGCGAATGCGGTCGATGGGACGCATGACCCCACTCCAGAGAGAGTGGGGCGGCCACGAATTCAATTCCGGGAGACTTATGAGACGCGTATGGTTGCTGGCAATGTTAGGTGTTGTGGTTTTCACCGTTTCTATTTCAACGCTTGAAGCGCAGACGAATTATGCCGTTCTGCGCGGCGTAGTGACCGACCCTCAGCATCTTGCCATTCCTCGTGCCACGGTGAAGCTGACCTTGGTGAAGACTGGGGAGTCGCGGGACGTGACGGCGAATGGGCAGGGCGTCTATGAGGCAGGAGGGCTGCTGCCTGGGGCTTACCTGCTGGAGGCGAAGAGCCAGGGGTTTGCCGTGGCGCGGCGGTCGCTGCAACTTGAAGTAGGCCAGCAGGCGACATTGGATGTGGCGTTGGCGGTGGGGCCGGACAGCCAGACGGTGACGGCGGTGACAGCGGCGGAGTTGTTGAAGACTTCCGATGCGAGCGTGGGCGAGGTGGTGGACCAACGGGCAGTGGCACAACTGCCGCTGAACGGACGGATGCTGGTGGACCTGATGCTGACCGTTCCCGGGGCGCATGTGGGGATGGGGGCGCAGACAGGAGATACGAATCCCTTGTATTGGCGGCCGGGGCAGCGATCGGCGATTACTGTGGGGGGCAATCGTCCGAACGCGAATTATTTTCTGCTGGACGGCGCGACGAACACTGATCCTACTTTCAATACGCAGAACTTCAGCGCGTCGCCGGATGCGGTGCAGGAGTTTCAAGTGCAGGTCGGAAGCTATTCCGCAGAGATGGGCGGTGCGGGCGGCGGACAGGTGAACATTGTCACGCGGTCAGGCGGGACGCGGCTGCATGCGACAGCTTATGAGTTTCTGCGCAACGGAGCGATGGATGCTCACTCGTTCAACGATATGGGCGGGACGAACCATCTGGTGCAGAACAACTTTGGTGGTTCGCTGGGCGGCCCGGTGCTGCCTGGCAAGAAGACTTTCTTCTTCCTGAACTATGAGGCGCTGCGACATGTTCAGGCGGATACGATGACGCTGACGGTGCCAACGGTACAGGAGTCGGGCGGCGACTTCAGTATGAGCGGGGTAACGATCTACGACCCGGCTAAGACGACGGTGAATCCGAACTACAACCCGGCGCTCCCGGTGAGCCAGCAGAATCCGCAGTTCAACCGGCAGCCGTTTCCGAACAACGTCATTCCTGCGAGCAGGTTGAGCCCTGTCGCGGTGACGATGCTGACGAAGTATGTGCCGCAGCCGAACCTGATGATGGGTATGGGCGGCAGCATGACGATGATGGGGCAGCCGACGGTGGTAGGCTCGGGCAACGACTCCAACAACTATCTAGATGTGCGCAACGAAATCCACTACACCGATCAGGGGACGGTGCGTCTGGATCGCCAGTTCAATGCCAGCAATACGGGATTTGCGCGGTACAGCGCTGGCGGCGAGCATGGGTTTATGCCGGAGAACATGCCGGGGTTCGGCTACCTGCACGACAATCTTTCGCAGCAGGGGATGGGGTCGTACAGCCACGTCTTTACGCCGTCGCTGCTGAATGTGGCAACGATTGCGGTGTCGCGGTTGAGCATGAACCATACGACGGAGAGTGCGGACAAGAACGACATTACAGGCGAGTTGGGAATTACAGGAGTAGGGTTTGGCGGACCGGGTGCATGGGGAGCGCCGTACTTCGCAGTGCAGGGATATTCGCCCATCGGAGACAGCTTTTCGGCGACGCCGATGCACGCGTGGGACACGCTGGTGGAGGGACGCGATACGCTGACGTGGCTGTTGGGGCGGCACAGCCTGAAGTTTGGCGGCGTCTATCAGCGGTTCATCTGGCCGATGTGGGGGTTCTTTCAAAACCGCGGATACTACCAGTTTACGAACGGGTTTACGACGGATATTGGAGCGAACGACGGCACCGGGTCGGCGCTGGCGAGCTTTCTGCTGGGTCTGCCCGCGGTTCGCCAGCGACAGGCAGGAATTCCGCAGATGAACCTGAGCCAGTGGTATGGCGATGGGTATGTGCAGGACACCTTCCGGCTGGCCAACAACACGACTCTCGACTATGGCGTGCGCTATGAGTATATGAGCGCGTTGATCGACAGGAGATACACCAATAGCAACCTGACATTCGCATCCGATGGAACGCCGAGCGTGTTTATCGGTGGCCAGAATGGAATGCCGAAGGGGTTGATGTATCCCAATCGGACGGACTTCGCGCCGCGCCTCGGGATCTCGCAGAACGTGCCGGGTAGAGGGCTGGTTCTGCATGCGGCGTATGGGATCTTCTACACGCCGGTGGACATGAATACATGGTGCAATCAGCGGCATAATGTTCCCTATACGTTCCCGGAGACGAACCAGAGCGATAACTTTACGCCGTCGATCAACGGCTTCAATTTTGCCCCGGCTGTGCTGGGCAAGACGGTAGTCAGCTTTACCGCGATGGAGACGCATCCGTCGCCGCAGTACATCCAACAATGGAGCGCGTCGATGGAGCAGAGTATTGGAAAGAGCACGGTGGTTGAGATCGGCTATCTGGGCTCGGGCGGATTTCATCTGCAACGCTCGCATCTGATCAATAACGCGCTGCCGGGACCCGGACTGATTCAGCCGCGGCGGCCATTCAAGCAGATCAGCTTCGTTCCGAATTCGGTGCTTCCGCCTGGCGTGACGGTGGCGAGTACGACGTTTGGCGTGAGCACGATCAACCTGCTCGAAAATTCGGCGCAGAGCTGGTACGACGCGGGCTATGTGAATGTGCGGCGGCGGGCGGCGAAGGGGCTTAGCTTCCTGGCGAACTACACCTGGTCGAAGAGCTTGTCGAATTCACCGGATTTTCGTTCGCCGATGTTCGAAGCGGCGATCCCGCAGAACGATAACGACCTGGCAGCGGAGAAGGGGCCGGCGTGCGATGTGAGGAATCGCGTCGCACTGAGCGCAGTGTACGACGTGCCAGAGTGGGGACGAAGCCGGTTGACGCGCGTCGTGACCGCAGGCTGGCACACTTCGGCGATCTTTCAGGCGCAGAGCGGGTTTCCGCTGACGATCTCGGTGTTCGGCGACACGGCGAATGCGGGCACGGCGCTGGGTGAGAATCCCATACGGGCCAACGCCGTCACCGGCCAGCAGGTCTTTGCGCCGGGGACGAGGAATGCGACGAACTGGTTCAATCCAGCGGCGTTCGCGGCTCCGCCCGCGTATGCGTTCGGCGATGTAGGACGCAACTCGGTTGTAGGGCCTGGGATGGAGACGACGGATGTGAGCGTGGTGCGCAGCTTCGCGCTGGGCGAGCTTATGCGGCTGGAGACGCGGGGCGAGTTCTTCAACGCGCTGAACCACACCAACCTGGGAACGCCGAACCGGTTTGTAAATACGGCGGGGTTCGGATCGATCACCGAGGTGACTACGCCGGGACGAGAGATCCAACTGAGCGCGCGGCTTTCGTTCTAAGTATTGATGTTATGGCCTTTGCCGGTGGTGGCGGCAAAGGCCTAAATATTTAGGTTGACAGGTACGGATGTTCGATCCTAGACTCCTATTAATTTAGGAGACGCTATGGTCGGACGTAAAAAAGGCACGAATGCTCTTACCCCTCTTGAGCTGCAGATCTTGCAGGTGCTTTGGAGCGAGGGGGCGGGCAATGTGCAGCATGTGCAGAAGGGGCTGCTGCCCAGCAATGAGCTGGCTTACAACACGGTGCAGACCATGCTCAACGTTCTCCATCGCAAGGGCAGGGTGGAGCGGGCGTTGGAGGGGCGTGCTTTTGTCTACTCTCCCGTCGCTTCGAAGGAGACGGTGCTGGGGCAGGCTGTTCGTGATCTGGTCGAGCGGATGTTCGGAGGATCTTCCGAAGCTCTGGTGATGAGCCTGGTGAAAAGCCGTCAGGTCGATCTGGAGCGGATTGCGGACCTGAGCCGAAAGATTGCGGCCGAGGAGAGAGGAGAAGAGGATGAATAGCTTCTCTGGATTTATGGTCTCTTATTTCATTAACTCAATTTGGGAGGTGGCCCTGATCGCCGCAGCGGGATGGCTGGTAAGCCGCCTGCTCAAAAAGGCTGGGCCGCAGGCGGAGCATCTTGTCTGGGTATCCACGCTGGGGCTTGCGATTCTTGCGCCTGCGTTTCCTTTTTTTCGATGGCTGTTGGCTTTTGTGCATCTTCCTCATGTGGCGGGTGGGCATACTTCGATTGCTTTTGTTGCCGCTCAAGGCGCTGCGCTGAATCAAAGGGGGATTTATATTCTGCCTGCGGTGCTTGTTGGGGCCTTGTTGTCTCTTTATTTTGGCGCGCTGATCTACTTTGCGATGAGGCTTGCGTGGTCGTTGCGCTCGACGGCAAGGCTGCTTCGGTTGGCTCGTCCTCTCTTGCTGACAGAGGAGCAGGAGGAGATTTGGCTTGATTGCAAGCGGGCGTTTGGTTTGGATCAGGCTCGTATCCTTTGTTCTTCGCGTATCGCGGGACCGGTGACGCTGGGGCTACGTGAGCCAATGCTGCTGGTGCCGGATGCGTTTGTCGCCGACTGTGCGCCGCAGGACCTGCTGGCTGCACTGGCGCATGAATGCGCGCATATGAAGCGGAGGGATTTTCAGAAGAACCTGTTCTACGAGGTTGCGAGTCTCTTGCTTGCCTTCCACCCTGTCATCTGGGTTCTGAAGATCCACATCGCACAGACGCGGGAGATGATCTGCGATGGCATGGCCACCGATAAGCTGATCGATTCGCGCAAATATACGGACTCTCTGCTACGGCTCGCGACTATGGTCGCTGTGGGCTCGCGAGCTTATCCCTCTCACGCCATCGGGATCTTCGATGCCAACATTCTGGAGAAGCGAATCATGATGATGAATCTCAAGAAGCCGCGCGTCAGCTCTGCTTTGAAGTATGGTCTGGTGATTCCGGCAACGGTGTTCCTGCTCTCGGTAGCGGTGGGCGGGGCGGCGATGGCTGTGGTGATTGAACCGCAAGCCTCTACTCAGGTAGCTGAACAGTCGCAACCGTATGGGCAGGTCTATCACCTTGGGAAAGATGTAATTGCGCCTGTGCTGGTCTGGTCTGTGGAGCCTGAATATCCTGAGGCTGAGAAAAAGAGTAAGGACAAGTTTGGAGGAACGTGTCTGATTGAACTGGTGGTGGACTCGTCGGGGATGGTTCATGATGTCCACGTCAAGCGTTCGCTTCGTCCTGACTTCGATGCGAATGCTGTCAAGACTGTTGAGCAATATCGCTTCAAGCCTGCTACGCGAGCAGGAGAGCCGGTGGCGGTTGCGCTGAATATAGAAGTGAACTTTCAGAAGTTTTGAAGAGGATGTTTGGATTTCGGGCGCGGCATTTGGATGGATGCCGCGTCCGAAATTACTTTACGTGGGAACGGGCTGCGATGAGTGCCGGCAGGATGATGTTGATCATGATCTTGTTGGGGGGCGCTCCGCCGGAGTTGTAATCGCCCGCGGTGAAGACCGCGACGAGATCGTATTGCGGAAGGAGGTAAATCTTCTGGCCTCCGTTGCCTTGCGCGGCGCTGAAGTGGACGCGCTGTATGCCGTTGGGGGTGGGCACATTGAAGTAGGGCTTCCACCAGAAATAGCCGTAGTCGGTGCCGTCGATCTGACTTTGGGTTGTGAGCGATGCCTGCACCCAGGAGGAGGAGATGACCTGATGGCCCTTCCACTTGCCGCCGTCGGCGAAGAGGATGCCGAGCTTGAGCATGTCGCGGGGGCGGAGATGGATCTGGGAGTACTCCTTGTTGGCGTTGGTGAGGTTGTAGTTCCACGTCCAGTTGGTGCGTGGGATTCCGAGAGGGGCGAAGAGATTTTTCTGGGCGAAGTCGGGGAGATACATGTGGGTTGCGTTTTCGGCCATGCGGCCTGCGACAGCAACGCCTCCTGAGCAGTAGAAGCCCTTGCTGCCGGGGTCGTTGATCATGGGGAGATCGAGCGTGGCTTTGACCCAGTCGGGCGCGTCATCGAGGACGGTCTCGCGGCCGGGAGAGGTGCCGCTGTGGTCGTTGCAGTCGAGGCCGGAACTCATGGAGAGAAAGTTGCCGAGCGTGATCTTCGATTTGCGCGGGTCGGGGTTGGCGTAGGTGGTGTAGCTCATGTGGGGGAGCACGAGTTCGTTGGCTCCGGTGAGAGCGCCGCGGTCGATGGCGATGCCGACCACCGCGCTAACGACTGATTTGGTGGCGGAGCGGAGTTGATGCTGGCGAGTGGCGTTGTAGCCGTAGAAGTACTCTTCCATGACGAGGTGGCCGTGCTGGTAGAGAAGGACGCTATGGACGTCCTGGTAAGTGCCATTGAGGATGCTGTTCACGATGGCGTCTGCTGTGGCTTCGCCGAGGTCGGAGTGGGTGATGCTGGCTACGGCGATTCCGTCGTGAAGATTGGCGGGTGGGTGGTAGTGGTACGTGGTGCCTTTGCTCAGTGGCCACGGGCGGGCGAGGGCGGCGGACTCCGGCGTGATGGAGAGTGAGACGCGTGGGTGGAGTTTGCCGTCTTCTTCGTAGCCGATGACTTTGCCGCTGGCGTCGCGGATAAAGGGGATTTTGTTCCCGGTGATGGTAATGAACTCGTCGGGTTTGGAGGATTGGAGCTTGTACTTTGCGCTGTCCTGTACGGCGAAGAGTTGATCGCCCGCGACTATTTCGAGCGTGTGGCCGGGGCGGTCGGTGTAGGTGCCCACGTAGTCGGATAGGGGAGGCGCTTGTGCAGCTAGAGTGCTGCTCATTGCTACGAGCAGGGTCAGGAGTAGAGCGTGGCGCATCGGGCCTCCAAAGATGGGTGGAGGCCCTAGTCTATCTGCAATCGCGGTGACTAGGATGGCATAAAACAGGCAACTGCAGCCGCAGGTCCTTCGACTCGGCTGCACCTTCGCTCAGGATGACACGTTTGTGGAAGGTGCCGCCGTATGACAAGGGGTGAGGAGCGGCAGGCTTAGAGGGTGCGTTTGAAGAGCGGTGTTGCGATCAGGAGCGCGCCGATTCCGAAGGCGAAGAGGAAGAGGATGTCGGGATAGATGGCGGTGAAGCCTCCGTCTTTGAGCAGGATGGCTTTGAAGCCGTGGACGGCGTAGGTGAAGGGATCGACGTCGGCGATGGCGCGGAGCCAGGGGGGAAGGCCGGAGACGGGCGAGATGGCTCCGCTGGGGAAGAAGAGAAGCGTGTTGAGGACGCCGAACATGGCGCGGGGGACGAGGGGGTCTTCTACGCGGACCATCATCAGGAACATCATGCCGTTGAAGGCGACTGACGTGGCGACGATGAGGAGCGAGAGTTGCAGGAGCGCCATGGGGTTGAAGATGGCTCCGATGCCTGCGAAGAGCGAGCCGATGACGGTGAGGCAGATGCCGGAGAGAATGGCTTTGATGGAGCCTGCGAGGTTGAGACCCATGACCAGTTCGAGCCGGGTGATGGGAGTGACGAGGTAGCCCTCGTGGACGCCACGGGCCTTGTCGTCGATGTACAACATGCCGCCGCCGATCATGACGGCGACGTACATGGCGAGCGAGATGGAGCCTGCGAGGAGGTACTTCATGTACTCGACGTAGGGGTAGAGTTCGACGATTTTGAGGGCGATGCTCTGGACGACGAGCGGCTGAATGATGGGAGCGTTGAGGGAGTCGACGAGAGATTGCATCTCCTGCTCGAGTGAGTCGCTCATGACCTGGTCGGTGTTGTCGACGACGAGGCCGATGTTGGGGGAGTCGCCTGCGAGGACGCGGCGGGAGTATTGTTTCGGGATGATGACGGCGCCGTCGATCTTGCCGGTGCGGACGTCTTCGCGAGCCTGCACCTCATTGTTGTAAGGGACGGTGGTGAAGGTGCGGATGTTGGCGGCGATGGCGTCGAAGGCTTCGTGGATTTTGAGGGCCTGCGCGCCGTGGTCGTAATCGACGATGCCCATACGGGCGTTGCGGATCTTGCCGCCGAAGGCGTGGCCGAGGATGAGCAGTTGCACCAGCGGGAGGGTCATGGAGACCATCATGAGTGCGGGCGAGCGGAAGAACTTTCGCATCTCGCGTTCGACGATTGCCATCATTCGGTTCATGGCTGCATCCCTGGGCGCGGCGGCATGACGAAGGCGGCCGCTTTCACTTGTTCGTCGCGAAGTGCGCGTCCGGTGTAGTGGACGAAGACGTCGTCGAGGGTGGTGTTTTGTACGCTGAGGGACTTGATGGTTTCGCCTCGGCTGGCGGCCATCTGAACTAACTGGATAGTGGTGAGCGAACCGCTGGAGGTCATGATGCGGTACATGCCGGAGCTTTGCGATTCGACCGACATGACGCCTTCGAGTTGCCGCAGACGCTCGGGCCAATCAGTGGATTCGGTGGAGAACTGCGCTTCGACTACGTTGGTGCCGGGGACGTTGGCTTTGAGCGCCATGGGCGTGTCGAGGGCTACGAGCTTGCCGTGATCGACGATGGCGATGCGGTCGCAGAGGCGGTCGGCCTCGTCCATGTAGTGCGTCGTGATGAGCATGGTGAGGTGATGCTTGTTCTTGAGGTTGTTGAGCATCTCCCATACGGCGACGCGGGAGACGGGGTCGAGGCCGGTGGTGGGTTCGTCGAGGAAGAAGATGCGCGGATTGTGGACGAGGCCGCGAGCGATTTCGAGGCGGCGGCGCATTCCGCCGGAGAGAGTTTTCGTCTGCGCGTTGCGCCACTTGGTGAGGTCAACGGCTTCGAGAAGGTCGTTGATGTTTTGTTCGCGGCGGGCCTTGGGAACGTCGTAGAGCTTGGCGTAGATGGAGAGGTTCTCTTCGACGGTGAGATCGATGTCGCTGGTGAGGGCCTGGGGGATGACGCCGATCATGCGGCGGACGGCGTCGGAGTCGCGGGAGACGTCGTGGCCGCCGATGATGGCTTTGCCGGAGGTGACGGGGATGAGCGTCGTCATCATGCGGATGAGGGTGCTTTTGCCTGCGCCGTTGGGGCCGAGCAGACCGAAGATCTCGCCCTCGGCTACGTCGAAGGTGATGCCTTTGACTGCCTCGAAGTCGCCGTAGCGCTTGATGATGTTCTGGACGGAGATGGCTGGTTGAGCTGTGACTGGCGTGGTGCTCATTGCTTCACCAGCTTGTCTTTGGGGACGTAGACTTCGGCGGTCATGCCGAGGGTGTACTTCATGCCGGGATTGGGGATGAGGAGCTTAAGCTCGATGGTCTTGATGTCGCGTTTACGGCGGCTTACGTCGCGCTGGGTGGCGAAGTCGGCTTCAGCGGACTTGTTGATGACTTTGCCCTGAATGGCCTCGCCGCTGGGCATGACCACGCGGAGGCTGTCGCCGAGCTTGACGGAGTCGGCTTCGGTCTCGGGGAGCGGAGCGTAGACCCAGGTTTGGGTGAGGTCGGTGATGGTGACGATGGGGGTTCCGGCGGCGACGACTTCGCCCTGACGGGCTGCGCGAACGTTGACCCTTCCGGAGATGGGAGCGAGGACGTTGGCGTAGTCGAGCTCGACCTGCGCCTGATTGACGAGGGCTTTTGCGTTTTGCACGTCGCTGCGGGTGGAGGCTACGGTTTTGGCTGCGGCTTGTGCCTGAATGGTATTCGCTACGGCTAGTTTGAGAGATGCGTTGGCTGCGACTACGCTTTGCTTCGCGGAGTCGACGGCGGCTTGCAACGCGCGCAGAGAGGTAATGGCTTCGTCGCTCGACTGCTGGCTCATGACGCCTTGCTTGGCGAGAGCTATGGTACGGTTGCTATCGGCCTGTTGATGCTCGTAATTGGCTTGCGCCTGCAACAGTGCGGCGTTTGCTACTTGTAATTGGGCCTCGGCGTTGGCTACCTGACTGGTGGTGCTGCCTTTGGTTTGGCGCTGGGTGTCCTGCGAACCTTGCAGCTTAAAGTTCTGGCTGAGAGCGGTGGCTTCGGCGGCGTTGCGGGCTGCGGCGAGGTCGTCGCTTTGAATGTTGGCGATGAGTTCGCCCGCGGTGACAGTGTCGCCTTCATCCACGGTGAGCTTCTGGATGCGGCCGGGGATGCGTGAGCTGACGACGACTTCGTTGGCGTCGACAGTGCCGATGAGTTGGAGATCGGTCGATCGGTCGGTCGAAAAAAAGTACCAGAAGAGCCCGATGACCAGAAGGATGCCCATCAGGATGAGGATTCGGTTACGGGCGTTCATAAATTGTTCTCCAGGCAAGTGGTTTGTCTAGGACAGGCATGGGCATGGCGGCGAGGACGCGACGGACGAGCTTTGCGCCGTGGGAACGATCGACGAAGAGGGCGTTGCCGAGAAACTGTACGGCGGCCTTGCGGCGAAACTCGATGGTTGCGGGATCGAAGGGTTCGAAGGACAGCGAGAGGCGCATCATCGGCGCGCTCATGAAGTAGAAGACGTTCGAGCCATAGGTCGAATACATGACCTGCATCCAGTCGATTTTGCAGAGCTCGCCAGAGCCGATCCCCTCTTCGACAGCGGCTTGTATTTTTTTGAGGAGCGGAGTGAAGACTCTGCTTGTCAGTGAGGGGATGGAGCTGCTTTTGCCATGATGGAAGCGCACCATCTCCTGCTGCATGAGGCTCTGGAACTCGTGCTGGGTGAGCACGCGGTCGAAGTGGTTGAGGGCGAGGCGCAGAAGGAGTTCGCCTGGGGAGCACCTGGTCTGGAGCACGGCGAGGGTGTTCTGCATGACGTTGCCGAGGGCTGCTTCAAAGGTTGCGGCGTAGAGCGATTCCTTGTTCTTGAAGTAATAGTAGAGCAGAGCCTTGTTGACGTTTGCCGATTCGGCGATGGCGTCGGTGCGTGCTCCGGCGAGGCCGTGGGCGCTGAATTCGTGCAGGGCAGCGCGGAGGATCTTCTCTCGACTCTTGTCGGTCGGGTCAGTAGGGGGCGGGATGGGCTTCTTTGAGGGCATTGATTAACTGGTTAGTTAAAGTTTATCTTAACCCATGCTGAAAATGAAAGCTCGGGCAGCACGCTGTCGCAATACTTAGAGTTCCCCTAGATGTTCGACGGTGTATTCCGGAACAAATTCTTGCGTTAGCGCGTATTCGCTTTAAGGCCCCTCTGTGTCTCGGCCAGGATATGACATACAACGGCGGTCTTCCGAGAATCTGATCATTTACTGCGACGTCCTTTGACGCCGTACGCTCGAAACCAGCTTCACCTGAAAGGAAACCAATGTTCAAAATCTCTACTTGTTTTATCGCGGCTCTTGTTGTGTTTGCCCCCAACGTTTTGCATGCACAGGGCGCTGCATCCACAGGTTCTATCGCCGGCAGTGCTGACCCCGGCGCCCAAATCGTTTTGACTGCAAACCACGGTGCGGTCATCGGCATTGTGGCGACCTGCGACGGAACGTACAAAGCAGAAGAGCTCAAGCCTGGGAAGTACTCTATCGTCGAGGGAGGACCGCATCACGCCGTGCGAAAGCTATCTGTCGAAGCGGGAGTAGTCTCGCACGTGGATCTGGGCGCGGCCGATGCGGATTCCATCCGAGCCTGTAAAGACAAGAAGTAAGGTGAATGACCTTTCACCGATCTGCTGGATCAAGTCAGTCACAGAGGCTTATTGTGCGGATGATCTTCTACGCGGCCAACGAACGGCCACGGCGCAGAAGAGAGGCCTTTGCTAGTCGATCAGGGAGTCGATGAAGGTGGCGCTGTCGAAGGGGAGGATGTCTTCCATCTTTTCGCCTACTCCGGCGTAGAGGACGGGGAGCTTGAGTTCGGTGGCGATGGCGAGGACGATGCCGCCCTTGGCGGTGCCGTCGAGCTTGGTGAGGACGATGCCGGTGACCCGGGCGGCCTCGGTGAAGAGACGGGCTTGCGTCAGGCCGTTCTGGCCGGTGGTCGCGTCCATGACGAGGAGGGTTTGGTGGGGTGCGCCGGGGACCAGCTTTTCAGCGGTGCGGCGCATCTTGTCGAGCTCCTTCATCAGGTCGGTCTTGGTGTGGAGACGGCCTGCGGTGTCTACGATGAGGACTTGCGTGCCGCGTGCTTTGGCGGCGGAGCAGGCGTCGTAGAGCGCGGCGCTGGGGTCTCCGCCTTGCTTGGTCTTGATGAGGGGAACGTCGGAGCGCTGGGCCCAGACTTCCAGTTGCTCGATGGCGGCGGCGCGGAAGGTGTCAGCGGCGCAGAGCAGAACGCTGCGGCCCTGCGAACTGAAGAGGGCGGCCAGCTTGCCGGAGGTGGTGGTTTTGCCGGTGCCGTTGACGCCGACCATCATGATGACTTCGGGTGGCGTGGCGGGATGGTGGACGGGGTGGGAGACGCCGTCGAGGATCTGCTTCAACTCGGCTTTGAGGAGCTGTTTGAGCTCGGCGCCGCCCTGTATGCCGGTGCGGAGGGCGCGCTGGCGCAGATTTTCGATGACGATGGCGGTGGTCGGTGCACCGAGGTCGGCGCGGAGCAGGATGGGTTCGAGGCCGACAAGCGTTGATTCGTCGACCTCGCGGGTGAGAGCGATGACGGAGCTGATGGACTCGGTGAACGACTCGCGGGTGCGAGTGACCGCCTGCTTCATGCGGTCGAAGAGGCCGCGTTTCTGCTCTGCGGGTTCAAGGGGGGAGACAGCCTCCGGTGTGGCGGTGGGCTGGTCGGGTTGCTGCTCAGGTTTGTCGCGTTTGCCGAAGAGAGAAAATGCCATGCTGATGCTAGTTTAGCAATGGTCTGGCGTGGAGTGGTTCCGATGAGGCAGCGGAGGTGTTGTGCCGCGCTGAGGAAGCGTCGCGCTCTGTATGTGTCGGATTTAAAAATCAGGTGCAATCTGAGGACGGCCCTGTTCTAATGGGGCCGCGTTATTCTTTCCTGTCATCAGAAAACCTGTATTACGAAAGGGTGGCTTATGCGTGCCAGACGGCTTCTTTTTGCCTCCGTTCTTCCTTTGCTCCTTGTCATGATGGCGTTGCCGGCTCTTTCCGAGGACGCCTTTACCCCTGTGATTGCATCGGCGTTGCGGCCGGCGACGTTTGCGGTTCTGGGGACAGACAATAAGCTGCATCTTGTCTACGAGCTGGTTATTACGAATACAGGGAGCGCTCCGGCGACGATCGAGAAGATCGATGTGGTGAGCGGGGATGCGTCGGCAAAGGTCGTTGCCAGCTTCGAGGGCGACGCTCTCCACGCTCGCCTGCGCGCCACGGGGCGGGGAGAAGAAGCGGTATCGCCGATAGAATCCAGCGGGAGCCGTCTCTTCCTGGTTGACTTCACCATGGACAAGGACAGCCATCCTCCGGCGACGCTGCTGCACCGTTTTCATCTGATGGCTGCTGGACCTCCGGGTTCGCCAAAGGGCGAGACGGTGCCGTATACGGACACCATGGCTCCGATCAGCGTAGGCACGGACGTGACCGTGCTTGGGCCGCCGCTTGAAGGCAAGGGCTGGGTTGCTTTCAACGGTTGCTGCGAACCCACGGGCATTCACCGCGGCTCAGCGCTTTCCGTCAACGGCCAGATTTACTTCGCGCAGCGCTTCGCCATCGACTGGATGCTGCTCTATCCCGATGCCAAAGTCTTCCACGGCGACGGCAAGAGCGTGAAGGATTATGCGGGTTATGGCGTCAAGGTTATTGCCGTGGCTGACGGCACCGTTGTCGATACCCTCGCCAATCTGGACAACCAGATTCCCGGGATCCTGCCTGATCCAAAGTCCATCACCATCAAAAACGTCGATGGCAACCATATTGTGCTGGACCTGGGGCATGGCAAATATGCCTTTTACGCCCATTTGCAGAAAGATTCACTGCTCGTATCCATGGGCGATCATGTGAAGCGCGGGCAGGTGCTTGCTCTGCTGGGCAACACCGGCAATACTTCGGCGCCTCACCTGCACTTTCACCTCATGGATGGCGCTTCGGTGCTCGGTTCATCAGGCTTGCCCTATGTGATCGATCACTTCGCCGTAGCCGGGCAGTTGCCAGCCGCGCAGTTCAACGCCAGCGGGATTGATGGAGAGTGGAGCAAAGATTTGTCTGCCCATCCTTCCAGCAAGAAGTCAGAGTTTCCGCTCGATCTTACCGTGGTCGATTTTTAGCTCATGCAGTTTGGATTGGGCGAGGAGGAGTGGCTAGCTTTTGTCGGCGCGGCCTGAAAACTCTCCAGTTTCTGTTGTCACTCGCACCTTTTCGCCTTCTTTGATAAAGGGAGGAACGCGGAGTTCGAGGCCGGTTTCGAGCTTGGCCATCTTGGTTCCGCTGCCGCTCGATGAGTCGCCTCGCGCTGCCGGTTCGGCATAGGTGACGTTCAGTTCGACAAACATCGGCAGTTGCAGGCCGATGGGATTGCCGTTGTACTTGTGCAGTTGGAGTTCTGTGCCTTCGATGAGGAAGTCGAGCGCGTTGCCGACCATGCCTTCGTCGAGGGTGAGGGTCTCGTAACTCTCCTGATCGAGGAAGTGAGAGCCTTGGCCGTCGCTGTAGAGATAGGAGGCGGGGACCAGTTGCAGGTCGGGCTCCTTGAACTTGTCATTGGCCTTGAAGGTCTTTTCAAAGACGGCGCTGGTGAGCAGGTTGCGCATCTTGAGGCGCACCAGGGTCTGGCCACCGCGTGCGGTGGGGGTGGTGATGTCTGAATCCAGACAGGCGTAGGGGGCATTGTCAAGCTCGAACATAGTCTTGCGCTTGATGTTGATCGCTTCAATCAATACGGCCATGAATTCCTCGGGGGCAAGTTGGCGGGTAAATGCAGGACAGCCTGATTTCAACCCTGAGTGAAGTATAAGGTGTTCGGCACGGTGCGCTTTGTGGCCGTTGCGGTCGGGGTATCAAATTTCAAAAAAATGCAGCTATTCAATCGAATTAGTGCCGCTGTCGGTGGTAGCATGGGTGCCTCTCGGGAATGAGCGCAGTGGTGGCAGCCAAATCCTGCACTGCGCTTGGTTCGCGGAAGATACGGACCCAAGGCCATCATGCAGATCAAATCGATTGTCATTTCGCTCAGCGTCTTCGCCCTTACGCTTTCGCCAGCCTTCGCACAGCAGCCAACGACCTATCCGTTTCGCGATACGTCGCTCTCCGCCGAACAGCGCATCGACAACATTATTTCGCTGATGACGACCGAGGAGAAGATCGACTTTCTCAGTACGGATACGTCTGTGAAACGTCTCGGCATTCCGAGCTTCGGCAGCTCCGAGGGCATTCATGGTGTGGTGCAGCGCGAGCGTGAAGATGGAGCCCACGCGCATCCAGCGATTCCGACGACGCAGTTTCCACAGCCTCCCGGCATGGGGGAGACGTGGGACCCGGCCATCGTGCGCGAGGCCGCTGGCGTCGAAGGCCACGAGGCGCGGTTCATCTCGCAGACGGAGAAGTATCACCACCCCATCCTGATGCTGTGGGGGCCGCAGTCCGACCTTGCGCGCGATCCGCGCTGGGGCCGCAGCGAAGAGGTCTATGGGGAAGATCCTTTCTTCAACGGAACCATGGTGACTGCCTTCATCCACGGACTTCAGGGGAATGATCCGCACTACTGGCAGGCGGCGTCGCTGCTCAAACACTTCCTCGCCAACAGCAATGAGAAGGACCGCACCAAGACTTCATCCGACTTCGATCAGCGGCTCTTCTGGGAGTACTACTCTGTTCCGTTTCGCATGGGCTTTCTCGATGGCGGAGCCAAGGCGGTGATGGCCTCGTACAACGCATGGAATGGAACGCACATGGCCGTCAATCCGGTGCTGAAGAGTATTTTGGTCAAGCAGTGGGGCGTCGATATTCTGTCGAGCGATGGCGGCGCGGTGAAGGCGCTGGTCAAGGACTCCAAGAGCTATCCCGACCAGCAGGCTGCGGTGGTTGCTTGTTTGAAGGCAGGTATCAACCAGTTCCTCGATACCTATAAGGATGAGACCCGCGTTGCACTTAAAGATGGCTCGATTACTGTCGCCGATCTTGACGCGCTGGTTCGGCCTAAGCTTCGCATCACGCTGAAGCTGGGGCTGCTCGATCCGGCTTCGATGGTGCCTTATGCAAGCGTGAAAGATTCGCCTGAGCCTTGGACGACTGAGGCGGATACGTCGGTCTCGAAGAAGATTGCTTTGGAGTCAGTGGTTCTGCTTAAGAACGACAAGGCTACGCTTCCGCTCAACAAGGAGACGCTCAAGTCGATTGCCGTGATTGGGCCGCTGGCGGACTCGGTTCATTGGGACTGGTACGGCGGCACGCCTCCTTATAAGGTGACGCCGCTGGAGGGTATTCAGAAGATTGTTGGGCCGCAGACCAAGGTGATCTACGCTGCTGACGAGACTCATAACGCTGTTGTGAACGCGGCGCGCAAGGCTGAGGTTGCGATTGTCTTTGTCGGCAACGATCCGACCTGCGGCCCGGACATGGCGCATGACTGGACCGGCAACGGCACGCTGCCTTGCACGTCGCCCTCCGACGGGCGCGAGGGACGCGACCGCGACAGCATCGAGCTTGGCCAGCAGGAGCAGTTGGTCAAGCAGGTATATGAGGTGAATCCGCACACGATTGTGGTGTTGGTTTCGAGCTTTCCGTTTGCGATCAACTGGACGCAGGAGAATGTTCCCGCGATTCTTCATATGGCGCACGCCTCGCAGGATGAGGGCACGGCTATCGCGAAGGTACTGTTTGGCGACTACAACCCTGGCGGCCACCTTGTGACGACCTGGCCGAAGTCAGTCGATCAACTGCCTGCGATGATGGACTACAACATTCGCGATGGGCGCACCTATATGTACTTCAAGGGAGAGCCACTCTATCCCTTTGGTTATGGCCTGAGCTATACGACTTTTAAACTCTCGAACCTCAAGCCGAGTGCTTCGCGTCTTGCGAAGGATGGACATGTCACCGTCGCGGTGGATGTGACCAATACGGGCACGAGGGCGGGGGATGAGGTGGTGCAGCTTTATGTTCAGCATTTGAAGTCGAAGGTCTCGCGGCCTCGTGAAGAGCTTGAGGGCTTCCAGCGAGTTTCGCTGCAGCCGAACGAGACAAAGACGGTGGAGATTCCGCTGGATGCGCAGCAGCTTGCTTACTGGAATGAGAAGGAGTCGAAGTTTGTGGTTGAGTCGGAGCCGGTGAAGCTAATGGTTGGCGATTCGTCTGCTGACATCAAGCTCGACGCTACGATTCAGGTTCCATAGGCGATGTCTCGGAGCCGAAAGCGGGTGGCGGCAGGAGCGACGACAAAATACAGGGGTCTCTCCACTGCGCTACGCTTCGGTCGAGATGACGTGCTTTCGTGGTGCTGAACAGGTGCTTTGCTTCGGCTGTATCCTCAAAGCTTTGCTGTGCTTTGAGGATGCAGCGCTGCTAGAGTGGAAGATATGTTTGTGCCGGTTGCACCTTCTGGACATTTCTTGTTTGCGCCTACGCAGCGGATCCACTTTATCGGGATCGGCGGGATTGGGATGAGCGGGATCGCGGAGATCCTGCTGACGATGGGGTATGCGGTCTCGGGCAGCGACCTGCGACGAAGTGCCGTGACGGAGCGGCTGGTGGGGCTCGGTGCTTGGATATTTGAGGGCCATGCGGCGGCGAATGCGGCTGCCAGCGATGTGGTGGTGACCAGTTCGGCGGTGAGTAAGGATAATCCCGAGGTGGTTGAGGCGCGGGCGCGGAAGATTCCCGTGATTCAGCGGGCGGAGATGCTGGCGGAGCTGATGCGGCTGAAGTATGGCATCGCTGTGGCTGGGATGCATGGCAAGACGACGACGACTTCGATGATTGCTGCTGTGCTGGCGGGCGGGGGGCTGGATCCTACGGTGGTGGTGGGTGGGCGTGTGGATTCACTGGGATCGAATGCGCGGCTGGGGAACTCGCATTATCTGGTGGCGGAGGCGGATGAGAGTGATCGTTCGTTTTTGAAGCTGTCGCCGGTGCTGGGAGTGGTGACGAATCTCGACCGCGAGCATATGGATTGTTATGCGGATATGGCGGATGTGGAGAACGTGTTTGTCGAGTTTATGGACAGGCTGCCGTTTTATGGCGCGACTACGGCCTGTATCGATAATGAGCTGCTGCGGGCGGTGCTGCCTCGCGTGAAACGGAAGGTCTATACCTATGGCACGAGCGAGGATGCGGACTTCCGGGTGGAGATGATTGAGAGGGAAGATGGGTGCCACTCGCGGTTTGAGGTGAACTACAAGGGGTTGGTGATGGGGCCATTCCGGCTTCATGTTCCCGGGAGGCATAATGTGCTGAATGCGGCGGCTGCGGTGGCGATTGGGGTGCAGTTGGGCGTGGCTCCGGAGCAGATTGCGGTGGGGCTGGATAGCTTTCGCGGGGTTGATCGCCGGTTTCAGGTGAAGGGTGTGGCGCGAGGCGTGACCGTGGTGGATGACTACGGGCATCATCCGACGGAGATTGTGGCCACGCTGCAGGCGGCGCGGGAGTGCGGGTATGGGCGGGTGCTGGTGCTGTTTCAGCCGCACCGGTTTACGCGGACGCGCGACCTGATGGCGGATTTTGCCGCGGCGTTTGGAGATGCAGATGTGGTGAAGGTGCTGGACATCTATGCGGCCAGCGAAGAGCCGATTGCCGGGGTGGATGCCGGGGCGCTGGTGAAGGCGATTGCGGCTGCGGGCTCGGCCAAAGTGGAGTATGCCGCGTCGATTGCGGCTGGGGTGGAGGCCCTGGTGCGGGAGGCGCGGGAGGGAGATGTTGTGCTGACGCTGGGCGCTGGGAGCGTTTCGCTGGCGGCAGCGATGATTTTAGAGGGGTTGCGAGGGTGAGTTTCGCATGAGTTCTGCATGTTCCTCAAAGGGTACATAGGAAAGATGTTGGGTGGAAATGGGTTCGTGACAGGTTATATTCGGGGTGGCGATTCTCGCGACCTTGCTCAAGTTTGCGAAATAGTAATGTATCTTCGAAACGCGGTGCGGCGGTGCTAGATGCGCCCGAGCAGGACTATGCCCGTGAAACGAGGGCTCCCAGACGAACGTCTGTGGTACCTAAGAGAAAGCTGCGTCGCGACTTCAGCGAAGACTTTGCCGATGATTTTCCGGAGGACGATGACACTCCTGCCGGACGCAGGCAGCGTGGGGTACAGCTACGGTTTCGCTGGGGGCTGCCGAAGACGAAGTGGAGCCGGATGGCGGCTGGCGCTGCCCTGGTGGTGCTGGCAGGGCTTTGCTTCGGGGCTCTGCTGCTGGTCAGGGACAGCGTGATGCATGATCCGCGATTCTTTATCCAGTCGGCATCTTCGATCGAGATTCAGGGCAATGTGCACCTAACGCGGGACGACCTGATCAATATCTTTGGCGAAGATGTGGAGCGGAACATCTTTTATGTTTCGCTGGCGCAGCGGCGGGCGGAGCTGCAGCAGTTGCCGTGGGTGGAACATGCGACGGTGATGCGGTTGCTGCCGAACCGGCTGCGGGTCTCGATTGTGGAGCGCACGCCGGTAGCGTTTGTGCGGCAGGGAAGTCAGATTGGCTTGGTGGACGCAAGCGGCGTGCTGCTGGATATGCCGCAGCATGGCGATGCGCATTATTCGTTTCCGGTGGTGACGGGGATTGTGGTCTCTGATCCTCTCTCTACGCGGACGGCACGGATGAAGATCTTTGAGCAGTTCACGTCGGACCTCGATAGCTCGGGGGAGAAGATCTCGGAGAAGCTAAGCGAGATAGACCTGTCGAACCCGGAGGACGTGAAGGCGGTGATTCCCGACGGCGGGAAGGACGTGCTGGTGCACTTTGGAGATACGGATTTTCTGAACCGCTACCGGAAGTTTGAAGAGCATCTGGCCGAGTGGCGGACGCAGTATCCGGCGCTGTCGTCGGTAGACATGCGATATGAACGGCAGGTGGTGCTGGAGATGCAGCAAGGAGCGGCGGCAGGGGGTAGTTCGGTGTCGATTGTGCCGACTGCGGCTTCGACGGGCGACGAGAGTACGGTCGCTCCGGCGCAGGCGGCTGCGAAGCCTGTGGCTAAGGTGGCAGTGAAGCCGCGTGCCAAGGCCCATGTGGTGGCGAAGAGGGCCCCGGTTTCGAAGTGGAAGCGCGCTGCAGCGAAGGCCAGGGCCCATCGAGCGGCCGCGAAGGCGCACGCGCGAGTTGTACATCATGCGGCGGGGAATTCCCGCTATCATTCTTCTCAGGTGGTCCATCCGTGAACCAGAAGCAGGAAAACCTCATTACGGTAGTGGATGCAGGCAGCACCAAGAGCTGCGTGCTGGTGGCAGAGCTGCTGGACGGCGTGCTGCGATATCGCGGTCATGGCATCGAGCCTTCGCGTGGGATGCGCAAGGGCTTGATCGCGGAGCTTGGCCCAGCGGCGGAGGCGATCAATCGCGCTGCGCTGACGGCTGAACGCACGGCGAAGGCGGTAATCGAAACGGCTGTTGTGGGGATTGGTGGAACGCATGTTCGCGGGGTGAACTCGCGAGGCGGTATCAGCATGGGCAGCCGTATGCGCGAGATTACGCGCGAAGAAGTGCGGGCTGCGGTCGACAGGGCGCGCAGTGTGGCGCTGCCGCCTGACCGCGAAGTACTACATCTGCTGCCACAGGAGTTCATTCTGGACGACCAGGCGGGAATTCATGACCCGGTGGGAATGGTCGGCAATAGGCTTGAGGTGAATCTGCATCTTTCAACCTGCTCGGGCGGCGTGGCGCAGAGCGTGATTACCTGCGCGAACCGGGCCGGGCTTGAGGTGCTGGATACGGTGTATGAAGGGATCGCCGCGGCAGAGTCGGTGCTGAGCGCCGATGAGCGTGAGCTTGGCGTCTGCATCGCCGATATAGGATCGAGCACAACGGAGCTGGCGGTTTACTTTGAGGGATCGATTGCGCACACGGCGGTGCTGCCGATTGGCGGCGACCACTTTACCAACGACCTTGCTGTCGGTCTGCATGTGACCGTGGAAGAGGCCGAGGAGTTGAAAAAGATCTATGGCCACTGCGTGGTGACGGCGGTGCCGCAGTTGAACGAGATCGAGGTTGGCGGAAACCTGGCGTACTCGGGTGGGCAGCCGGCACGGTTGGTAAGGCAGAGATTTCTGGCTGAGATTCTGGAGCCTCGGGCGCGGGAGCTATTCACCATGCTGCGGGACAATCTGCGAACCGGCGGCGTGCTCGAGGCGTTGGGAGCAGGGTGCGTATTGACTGGCGGCGGTGCGAACCTGATTGGCCTGCTGGACAATGCGGAGAGCCTGTTGCGGGTTCCGGCGCGGATCGGTTTTCCGGTGCCGCTGTCACGGATGCCGGAGGAGCTGGCAAAGCCGGAGTTTGCTGCGGTGATCGGGATGCTGCTCTATACGCACAGGACACAAGTGCGAAAGGCCAGCGAGGAGCAGGGATTGAGATCGAAGTTGAAGGCTATCTTTGCTGGAAGTTTCTAGTTTGACCTCTGAAGATGCATTCGGGTGGATGGGTAAAAGTTCAAATTGAGACAGGCTGCATAGCTCTACTCAGAATCTTCGTTTGGGTTGAGATGTGTCTCAATCCCTGGGTGGATGCGCGATTGACTTTACAAAGCTAAGATTCTCGCCGAGATGGAACTCGCCCGAACTTCGGGGTGAAGGCCAGTCTTCGGGCGAGGGGAGAGCGATCTGGGTGGCACATGAAGAAAACATTGCCGATGTAACTGTGATCGGAGGTGGCATCGCAGGCATGGCTGCTTCGATTCATCTTGCCAGGGCAGGCTGGAAGGTTCTATGCGTGGGGCCGGATCAAAATGGGAGCCACCCGGTAGGCGAGTCACTGGATTGGTCTGCTCCGGCACTTCTGGAGGTGCTCGGTTTACCGATGGAGCGCCTGATCGATGATGGGATTGCCACTTACAAGAGGCACGTTATCTTGAAGCTGGGTGACGGCTCCGAGCGCCATTATGTCCCTGCCGCGTGGTTGGGGCGTGCTCCATTCAATCTTGAACTGCGCACGCTGCATGTGGACCGGCCACGCTTGAACGAAGCGCTCCGCGAGATTGCGATGTCCCATGGGGTAAGGCACCTGTATGACAAGGTGGCCAATGTGGAGATCGAAGGCCGCAGGGTGGTTGCCGTGAATACTGCGGAGGGGCACAAGATCGTCTGTTCGCGATATATCGACGCCTCGGGCTCGGCGGCGAGCGTGCTTGCGCGGGCATTTAAATTGCCCCTGCATGAATATGGGCCAAAGAAAGTGGCGGTGTGGAACTACTTCAAGGTGCGGGAGCCGGGAGAGGGAACGACGCTGTATGCGCAGCGGGCGAGGTCCAGCTACATGGAATGGATATGGGAGGTCCCGATCAACCCGGAGACCATCAGTGTGGGGTATGTGACAACCGGTGACGTGATGAAGACGAAGCGCCAGCAGGGACGCACGGTCGAGGAGATCTACAAAGGAGAGCTGGAACAATTTCCTCGCTTCGATGCGTTACTGCAAGAGACCGGTACGGGGTCGCCATTTACCACTTCTTTTCGCTGCCGTGTGTATGACAACGTGGCTGGTCCTAACTGGCTGATTGTCGGCGAGTCTGCCGCGATGGTCGATCCGATGACCTCGAACGGTGTGACGGCAGCGTTGCGACATGCGTCCGAAGCGTCGAGCCTTTTAATCCGGTACCGCGATCGCGAGAGGCTTCCGTGGCTGGCTACAGCAATGTACAGCAAGAGAGTGGAAGCATTGGCAAAGTTCTTTAACTGCGGCATCGAGAAGGTGGTCTATGATTGGCCGGTCCGAGAGCGCATCGGTGCTTTATTGGCAGGCGACGTGTACACCGTGCCAGCCTGGAGCATGAATACGGTCTATGCGCGGATTCGTCCCGAGGGTGTGTTCGGAACGCTGCTGTTCAATTGCCTGTTGAATCTTTGGCGAGCAGCGGCGTCTGCGCTGCACGGGATCTGTAAAGAAGAAGCAGAAGCCTGCGAGGTGCAGGCATGATGCCGATGTTGAAAGCTCGGAACAAGGCAGATGGAATGTACCTGCTCTCTCAAGGGAGCGGAGATGCTGTCTTGTTTCTTCATGGCATTCCTACGAGCTGCCATCTGTGGGATGGGGTGATCGAGAGGATGTCAGGAACCTATACGTGTATGGCAGTGGATCTGCCCGGACTGGGAAGAACGCCGAAGACGCGTCAAGGATTCGGGGAGTTGAATGCAATTGTGGTGGCGCTCGAAGCTCTTCGCGTTGAAAACAAGGTAGAGAAGTGGCACGTAGTCGGTCACGACGCAGGGTGCGCGATTGCGGTGCATTATGCGCACCAGCATCCCGCGCACACGGGCCGTTTGGCACTGTTGACTCCTTCGATCTTCCCGGAGCTGGAGCCGTTTTTTCTCTTCGAATTGTTGCGGAAACCTGTGTTGGGGGAGTTGCTGGCGCCCTTGGTGAGCCTGATCTTCTGGAAGCTGATAATGCGAAGGACGCTCGATGGCAGTCAGGCGGGGCGCGCTGTCCTGGCGGATTTTCGTGCACCGTTCCGTGGGCCGCTGGGATCGTGGCGATTAATGTCGCTGTTGCGATGGGGGAGACCCGAAGAAGTGCTCGCGGCGATTCCGGCATTGTTGCCGGAGCTTCTGATGCCAACGTTGATCTTTCATGGCGCGCACGATCCTGCTGTGCCTGCAAGCTTTGCGACGCGTGCATCTGGATTGATTCCTGACTCGGAGATGGTGATGACGGACTCGGGGCACTTTCTGCCTATGAACGAACCTGCGGCGATTGCCGAGAGGCTTCTCAGCTTTCTGGAGAAGAAGCCAGATGAGAAGTTGGATCCTAAGAACGTTGAGCCGCTTTGGCTGGCCGCCGATCCCGTTGGCGTGCCTGTAAATTGACATTGAGAATCTGAATAGACGATGGAAATGTTGTCGCCTGTGGTTGAATGCGTCTGCAGTTATTTGCAGGCAGCGGTGGATAAACCTCATCACTGAACCATTGGTGGTACGTGCGGTGGAAAATCAAGGATGCGTGGTTGGGCTGTTGATGGGAGAATTAGCAGGTAACTTTGATCCTTCCAGGAGCAACTGCTGCCATGCCAAATCTGCCCGACGACGACATTCGCATTCACTATCACGATGAGATTCCCCGTGGGGCGAAGATCAAGGTGATCGGCGTGGGCGGCGGCGGCAATAACGCCGTGAACCGCATGATTGCGGCCAACGTTGAAGGCGTTGAGTTTATTGCGGCGAATACCGATGTGCAGGCGCTGCAATCGTCGAATGCCGCGGTAAAGATTCAGTTGGGCGTGAAGCTTACGAGCGGGCTGGGTGCGGGATCGAACCCGGATGTGGGCCGCCGGGCGGCTCTCGAAGATTCGGACAAGATCATCGAGGCGCTCGAAGGCGCGGACATGGTGTTCGTGACGGCCGGTCTCGGCGGCGGGACGGGGACAGGCGCGGCTCCGGTGATCGCTTCTTTGGCCAGCGAGATGGGCGCGTTGACGGTTGCCGTGGTGACGCGGCCCTTCGCGTTTGAAGGCAAGCGGCGCATGCAGCAGGCCGAGCGCGGGATGCAGGAGCTACTGGAATCGGTCGATACGCTGATCGTGATTCCGAATGAGAAGCTGCTGGCAGTGGCCAAGGATGCCGGGTTCTTTGAGAGCTTCCGCATTGCCGACGATGTTCTGCGGCAGGGTGTTCAGGGAATTTCGGACATCATTACGATTCCGGGCGTCATCAACCGCGACTTTGCCGACGTGAAGACGACGATGGCAGGGATGGGCTATGCGGTGATGGGAACGGCGCAGCGCACGGGCCAGAACCGGGCCGCGGAGGCTGCGATGGCCGCGATGGCTTCGCCCCTGCTGGAGGCGGGTGCGATCGATGGAGCGCGGGGAATTTTGATCAATATTACCGGGTCGAGCAGCTTGAAGCTCAGCGAGGTGAACGAGGCTTCGGGAATCATCCAGAGCGCGGCTCACGAGGACGCCAACATCATCTTTGGCGCGGTGCAGGACGAGACCATGGGCGACGAGGTAAAGATTACGGTCATCGCCACGGGTTTCCGGCAGCAGGAGATGCCGCAGCGGCGCGAGCGGATGCTGGCCGAGGCGACGCTGCCGACGATGCGGTATGATGTGCCGATTCAGCCCAGAGTGTCGACATCGCGGGCTGCTCGTTTTGCCAGCGAAGCTGAGTTTGAGGCTACGCCCACGTTCAAGCCGGAGGATTCTTCACCGGAGTCATTTACGGAAGTGCAGCGGCCAGCGGCCAGGGCCGAGGCGTCTCCGGAGTTGATTCCAGTGCCGGCGTCGGTCTTTGACGATGATTTCTTTCAGGGATCGGGATCTGGCGAAGAGGCAGATTCGGACGGGACTTCAACCCGGGCGAGGGAGACAAGTCACTTTTCCGCGCCCGCGCGCGTCCAACAACAAGAGAATGTTCGAGTTGTGATGGCAGAACCGGGTGAGGCTGCGGTTCGCGGAACCTCTTTCAATGACGCTGCGGGGGCGGCGGCGGAATCGGATGAGCTGGATATTCCCGCATTTCTGCGACGTGGCAACTGACGCTATCTGGTGATGTCGATATGGGTGAGATTGTTTTAAGGTATAGCTAGCAGGAATGGCAGCTTGATTGCATTTGAAGAAACCGGGTCCTTTATGTCGAGATACTTAAAGTCAGTTTGCGCCATTCTTTTATGCCTTGGTCTATGCGTTGGGGCTAATGCCGACCCGACGACCCGACTCGCAAAACGTCATAGCGCAGGAACGACTCATACCTCGACGAGGGCTTCGCGTGCGAGGCACAGCCGTGCGGTGGCGAAGACGACGCATGGCCGCCGACATGTAACGTCAACCAAAGTTGCGGTGCATGGACGCAGACGCAATGGGCGGGCCGTATTGGCGGTTCGACGGACACGGCACCGGTATAGGTATTCGGAGCGCTTCACGGCAAGCTCGTATGCGGACAACCTGACGCTAGGGGATGTGACCGCGGGCGAGGATCCGATTGTGCGCGCAGCAGCGATTGAAGCGCTGGGCAACATGAACGGCACGGCGGTTGCGATCAATCCTGACAACGGCCGGATTCTGGCCATGGTGAATCAGAAGCTGGCGCTGTCGCGGGGAGCGGAGCCGTGCTCGACCATCAAGCTGTCGGTGGCGCTGGCTGCGCTCGAAGAAGGCATCATCACCAGGGACACCCCCGTGAACCTGGGACACGGATACAAGATCAATCTGACGTATGCGCTGGCGAAGTCGATCAACCCCTACTTCGAGGTATTAGGGCGGACGCTTGGCTTTGAGCGGGTGAAGCACTATGCCAACCAGTTTGGCTTGGGAGAGTTGGCCGGTTATCACATTCAGGGAGAACAGTTAGGGGTCTATCCGGATGAGCCGCTGCCGGAGAAGCTGGGTGGCGTTGGCCGGATGTGCTCGTTCGGTGAGAGCATCTCGATGACGCCGTTGCAGTTGGGAGCGATTGTTTCGGCGATTGCGAACGGCGGAACGCTTTATTATCTGCAACATCCTGAGACGCCGCAGGAGGTAGCGGACTTTACCCCGCGGGTGAAGCGGACGTTGAACATTGCACCGATTATTCCTGAGATCATTCCGGGAATGGAGGGTGCGGTTGGCAGTTCGTATGGCACGGCAAGATCGCTGCGGGCTAGTTTCAGCGAGTTTCCTGTGATGGGAAAGACGGGCACCTGCTCGAACGACGGAACGCGATTTGGATGGTTTGCCTCGTATGCGAATACGCCGAACGGACGGATCGTCACGGTCTTTTTTCTGGAAGGCGGACGGCCTACCTTTGGGCCGAAGGCGGCGGAGTTGACCGGCCAGTTCTACCGGGCACTTTGGGACAATAGCTACTTTTCGCCGAAGTCGCCGACGGTTGAGACAGGGAGCCTGGGCGGAAATTAGCGCAGTGGCGCCGGGTGGGCGAACAGCGTAGAACGGATAGATGAAGATTCTGACAGCGGCAGAGATGGGCGCGGCGGATCGTCGTACCGTGCAGGAGTTTGGAACTCCGCTCGGTGACCTGATGGAAGCGGCTGGCAGTGCGGTGGCTGCTTTTTGCCTGCGCCAGTATCCGGCGGCTTCGCGAGTGACAGTGCTCTGCGGTAAGGGCAACAATGGCGGCGACGGGCTTGTGGCGGCGCGGGTGCTTGCAGGAGCGGGGAAGACGGTGCAGATCGTGCTGCTGGGAAGCGGGAGTGAGCTGAAAGGCGAGGCTGCCGCCGCATGGGGACGGTTACAGGCGGAAGGTGGCGAGACTTCTATTCTGAAAGTTGAAGATGAAGTAACGCTGGCTAAAGCATTGGACGAAAGTGAATTAGTGATTGATGCGGTTGTGGGGACCGGCTTCAAGCCGCCGCTGCGAGGACTTGCTCTGACCGCACGGGATTTGCTGAAAGAGTCGAACGTGCCAGTGGTGGCTGTGGATCTGCCTTCGGGATGGGATGCCGATTCGATGTCGCAGACGGTCGAGGGGGCGTTTCGCGCGGATGCTCTGGTGACCTTTACAGCTCCTAAGCTGGCTCACGTCTTCGGCCATCTGACCGCGTCTACGTTTGGGTCGGTGGTCGTGGCAGGTATTGGATCGCCGGATGCCGCAGTAAAGTCGGAGACGCGGTTGACCTGGACGGGAAGCGCGAAGGCCGTGGCGGAAAAGCCTCGGGGAATGAACTCGAACAAGGGAAAGTTTGGGCATGTACTGTTGGTGGGCGGTGCGTGGGGGAAGGCTGGCGCTCCGGCGATGGCCTCGCTTGCGGCTTTACGTGCCGGAGCCGGTCTAGTTACTGCGGGAGTGATTGAAAGCATCGTCGGGATGGTGGCAGGGGTTGCCCCTGAGTTGATGATCTCCGCGCTGGTCGAAGCGCAGGGGTTGCTGCGAAATCTTGAAGGCGACCGGCTGCAGAGGCTGATGAAGGGGATTACTGTCCTTGCAGTGGGGCCGGGGCTGGGGACAGACGGAGATGCTTCGGAGTTTGCGCGCGAGCTTGTGGCGAAGACCGAGGTGCCGGTTGTGATCGATGCCGATGGTTTGAATGCGTTTGTGGGTAAGACGGATTTGTTGAAGGGCACAGGACGGACGATGGTGTTGACGCCGCATCCGGGGGAGATGGCGCGGCTGGCAGGGATGACGGTCAAGGAAGTCGAAGCGGACCGTGTAGGCTTGGCGCGGCGTTTTGCAACCGACCATGAGTTGACGCTGGTGCTGAAGGGATGGCGGACGCTGGTGGCTCATCCTGATGGCAGCGTGGCGGTGAACACGACGGGGAATCCGTCGATGGCGAAGGGCGGCAGCGGAGATATTTTGACAGGGATTGTGGCGGCGATGCTGGCACAGTTTCCTAACGATGTGGCTCGGGCAGTGGAGGCTGCGGTTTACATGCATGGCTTAGCGGGGGATTTTGCGGCTCATGCGATGGATGAGCATACTGTGCTGGCTACCGATACGGTGAAACATTTGTCGGATGCATTTCGCTATCGCGTGAAGGATGCAGACGGATTAGCGTGGATTTGCGGGTTGAACGCACAGAAATTTAGAGGGCATGGGACTTAATCGATGAATACGAAAGAGAAGTTGCGGGAGAAGCGCTTCAGGACGCGGTCGGTGGAGGGGACGCTGGCACTGGGAGAGACGCTGGCGGAGATGCTGCGGCCTCCCAAGCTGGTGATCTTGAGTGGTGAGGTTGGGGCGGGTAAGACGACTCTGGTGAAGGGAATTGCGCGCGCGCTGGGTGCGGCGTACGAGGAGGACGTAACCAGTCCGACGTTTACGCTGGTGCATGAATATGACGGGCCCAAGGTCCACCTCTTTCATCTGGACCTTTATCGGCTGGAGACGGAGGAGCAGATTGCGGTGCTGGGGCTCGAAGAGATGGTCGCCGAACCGAATGCTCTGGTGCTGGTGGAGTGGGGCGAGCGGTTCGAGAGTGTGGTGAAGCTGGCGGATGGGGAGATCGCCATGGAACATGGCGAGGGCGATGAACGCGGCTTGATCGTTCGCTGGCGGGAGTAGAGGAGAAATACAGGGGTCTCTCCACTACGCTGCGCTTCGGTCGAGATGACGTGTTTTGTAGGCGTAGTTGGGATAGGTGCGAGACGTGGAGCAGGGGCGCTAAATCTCTGGTTTGATGGCGCGACCGATATAGCGGTAGATGGCGCACTCTTCGTCGCCGGTCGATCCATATTCTTCCTGCTGGGCGATGGCTGCGAGGTCTGCTGCGTGGTCTTCGGGGGACATGGCGACCGGGCCGTTGAAGAGCCGGGTAAAGGCTGGATGTTTGTCCAGGACGGTGCGGCACTCGGCGTTGACGTAGAGGATGTCGAGCGTGCCGGAGCGCTTGGCGAACTGGGTTTCGATGCGGCGGAGAAGCTGCTTCAGGACGGGTGCCTCAAAGGGATGGAAGAGGAAGACCAGCGCCGGAGTGGAAGGGAAGTCGAAGGTGAGAGCGTCCTGTTCAAGGAGTTGAATGGGGGCCAACCGTTGGGCAGTGGAGTCGTCAGTGTGGGATTGTTGCCAGTGCTCGATGTTCTGGCGTGCCGTAGTGACCATCTGTGGATTTAGCTCGATGCCGATGACCTGGCGGAAGGGAAGCTCGCTGGCCACCAGCATCGCCCGGCCTTTGCCTGCCCCGATGTCGATAAAGGTGTAGCTGTGGATGGGCTCAGGCGGCGGGGTCTCGCGCCAGAGATCAATGAGGATGCGAAGGATGCTGGGTGCTACGCCGTAGTAGGCGGTGACGTGCTCGTCGTTGGGGTGGCCGGTGACGAGGTTGGCGGCGGGGACGAGGCCGCTGGTCTCTACGCCGTGAATCTGGTCGAAGGGATGGATGGGGATGGAGGTTGCTTTGAGCAGGTCGCGCGGGCGGATGGGAATAGGCTTTTTGCTCATGGTCTAGCGGATTTGGATCAAGCTGGGATTGCCGTCGAGGCCGAGGATTCTGCGTCCGGCTGAAGTGATATTGGCTGGACTCCATGCGGGTTCTGCCTGAATAGTGATGGTGGTCTGGCTGACCGTCTCGAGACCGGCGAGGCGGTTGGCGATCTGAGCGCGAAGCTGGGCCTCGGCGTCTTCGCTGGGATGGGTGAGGATGAGATCGATCTGGAGGCGATGTTTTTGCGGGACACCGGGGATGCCTGCGCCGGGGGCTTCGGTATCGGGAGCGAGGGCGATGGCGCGTACGAGGCCGAGATCGACGATGTTGCAGGGGAGTTCGGGGTCGTAGCAGTCGCGCAGTGCGGTGAGAATTTCGGCTTCAGTGAGCATCTGTGTCGATGATAATAAAGGCGGTCGCGCTGTGCGCGATGCCCACGTCCCAGAGTCGGGACATGGGGCACCCGGATTTGCGGCGGTATTAATGTTTGCGCTCTACGAGGTAGTTGGCGAGGGCCTTGAGCGGGTTCGCGGTGGGGCCGAAGGGAGCGAGGGCGGCGAAGGCATCGGCGATGAGCTCTTTGGCGTCGTGGAGCGAGCGCTCGATGCCGTAGACGGCGGGCCAGGTGGCCTTGATGCTGGCGGTGTCCTTGCCTGCGGTCTTGCCGAGTTGGGCGGAGTTCTGGGTCATATCGAGGACGTCGTCGACGATCTGGAAGGCGAGGCCAGCCCTTTCGCCGAAGGTGCGGAGGCGGGTGATGGTATCGCTGGAGGGCTTGGTCTGGGAGCCGTAGAGGCCTCCGGCTACGATGCTGACGGTGATGAGTGCGCCGGTTTTGGCGCGGTGGATGGATTCGACCAGCTCGGCGGTGGGAGGCTTGCCCTCAGATTCGATATCGACAACCTGACCGCCGATCATGCCGGGGGGAAGTGGACTGTTTGCGCCTACTCCGGTGCCGATGGCGAGGGAGACTTCGCTGAGGATGGCGACGGTCGTGGAGGGTGGCGACGATAGAGAGGCGAGGGTCTGGAAGGCGAGGGTCTGGAGGGCGTCGCCGGCGAGGATGGCGATGGCTTCGCCGAAGACGACATGGCAGGTGGGTTGGCCGCGGCGGAGGTCGTCGTTGTCGAGCGCGGGGAGATCGTCGTGAATGAGGGAGTAGGTGTGCAGCATCTCGAGTGCCGCGCCGAGATTGGCTGCGCCCTCGGGGATCTCGGTCTCGCCGCTGACCATGCGTGCGGCTTCCATGCAGAGGATGGGGCGGAGGCGCTTGCCCCCAGCAAAGGTGCTGTGCCGCATGGCGCGGTGGATGGAGTGGGGCAGGGTGTCGGGCGAGGGCAGCAGGCGTTCGAGGGCGGCATCGGTGAGCTCAACGCCGGAGTGAAGCAGGGATTGTACCGTGAAGTTCATTGAGGCTTGATGATAAATCACGAGTGGGTACTGAGGCTTAGGCAGCGGGGTAGGGCTTGGGGCGGAGGATCAATAAAAGAAGGGCGAGAGAGAGGAGGGTGAGGATGTCGCCGAGGGTTTGGTCGAGGTTGCGGCTGTAAGTGATCGCGATGTGGTTGAAGCCTGCGGGGATCGGAATGGCGATGAGGCCGTCGCTGCGTTGGAGGTGGATGGTGAGGATGGTCTGGTTGAGGGTGAGGCGCCATGCGGGGTAATCGCGGAGGTTGAGAACGAGAATCTGCGGCTGGGGGGAGTTCAGGGTAAGGCTTGTGGGGGCAGAGCCTGGAGTGGAGTTGGCGGGGGCGCTTGTGTTGGCGTCGGCGGGCTGGTTTGGAAGGAGCCAGAAGGGTGGGTTGGTGTGGCTCAGTGATTGGTTGCTGGCTGCGATGGGAGTGTATTCGTTGTTGGCCGCTGTTCCGGTGTTGGCGCGGAAGCGTGCGATGGTGCCGACCACGCTTCTCTCTGGGGAACATTGCTGGCGAAAGAGATGGAAACCGGGGAAGGCAAGAAGTGCGGCCAGTGCAAGGGATAAAGCTACGGCGGGGATGGTTCTGATCTTCAGGGATGCAAGTGCGAGAGCTAGAGCGAGGCTGAGGACGGCGGCAAGGATAGTGAGGAGACGCCAGGGGAACTGAAGGAAGCGCAGTTCCGGAAGGTGTTGCCAGATGGGGTTGGAGATCGATGCGAGCAGGAACGCAATGACGATGGTGAGGGTAGCGAGCAGGATGAGGAGATTGGTTGGAGGACGTGCTTCTCGCTCTTTTGGCGGTGAAGAATGGTGGGCTGCCGTTGCAATGGCGGCGGCGGTGAGCAGAAGCAGGGCGATCGCGATGAACGAAGCAGTGTTAATGATGGCATTGTGGGCTGGATTCGCGGTGTGATGGAAGAGAAAGTGGTTCTCGATATGAGTTCCGGCGGCGAAGATTGCAGCAATTTGAACATAGCGGCGCTCGTAGACAGCCGGTACGAGATAGAAGGATGCTAGGCCGAGTCCGAGGATGGCTCCGACCACAGAGGTAGCGGCGAGTTGGAGTCGGCTGGTTGGTTGGTGTTGGTCAGATTGAGTGTTTGGAATCGAGTTCGTCGTAAAGATGCGGATGAAAGTGAGCAGGGCGAGGGTATAGCAGCCCATGACGGCGACGGGGTCGTTGGTGAGCCAGAGGAGAGCTACCGGAATAGCGATGCCGGGGATCGTGACTCTTTTGCGGAGGATGCCAAGGAGCAGGAGAGGTATCCAGGCTGCGGCGAGAAGCTCGGCGTAAGCGGTGCGCTCGTACGCGGTGAAGAGGGTGTAGGGATTGACGAGGTAGAAAGCTGCGGCGATGAGAGCGGCATTGGCGGTGGAGAATTCGCGGGCGAGGCGATAGAGAGCAAGACCGGCGGCGGTAAGGGCCAGCCATGTGTAGACAATCGGCGTCCACGACCACGGCATGAGGAAGCCGAGGATGGCACCGAGGGTCCACGAGAGGGGTGGATAGAAGACAAAGCGAGGCTCGCCTGCGTTGTAGGCGGGGCTGAAGGCCCAGTGGGGATGCAGGTTGCCGTGGGTGAACTGGCGGGCGGCTTCCATCCAGTTGAGGAGGTGGAAGTTGAAATCGTGGCCGCACGAGCAGCCTTTCAGGATGAGTGGAAGAACGGCGAGGAAGGCAGCAAGCGGGAGGATTAGATGGTGGAGATGAATCCACCGTAGTGGCGATGGGGCGGTCGCGAAGAGGGGACCCCCGTCTTGTTGGGAGTCCCGATTTCGTGACGGGAATGTCATTGCGGGGTAAGAGTGAGTGTATGCGTTGCTGCGTTGTCTATGGAGGTTTTGCTGAAGGGCAGCGTGAAGGTTGTGCCCTTGTACCAGGCGGGCCATTGGTCCATGAACCAGGGGCTGGCGGGATTGCCGGATTCACCAAGGACGATGTTGAGGGTGGAGTTATCGAGGTTGGAGAGGTCGGCGGTGAAGCGCTCAGAGGGGCCGAAGCTGCGGCCTACCTGTTTGACCGTGGTGGTGTCGCCGCTCTGCGGCTGTGCGCCGGTTCCGGTGGGGACTCCGATGAGGCGCCGCAGCAGCGGTGATTGCGCGAAGAGAGGATGCTCTATGTATACGGGATGCGACTTGCCGTACTGCCATTTACTGAGGTCGAAGGGTGAGTGGGCCTCAAAGAGGCCCTGGGCTACGGCTGCGGTAAAAAACTCGTCCCAGTTGGCGTAGTGGGCAGGAAGCCAGCGAGCTGGGGTGTGCATGATGAGCTGCTCTTCGGCGTAGGGCTTTTCGTTCCAGGTGTAGAGCTGGGCGATGTCGCCTGGGTGCGGGCCGAGGTGAGGATTGAGGAGCAGCGGCCAGAGCGCGTCGCGAGTGGCGTCGACGATGGCCGGTGCAGAGGCGTTGATATCTACGTTGCCGTTCCACTTGCGCAGGATGTCGGCGGCCTGGCGGATGCGTCTGTCTTTTGTCGTCGAGTGGTCAATGGCGTAGGCGAGGCGCTGGGCGATGACGTGATCGAGGTCGGAGTAGACATCGGTCTGGAGGGCGAGCATGTCCGCTGGGGTGAGGTGGTCGCGGGAGCTGAGTACCTTCCAGATGCGCTCGTTGCGATAAGGTGCACCCCAGTTGAGGGTAATGGGAAAGGGATAGCCGTCAGGCGTGACGCGAGCGTTGGCGGTGGCGAGGACGCCGCCGGGAGGGTCGAAGGATTGGGGAAGCTGGTCGAAGGGAATGTAGCCTTCCCAGTCGTGGGTTGCGTCGAGCGCGTCGGTGGGTACGGGGCTAAGCGCGGTTGGCTGCGTGATGCTGCCACGGATGGGGATCTTTCCTACGGCATGGTAGCCGATGTTGCCGTGGTCGTCGGCGAAGACGACGTTTTGAGCCGGACCTCCGAAGGTGGAGAAGGCTGCGGTGAAGGAAGGCCAGTCAACGGCGGAGTCGATATTGAGGAACGAAGTGGTGATGTTGGCGGGATCGTAGATGGTCCAGCGGAGCGAAAGGGCACGGTTTTCTTTGGGGAAGATGGAGGAGATGAGGGGAGTAGCGGTAGTGCCGTGTTGTGTGGCGGCTACATCGAGGATGACGTCGCTGTGGTGGAGAACATGGATGACTTCGCGTTGATGAAGGACGGGGTGCCAGATGTTTCCGGGGGACTCGTATTCGGCTGTGGAGCCGCTGCCGCGAAGGTGCTCGATGTAGATGTCCTGCACGTCGGCGCCGAGGTTGGTAAAGCCCCAGGCGATGTGGTCGTTGTGGCCGACGATGACGAAGGGATAGCCGGGAAGGGTGACTCCGGCAGCGTGAAAGTTGTCGCCCGTGGACTGGAGGTCAGCCTCGTACCAGACGCCGGGGACGCTGTGGTTGAGATGCATGTCATTTGAGAGGAGTGGCTTGCCGGAGGCGGTGCGGGTTCCCGAGACGGCCCAGTTATTGGAACCGGCGATGCAGCCTTCGCAGGGATTGGTGGAGAGGATTTTCTGGAGGGCTAAGAGGTCTCCGGTTGAAGTCGTGAGTTTAGACGAACCCACATCTGGCGATGAGGCTGCCAGATATGGGGCACCCGCACCCGGTTTTGTGGTTTCATCTGGTTTTGTGGCGGGGTGGGTTAGTTTGCTTTGGGACTCGTCGAGGGGGATATCGTCGAAGTCGGCGGGTGGGTTGGTGAGGTCAATGGCGGGTTGAGTGGGTGGGTGGTCGCGCCAGGAGCCTACAGGATAGAGGTCGGCGAGGAGTTCAGGCGGTAGTTTCGCGGAGAGGGCTTCGCGGTTGAGCTTCTGCGGGAAGGTGTTGGTGAGGTCCTGAAACATGGCGAGGCCGACAAGGATGGAGTCGCGCGGCGTCCACGGTTCGGGCTGGTAGCGGAGGATACGAAACTCGATGGGGAGGTGCGCGCTTTGCGCTGCGATGGAGGCATTGACGCCCTGGGCGTAGAGCTGCAGCCAGTGGAGCTGGTCGGGTGGGAGGCTCGCGACGGCGCGGTCAGCAGAGGCGCGAACCTGCAGGATGCGCTGGGCGCGATCGTGGGGAACGAGGCTCGGCCCGAGGATTTCGGCCAGCTCTCCGGCAGCGTGGCGGCGGAGGATATCCATCTGCCAGAGCCGGTCCTGCGCGGTGACGAAGCCTTGCGCGACGACAAGATCACTGAGCGTGGCGGCGTGGATGTGGGGGACGCCGCGGGTGTCGCGCTGGACGGTGACGGGGGCGGAGAGGCCAGCGATGGAAAGGGTGCCGTCTATCTGTGGCAGGGAATCGCGCAGGGCATGGCGGGTCCAGTAGCGTCCGCCGAGGAAGGCAGCGGCGGCGAGGAGGATGACCAGGGGGACGGCGATGGCAATGATGAGGAGAAGAATGCGGCGAAGGCGTGTGGCACGGTCGCTTTTTGGCGTGGGATTCTCGTTGGGGAAGCGGCGGGCGAGCAGAGCAGGATCGGTTGGGACTGGATCGTAGGAGTTCATGTGCTGATTCAAAGTCTAAATGCTGCGCTTGATGGGGTGTCGAGACGGGCCGACGCGCTGATATGCTCGGAGGTATTGGACACAGGCAAGTTGGGCACTTCGCAGCTTTGAGGAAAGGAGGTCGATTGGATGCCTTCAGGAACGGGTCTTCATGCGCTAGAGACGGTGATTCTGCTGCTGCTGATTATGGTGGCGGTGTTTGCGGTGATAGCGCACCGGTTGAAGGTGCCTTATCCGATTGTGCTGGTGTTGGCGGGGCTGGTCATTAGTTTTGTTCCGCACATGCCACGGGTACCGCTGGATCCCAGCCTTGTGTTCCTGATCTTTCTGCCGCCGCTGCTTTACTCGGCGGCGTGGGGTACGTCGTGGCGGGAGTTTCGCCATAACCTTGTGCTGATCTCGCTGCTGGCGGTGGGGCTGGTGGGCTTCACGGTGTGGGGCGTCGCTGTAGTTTCCGAGCACTTTATTACCGCACTGGACTGGAAGGCTGGATTTCTGCTGGGCGCAGTGGTAGCGACGACCGATGCGATTGCGGCGACTTCCATTGCGCGGTCGATTGGGCTGCCGCGGCGCATTGTCGACATTCTGGAGGGAGAGAGCCTGCTGAACGATGCGACGGGCCTGCTGGCGCTCGAACTTGGGTTGAGCATCATTATGCGGGGCGAGACGCCGTCGGTGGGTGGCGGAATTCTCCGGCTGCTGTATCTGATCGTCGGTGGTGTTGGGGTCGGTTTGCTGATCGGCGTAGTTGTGGGATGGCTGGAGAAGTTCATCGACGACGGGCCGGTAGAGATTGTGGTGAGCGTTGTTGTGCCCTATGCCGCCTATCTGGCAGGCGAGCATATACGCGCTTCTGGCGTGCTGGCGGTGGTGGCGTGCGGACTTTATCTGAGCCGTAAGAGTGCGACCTTCTTTTCGCCGGGTGTGCGCATTCAGGTGATGGGGGTATGGGACGCTTTGACCTTCATTCTGAATGGTCTGGTGTTCGTGCTGATTGGGTTGCAACTGCCTTATGTGCTGGCGGGCATTCGCGGCGCGTATGGCATGGTGACACTGCTGGAGTATGGCGCAATCTTCAGCGTGATTCTGATTGTGCTGCGGGTGGTCTGGGTCTTTCCTGCGGTGAAGATGGCTTATCTGCTGCGGCGATGGTCGGGCCATGGGGAAAAGCCGCCGGGTGCGCGTGATGTTTTTGTGATTGGGTGGACTGGGATGCGGGGCGTGGTGGCGTTGGCGGCGGCGATCTCGGTACCGGAGGTGCTGGGCGACGGAAGGACATTTGGGCCGAGAAACCTGATTGTGTTTCTGGCCTTTTGCGTGATTCTGGTGACGCTGGTCGTACAGGGGTTGACGTTGCCGTCGCTGATTCGTGTGCTTGGGTTGGCAGGGGCCACGGGAATGAGCGTGGAGGAGCGAGAGGCGCGCAAGATCGCGCTGCAAGAGGCGATTGCGTATCTGGAGGAGGGAAGGAAGAACTGTGGGGATGCGTACTTTCACGCCTTCGATGATCTGCTGGACCGGTACCAGCACCGGCTGGCGGAGGTCGAGTCGGGGCATGGGGAAGACGCTCATGGACATGGCTCGCAGACGTACCGGCAGGTAATTGAGGCTGGCGAAGGGGCGGTGCAGGCGGAACGGCGAGCGATCATTCGGCTGCGCGACGAGGGGCGCATCAGCGACGATGTTCTGCGAACGATGGAGCGGGAATTTGATCTGGAAGAGAGCAGATATCAGGTGGCGCGGCTGTAGCGAGTTAGACTTAGAGGTTCATAGGAGATGCTGCTTGAATTGCCGGATTTTTTATCACGATAAATGTTTCGATGGGGCCTGCTCGGCGTCGGTGTTTACGCGATTTCATAAAGAGTGCATCGGCGGCGGCGACCAATATGACTATCGAGGGCTGGTGCATCGGGCGGGAGCGCTGTTCGATGAGGGCGAGTTTGTCGATGGCGAGAATGCGATTGTCGATTTTAAATATTCAGCTTCGCCCAAGGTGACGTGGTGGTTCGATCATCACCTGAGCGCGTTTCTTACGCCGGATGACCAGAAGGATTTTGAGCGGGGACAGACCGACGGCTCTGAGCGGATGCGGAAGTTTTATGACCCGAACTATATTTCGTGCACAAGCCTGATCGCCGATATCGCGCAGCTCAATTTCGGGTTTGACACAGCGCCTCTGGGGGAGCTGATCAAGTGGGCAAACATCGTCGATGGTGCAAAGTACGAGAGCGCGCAGGCTGCCGTGGAGATGGCTGCTCCGGCGATGAAATTGACCATGGTGATTGAGAGTTCTACTGACGACAATCTGGTGCAGCGACTGATTCCGCTGCTGACAGAGATGCCGTTACAGGCGGTGCTCGATCAGGAGTTTGTGCAGGTGCTGTTGGGACCGTTGATGGAGCGCCACCGGGCTGCGATTGAACTGATTCGTTCGCGGGCGACGGTGGACAAGGGCGTGATCACGTTCGACATTACCGATCAGCCTACGGAGGGATACAACAAATTTATTCCCTACTATTTACTTCCCGAGGGGACGTACAACGTGGGATTGAGCAAGTCCAGTTTCAGGACGAAGGTCTCTGTGGGAACGAATCCGTGGACGAAGAAGACGTCCGATGAGTTGGCAAATCTTGCGGCGATCTGCGAGCGTTATGGCGGGGGCGGCCATGCTCGGGTGGGGGCGATCAGTTTCCCTCCTGACAGTGAGGACGAGGCGCGGAAGGCTGTTGGAGAGATTGTGGCTGAGTTGCAGGCTTCAGCGTAAAGATAACTGAAAGATCCGTCGTTTGGGATTAGCGTAGGGCTTTAGCCCTACGACCCATTGCGGCAAACCATGGGGCTAAATGTGAAGTTTCAATAGGTTGTTGTCCATCTGACCGAGAACGAAGAAGCTGATTGTGCGAGCAATAAGTTTTTTCGGAGGTCAGATGGACTATCACCATCATGCCCGTTTGAGGGTGCATGGTCGAGAGCCGATGTGTCGTGCTGTGGTGGAGGGGCGGCTGGGCTTGTGCGAGGCGTCAGCCGAGCACAAGATCAGCCGCCAGACGGCGGCCAAGTGGGTCCGGCGGTATCGCGAGGGCGGCATGGCTGCTCTTGCCGACCGCAGCTCGCGTCCCCACCGGGTACGCCATCCAGTCTGTTCCGAGCAGATCGTTCGTGTGGAGAGCCTTCGCCGGGAACGCTGGACAGGCGTGCGGATCGCGCAGGCCACCGGGCTGAGCCGGGCTACGGTCAGCCGCATCCTTCAACGGCTCAGGCTCAACAAGGCGCGGCATCTGGAGCCATACGTGCCCGTGGTGCGCTATGAGCATGACGCTCCGGGCGACCTGCTGCACCTCGACATCAAGAAGTTCGCCCGCATCGTCAAGGCTGGCCATCGCATCACCGGAGATCCGCGCGACGAGACCCGCGGCGCAGGCTGGGAGTTCCTCTACGTCGCCATCGACGACCACTCGCGCATCGCCTACACGGCGCTCTATCCGGACGAGACAGCCAACTCGTCAGCCGCCTTCCTCAACGAAGCCACAACCTGGTTCCAGCGCTTCGGCATCACCACCCGGCGCGTGCTCACCGACAACGGGTCCTGCTTCTACGCGCACCACTTCGCCAACGCATGCCGCGATCTCGGCATCACTCACAAGCGAACTCGCATCTACACGCCGCGCACCAACGGAAAGGCCGAGCGCTTCATCCAAACAGTCATCCGGGAATGGGCCTACGCTCGCAGATACGAGAACTCCGCCGAGCGCGCAGCCTCACTCAAACCATGGACCCACCAGTACAACTGGCACAGGCCGCATGCTAGCCTCAACCAGGCACCACCAATCAGCCGTTCAGGACTCGATGTCAACAACCTGTTGAGACACCACAGCTAAAGCCCCACGCTAATCCCAAAAGCAAAGACAAGAGGGTGACAAAGTAATTTCAGTGGCAAAGACAACTTACGGTTTGACTTTGGTGAAGAGGGAAAGCTTGGTGATGTCGTTGAAGATGACGAAGGCTGCGAAGAGGATGATGCAGACGAAGGCCACCTGGTAGACACGCTCTTTGAACTGCTGATTGACGTCGCGGCGAATGATGCTCTCGATGATGAGGAAGAGGATCATGCCGCCGTCAAGGATGGGGATGGGCAGCAGGTTGAAGATGCCTAGATTAAGCGAAATGTAGGCCATCAGGCCAATAATAGGCATCCAGCCGGGCATGCCGACGGCCTCGTGGATCTGCTGGCCGATGCCAATGGGACCGCTCAGGCTGCGCACCGAGACCTGGCGCGTGAACATGCGCTTGAGGACTTCGACGATCAGCATGGAGCCTTTCTTGTTGAACTTCCAAGAGGCGACTACAGCTTGTCCGAAGGGAAGGCGCTCAACCTTGACTGGAGGCGGAACGGGGAGGAAGCCGAGTTGGTAATACTTTGTACCGTCTCCTGCATCTCCGAGGACTGGAGTGAGGTTGATAGGAAGAGTGGCTCCGTTACGGCCGATCACGAGAGAGACCGGCTTGCCGCCGTTGTCCTGCAGGTAGGCGTGCAGGGAATAGACGGAGTGAAGATGGATTCCGTCGATGGATTCTAACTGGTCTCCGGGCTTCATTCCGGCGCGTACGGCCGGAAGCTTCTCCTCGCCGTCGAGGCTGCTGACCTGAATCGGCGCGTCCTGCATGAGAGGGGTCAAACCCAGATCGTCGAGAGCGAAATTCTCCGCGCCACCTTTAGCTTCAACGAAGAATTTGGTATTGGTTCGCTGGCCGTTGTGGACGTAGGAGAAGGCGATGTTCTGGTTGAGGTTCAACAGGGAGCGGATGGCTAACTGGTCCCATGTCGGGTTTTCGACAGTGTCGTAGTGGACGACGGTGTCGCCGCTCTGAATGCCGGTGCGCGCGGCAGGGGTATTGAGGGAGACGTAATCGACGTGGGCCGGTCCGTTGAGGTAAGCCTGCACCTCGTTGTGAACCATGTAGACGCCGGTCATCAAGGCGATGGCGAGCAGGAAGTTGAAAAAGGGGCCAGCAAGGGCGATGAGGACGCGCTGCCAGCGGGGATGGTTCTCCAGTTCGCCGGGATCGTCGCTCTTGGTCTCGCCGGGCATCTCACCCGACATCTTGACGTAGCCGCCAAGGGGGAGAAGGCTGAGGCGGTAGTCGGTGTCGCCACGCTTGAAGCCGAAGAGGCGGGTGCCGAAGCCGATGGAGAAGACTTCGACGCGCACGCGGCAGAGCTTGGCGACGATAAAGTGCCCGAGTTCGTGCACCAGAACCATGATGCCAAGGACGATGGCAAGCTGAATGACTGTCGACATGGAAGAGTGGAGACCTCGTTGCTGATAGGGAAAGTTGTGGGTTACCGATTTCGAGAAGTGCCGGTGAACTGCCGGGCGATCACTTCGCGTGCACACTCTCTCGCGGCAAGGTCTGCCTCCAGCACTTGCTGGATGGTGGTCGGACGCGGGCCGGAGGTTTCGATCAGCACATCTTCAATTGTACGCGGAATACCCATAAAAGGGATGGCCTTGGCGGGGTCGGGATTGAGGAAGGCGGCGACGGCGATCTCGTCGGCGGCGTTGAGGGCGATGGGCGCTTTGCCACCCGCTTCGGCGGCTTCGTAGGCGAGGCGAAGGCAGGGGAAACGGGTGAGGTCGGGCTGCGAGAAATCGAGCTGACTCAGCGTAGCCAGGTCAAAGGTGAGGTTGTCTTTTTCGGAGACGGCGACGCGCTCGGGGTAGGCCAAAGCGTAGAGGATAGGTAGGCGCATATCGGTGACCGAGATCTGGGCGAGAATGCTGCCGTCGACGAACTCAACCAGGGAGTGCACGGTGGACTGGGGGTGGATGGTGGTGCGGACCTGCGCCGGGGGCAGGTTGAAGAGGCGGCAGGCCTCGATGACCTCGAAGCCCTTGTTCATCATGGTGGCCGAGTCGATGGTGATGCGCTGGCCCATGACCCAGGTGGGATGCTTGAGCGCCTGTGCGGGCGTGATGTGCTCGAAGTCGGCGAGCGGGGTGTTGCGGAATGGACCGCCTGAGGCAGTGAGCCAGATCTGCTTGACCTCGGCGGGCGTGCCTCCGCGCATGGCCTGGTGGACGGCGTTGTGCTCGGAGTCGATGGGGAGCAGGGCTACGTTGTGCTCCTTCGCTGCGGCGATAATGAGCTCGCCCGCGGCTACGAGGCACTCCTTGTTGGCGAGGCCGATGGTCTTGCCCGCGCAGACGGCGGCGTAGGTGGCTTCGAGTCCCGCTACGCCGACGATGGCGGAGACGACGAAGTCTACTTCGGGGAGCGTAGCGACGTGGATGGTTCCTGGAGTGCCGTGGACGACTTCGATGCCGTTGATACCCGCGGCCTTGAGGCGGCTTTGAAGCTCGGCTGCCAGCTCCTCTGTGGCGATGGAGATGACCTTCGGTCGCCAGCGGACGCACTGAGCCAAGGCTGCTTCAACGTTTTGGCCTGCGGCCAATGAGATGACTTGGTAGCGGTCGGGAAAGGACTCGCAGATGGAGAGCGTGCTGTGACCGATGGAGCCGGTAGAACCGAGGATTGCTAATTTTTTCACGAAGCTTATTTTCTCAGACAATGGAGCTTATACATAGATCTCCCATTCATTTGACCTTGTGAGTTCAGGAAAAGGTGGAGTTCAGGAAAAAGCCCCGGTTTTTGGCCGGGGCTTTTCCTTTTCTCTGCTTCGATCAACGACGTCCGCCGCCGTAGATATGTTGAACTCCCACTTGATAGCCCCGGCGAAACGCATCCCGATAGGCGCGGCGATCCCGGCCAGAAACACTGGGACGCTTGTACTCATCGCGATTGTTTACATCGGGGCGGCGATGGTTTCCGAAGTCTTTGCGTGCCCCCTCGATGCCGTCGCGGAAACCGCGGCGCTGTACATCCTGCTGATATCCCGACGGAGCATTTTCCCAGCCCTGCGGTCCGTTGCGATATCCCGGCGGTGGTGGTCCCTGCGCAATGAGGCTTCCGGGGACGAACACCAGTGTCGCTGCTGCCACAGCTCCCAATACAAGATTTCTGATTTTCATTCGTTCTCCTTATCGTCGCGTGAGTGGCCGACTCGTTGCAATTGGATGCGTTCAGTCTATCGCTTGTTGTTTGAGGAGGTTAGAAAATCTTTAAAACCTGCCCATGCCAAAGGCGTCTTTGAGGATGAGGACGAACCAGAGGACGGGAGCTGCCAGCAGAAGGGCATCGATGCGGTCGAGCATGCCTCCGTGGCCGGGGAGCATGGTGCCTGAGTCTTTGACCCCGGCTCCGCGCTTGATGGCGGACTCCAACAGGTCTCCAAGCTGGGCTGCGATGTTGAGGACAGCGGCGAGCAGGAGCGACTGCCACATCGGCTCGGAGGTGTGGAGTATCAGGTTGCCGCGCGAGGTGAGCACATCGCCGATGTAGATGACGACGAAGGCTGCGATGACGCTGCCAACGATGCTGGCTGCGGAGCCTTCCCAGGTTTTGCCGGGACTGAGGCGCGGGGCGAGCTTGTGCTTGCCAAAGGCCCGTCCGACATAGAGTGCCGCGATATCCCCAGCCCAGACGCAGACCATCAGGAAGATGACCAGCGCGATTCCATCCTCCTTCTTCCAGATAAGGGGAATGAGGGTGAGCGGATAGGCGATGTAGATGAGGCCGAAGAGTCCCTGCGCCGTATCGGGAAGCACCTGAATAAGAGGGGAGCGGAAGCCGTTCCACGCGAAGAGGGCCAACGTCAACGCGCTGAGGACGGGGAGCTGTGCCTCGACGGGGAAGTTAGGCAGGGTGACGACGAAGGCAAGTGCTGTGCCGAGGGTCATCCACCAGAGGGGGATGCGGAGTTGGGCTCCGTGAGTTTCGGCACCGACGGCGGCGAGCTTGAGATATTCGTAAGCGGCGAGCTCGGCGATGATGGCCGCGAAGAGGGTGATCATCCATAGCTGACCGAAGAAGATGAGCGCGAAGACGACGGCGGCGAAGACGATAGCGGTAAGAATTCGTTTCATGGTCCAGTCGCAAGAATACATTGCTGCGGCTGAAGAGGCATGTGGGGAGGTGCGATTCCGGTGGAGGTGGCGCTTCTTGCTGGGGCTAGCCGCCCTAGTGGCGTGTCAGTTCGTGGGGATTGAGCTCAGTAGCGATTTCTGTCTCCAGTTCGGAGACGGACTCGAGGGTGTCGATCTTCTCGTCGGAGTTGGTGTCGTTGAGGCCACCATAGCGGCGGTCGCGCCCCTGGTAGTTGGCGATGGCTTCGAGGAGATGGATGCCGCGAAAGTCGGGCCAGAGACGGTCGGTCACGAAGATCTCGGAGTAGGCGATCTGCCAGAGCAGGAAGTTGGAGATGCGCTGCTCGCCGCTGGTGCGGATGATGAGGTCGGGGTCGGGCATGTGCGCCGTGTAGAGGGCGCGGCTGATGCTAGGCTCGTCGAGCGAATCGAGCGCGCCTGCACCCAACAAATCCTCCACCGAGCAGCCGCGGGTATGGGCTTCGGTGGTGAGATTGGTGAGAATTTTGCGGAAGGCGTCCACGATTTCGGAGCGCGCCCCATAGTTGAGGGCCAGCGTGAGGACGGTGCCGGTGTTCTTAGCAGTGGACTCGGCGGCCCATTGCATGGTCTCCTGCACCTCTTGCGGGAGATCGTGGGTGCGGCCGATGTAGGCCATGCGGACGTTGTTGTCGTTCATCCGCTTGACGTTGCCGATAAGGTAGCTCTTGAGCAGCTTCATCAGGAAGCTGACCTCGGCCTTGGGGCGGCGCAGGTTATTTTCGAGCGAGAAGGCGTAGAGGGTAAGGAAGGGAAGATCGATGCGCGATGCGGTCTCGACGACGTACTGCACGGACTCTGCGCCCTGCTGGTGGCCGAGGAAGCGTTTGAGCGCACGTTTGCCCGCCCAGCGGCCATTGCCGTCCATAATGATGGCGACATGCTGGGGGATTTTGGTGGGATCGAGCTGCCGATAAACGGTCTGCTCTTCCGCGGAGAGCTCATGAAGGCGGCTGGGGACTCGATTGGTGGCTTGTACCGGCAAAACAACCTCGCAAAGACTGACGCTAGCACACTGAGATAGCGTGTGCAATGAATGCCGCCTGTGGAAGAGGTCTGTGAGGCGAAGGAGAGGCGGCACATCACGCCTTTCGACAGGGTGTGATGTGCCGCTGAGGTCTGCTATGGCTTACGCGCTGCGTCGTCGTCCGGCGGCGAGCTCGCGGACGTGATTGAGGAAAATCGACCGCTGCAAGGCGTCGAGCTGCGAGGTGTACTCTGCAATTTCGGCGAGGAAGGGGTCGGTCATCAGAACCGCGGTCTCGTCGCGATGGCGGTTAGTAGCGTCGCGCAGCAGGGTGGAGATATCCACCTGGAGTGCCTTTGCCAGGCGGTCGAGCGAGGACAGCGTAGGCATGGCCTTGCCGTTCTCGATCTTGGAGATATAGGTGCGCGGCACGTTCATGCGTGCTGCCAGTTGACGTTGCGACAGATTGCGCACATGGCGCAGGTCACGAACGGCTGTGGCAACTTGCAGTCCACCTTCTTGCGCTGGTTGTGGAGGGACAATTTTGAGAGCCAGAACAGGTTCGGGCACCTCAACCTCGAGACTCTTGTGGCAGCGGCGGCAAAGTGCGTTCGACGGGCGAAACTGCACCAGGCTGCAATGATCACAACGCAATACCTCACGTTGCTCGACAGGCGCCATCATGGTTGCCATAGTTGTATGTAGCGGGCGGACCCAGAGCAAGGACCGCAGCACACGTCCGATAACAGGGCGTGCGATGTGCCTAGAATGACACCGGGTTACTGAACAGTCAAGGGGAAACCCGTTGATTATTAGCGAAATGCCTAAAAAAACCGCAAAGGAATCAAGGCAGTAACTTGTAAGGCGAGGTGTGAGATGAGTAAAGGTTTTACGCGAGAGCAGGCGTTGCTGCTTTTGCAGCAGTGGACGGTGAGCGAATCGTTGCGGAAACATGGGTTGGCGGTATCGGTTTGTACTGAGGCTTATGGAGAGAAAGAGGCTGCCCGGCTTGGGCTTGCGGATGTTGAGGCCAGAGACTTCGCCGAACTTTACGCCTGCGCTGGCCTGCTCCACGATATGGACTACGAGCGGCATCCTACGGTTGAGGAGCATCCGTTTGTCGGAGTGGCGTATTTGCGCGAGAAGGGCTGGCCGGAGATTGTATTGCATGCCATTCTTGCCCATGCGGACTACTCGGGTGTAAAGCCGGAGACGCATCTGGATAAGGCGTTGTTTGCCTGCGATGAGCTGTCCGGGTTTTTGACAGCCTGTGCGCTGGTGAAGCCTTCGAAGTCGATCCTCGATGTTGAGGTCGCAGGGGTGAAGAAGAAGATGAAGGACAAGGCATTTGCCCGGGCCGTAAAACGGGAGGACATGACAGCCGGTGCGGAGTTACTGGGCATTCCGCTGGATGAGCATGTGGATAATTGCCTGCGGGCGATGCAGGCCCGCGCTGGAGAGTTGGGTTTGGCAGGAGTTGTCTCTGAAGGTGTGAGCGATTAGTGACAGCCGCGCATCATGGCGAACCAGATAAGCGAGATGATGACGGAGCCTGCGATCCCGATAGCAAAGAGCGGGGTCTTCGTGGTGGGAACGGCTGCGGACTTGCTGTTCTGCTGCGGAGCGAGCGGGTTGTAGGTGATGTTGAAGGTTTTGCCCTGCTCGAGGTAGGTGGGTGAGCGGAACTCGCCGGTGAAGGTCTTACCGTGGGCGTAGTAGCTGAAGGTGATGAGGAAGTGTTTGCTGGTGGGGATACCGAAGGCGAGGGCTTGCCCTGCTCCGAATTCGTACTTGCAGGCGGTGACGCGCGCCTGGGTCTCAATCCAGGGGAATTCCGGGATTTGCGGTCGCTTCCTCATGCGAGGATCTGATGCGACTGGATGCGCTGGACGCCTGCGGCGCTGAGGGCTGCGTTGGTCTCGGCGACGGAGTTGGGCAGCTTGACGGAGCGGGTGGCATCCTCGATGACGACGCACTCGAAGCCGAGCACAGTGCCGTCGATGGCGGAGAAGCGGACGCAGAAGTCGTAGGCAAGGCCGCAGAGGAAGAGTCGCTGGAGGCCACGTTCGCGGAGATACCCGGCAAGACCGGTTGAGGTGAAGTGGTCATTTTCGAGGAAGGCGGAGTAGCTGTCGATGTGGCGGCGAAAGCCTTTGCGCAGGATCAGTTCGGCGTGGGGAATGTCGAGGCTCGGGTGGAAGGCTGCGCCGGAGGTGTTCTGCAGGCTGTGTTCGGGCCAGAGGGTCTGCGGACCGTAGGGGGCTTGAATCGCCTCAAAGGGCTGCTTATTGTGCGTGGCGGCGAAGGAGATGTGTGCGCTGGGATGCCAGTCCTGAGTGAGAATGACGTGGTCGAATTTTTGCGCGAGGGCATTGATAAGGGGAACTATCTGATCGCCTTCGTTGACAGCCAGGGCTCCGCCAGGCATGAAGTCGTTTTGGACGTCGATGACGAGGAGAGCGTCGTCGGGTTGTGGTGTCATCGTCATGGCAGCTTAATCGTACCGCTTGAGAGGGCTTAGTTCTCGTCAAAGAAGTGTATCGATCGTCCTACACTGTATCGTGCTATGCTGACTGGTTTTTCGTGGATGGTGTGATGGCGGATGAATTGAAGTTTGAAAATGCGTTAGCCACAAAGCTGGATTTGAAGGCCCCTCGGTTTGCGGCGAACCGAACGGCATTGCTTGCGTTGTTGGGAGCGCTGCGAACAGAAGAGGGTGTGATTCGGCTTGGTGGCGGAGCCAAAGCCACCGAGGCGCAACATGCCAAGGGGCGGCTGACGGTGCGCGAGCGGCTGAAGCTGTTGCTCGACGAAGGCACGGAGCTGCTGGAGCTGGGGCTGTGGGCGGCGCATGGAATGTATGAGGAGTACGGCGGCGCTCCGGCGGCAGGGGTGGTGACCGGGCTGGGCCGGGTGAGCGGACGGCTGTGCATGATCGTCGCCAATGACGCAACGGTGAAGGCTGGTGCGTTCTTCCCCATGACGGCGAAGAAGGTGCTGCGCGCTCAGACGATTGCGCTGGAGAATCGCATCCCCACGCTGTACCTCGTGGACTCTGCTGGCGTTTTCCTCCCCTTGCAGGAAGATGTCTTTCCCGATACCGACGACTTTGGCCGGGTCTTCCGCAACAATGCAGTGATGAGTTCGCTGGGGGTGCCGCAGATTACGGCGATTATGGGGATGTGCGTGGCCGGTGGAGCGTACCTTCCGGTGATGACGGATACGGTGCTGATGACGGAGGGCTCGGGGCTCTTTCTGGCGGGGCCGTCGTTGGTGCAGGCAGCCATCGGACAGAAGACCGGCGCGGAGGAGCTGGGTGGCGCTTCGATGCACTCGGAAATTTCTGGGACGGTGGACTTCAAGGAGCCGAACGATCATCTTTGCATTGCTCGGTTGCGCTCTCTGGTGGGTAAGCTTGGCTCGCCCGCGAAGGCTCCATTCAGTGTCGTGGAATATGACGCTGCGAAAGACGCGCCGAAGTATGCGGCGGAGGATTTGTATGGGCTGATCGATCCCGATCCTGCCAAGGCGGCGACGAATGTTTATGACATGCGCGAGGTCATTGCGCGGATCGTCGATCGTAGCGAGTTTGATGAGTACAAGGCTGATTTTGGTCGAACAGTGCTATGCGGATATGCGCGCATTGGCGGACGAGCGGTGGGGATCGTCGCTAACCAGAAGGTGCACCAGCAGCAGACGGCGCTCGACGGCAGCAAGCGGACTGAGTTTGGTGGGGTGATCTATACAGAGAGTGCGCAGAAGGCGGCGCGGTTCATCATGGATTGCAATCAGAGCCTCGTCCCGCTGATCTTCCTGCATGACGTAAACGGCTTCATGGTGGGCAAGGATGCGGAATGGAGCGGCATCATTCGTGCCGGGGCGAAGATGGTCTCGGCGGTGAGCACAAGCGTGGTGCCGAAGATCACGGTGATCGTCGGCGGCAGCTTTGGGGCAGGGCACTATGCGATGTGCGGCAAGGCTTACGATCCGCGATTCCTGTTTGCGTGGCCCACAGCGCGGTATGCGGTGATGAGCGGGGCTTCGGCTGCCAATACTCTGGTCGAAGTGCGGGTGAAGCAGATGGAGCGCGGCGGCAAGGTGCTGACGGATGCTGACAGGAAGGCTCTGTACGACGAGATTAAGGCGACCTATGATGCGCAGGCCGATCCAAGATATGGTGCGGCTCGACTTTGGATTGATGCGATTATTGATCCGGCTCAGACTAGAAAAATTTTGATGACGGCTCTGGAGGCGGCTAGCTTGAATGCTGAGGTGGCCAGGTTCAATCCGGGAGTTTTGCAGACGTGAAAGACTTGGCTATGAGCAATTTGGTGAAAATTATCGAATGTCCGCGGGATGCATGGCAGGGGTTGCCGGTGCATATGGCGCCAGAGGTGAAGGCAGACTATTTGCGGGTGTTGATTGCGACGGGCTTCAAGCATATCGATGCGGTGAGCTTTGTTTCGGCAGCGGTGGTGCCACAGATGGCGGATTCCGAAAAGGTGTTGGAGTATCTTGACCCGCCCGATGATGTGGAGATTATCGGCATCGTCGTCAATGCCAAAGGGGCGGAGCGGGCGATCAAGTCGGGGAGCGTGCAGACGCTGGGATTTCCGTATTCGATCTCCCCAGGATTTTTGCAGCGCAACCAGAACCAGACGCCCGAGGAGTCGCTCGAAGCGCTGGAACAGGTGGGAACGCTGGCGTATAAGGCGGGACTGGATGTGGTGGCGTATATCTCGATGGCCTTCGGCAATCCTTACGGAGAGCCGTGGGACATTGATGAAGTGGTTGCCGCCTGCGATCTGCTGATTGATAGTGGGGTGAGGCAAATCTCGTTGGCGGATACAGTTGGTCTGGCGACGCCGAAGCAGGTGGCGGATGTTGTCGCCGACGTGATGGCTGTTCACGATGAAGTGGAGGTTGGCGTCCATCTGCATGCTCGATATGAAGGTGGGCGAGAGTTGGTACGGGCGGCGTATAGTGCTGGATGCAGGCGGTTCGATGCGGCGATTGGAGGGTTGGGCGGGTGTCCGCTTGCGCAGGATGCGTTGGTGGGGAACCTTCCGACCGAGATGGTGTTAGAGGAGTTGAAGGCTTTGGGCGCGGAGTTGCCGCCGATGCGTCCTCTGGATGGTTTGCTTGCCGCGAGTGCGGAGATTTCGCGTAAATTTGGTGCGAGAGTTCAGTGAGGGGCCAATGAGCTACAAAACGATTTTGGTTGCGGAAGAAAAGGGAATTCGGACGATTACGCTCAACCGCCCAGAGCGGCGCAATGCGATGACTCCACAGATGTTGGAGGAGTTGCAAGCGGCGATAGAAGAAGCCGCGACGGGCAGTTGTCGTGCGATTGTGTTTGCGGGGGCTGGCCCAGCATTTTGCGCAGGGCTGGATCTGAGTTCATTGCAGGATATACATGACAAGTCTGCCGAAGAATATACGCAGGATGCGGAGCGCGTGTCTCGGCTCTTTCGTACGATGTATGAGCTGCCGAAGCCGACGATTGCGGCAGTCCATGGTGCGGCGATTGCGGGTGGCGCGGGTTTGGCGACAATCTGCGATTTTACCCTTGCCGTACACGGTGCAAAGTTCGGGTATACCGAGGTAAAGATCGGCTTTGTTCCGGCGTTGGTATCGGCTTTTCTAACGCTCCAGATCGGCGACAAGCGAGCGCGAGACCTCCTGTTGACTGGCAGGTTGTTTTCGGCGGAGGAGGCGCATCGGCTCGGGTTGGTAAACGAGGTGGTGGTGCATCCGGAAGAGCTTCGCGCGCGCGCCCTGGAGCTTGCGCGATGTTTAACTACTAATAGTCCGGAATCGATGGCCGCAACCAAACGATTGCTTGCCGCGCAGAATAAGGCGTGGCTGGATACAGCGATTGAGTGCGCGTTGACAGAGAATGCCAAAGCCAGAGCGACCCATGATTTCCGTGAAGGGGTTGGGGCATTTCTAGAGAAGCGTAAGCCGGTTTGGGGAAAATAATTGCGTCGCTTCGGTAGACTGTAAAGATGACTAAAGTTGTGACGGAACAGCCATCCATAGGCGAGACCCGCGTGCGTGTGCGCTACGCAGAGACCGATCAGATGGGCGTGGTCTATCACGCTAACTACCTGGTCTGGTTTGAGGTGGGGCGGGTGGAGTTCATCCGCCAGTTGGGGCTCGATTACAAGTCGATGGAGCGCGAGGAAGGTTGCGGGATCGCAGTTGTGGACGCGCGGCTGAGGTATAGGCTGCCAGCACGCTATGACGACGAGTTGATCGTGAAGACGCAGTTGGCTGCGGCCCGGGGTGCGGTCATCAGGTTTGAATACAAGATTGTGCGTGCAACCGATGGCGTTTTGCTCTGCGAAGGGGAGACGGTGCATGTGGTGGTGGGTGCCGGCATGAAAAAACGTTCTCTTCCACAGAAATATGCGGAACGTTTTGCGGCGCATCTCATCTCATAGGTGAATCCCAATCAGGGAACACAGTGAGGGCATCTCGATGAGTGTTGAAGCGAAACGGATTGCGCTGATTACCGGCGCGAACAGAGGTCTTGGGCTGGAGACAGGGCGAAAGCTGGGTCAGCAGGGCATTACGGTTCTGGTGGCGGCGCGCGATCTGGCGAAGAGCGAAGCTACAGCGGCTACGCTCAAAAAAGAAGGCATCGACGCTCGCCCCATCAAGCTGGATGTCAATAATCCGGCGGACTATCCTGCGGCGGCCAAGGCGATTGAGAAGGATTTCGGCAGGCTCGACATTCTGGTGAACAACGCCGGAATTTTTCTGGACAATCGCGGCCCTAACGAGACCAGTACGACCTCCGACGAGGTTTTGCGCAAGACCTTCGATACGAATTTCTTTGCGGTTATCGGTCTGACGCAAGCTCTGCTGCCGCTTTTGCGAAAGAGCGACGCCGGACGCATTGTGAACCTGTCGAGCATTCTCGGCTCGCTGACGCTTCACGCCACCAAGGGTTCCTATGTCTACGATGCCAAGACGTTTGCTTACGACGCCTCCAAGGCCGCTTTGAACGCCTTCACCATTCATCTCGCCCACGAGCTTGCGAATACGAAGATCAAGGTGAATTCAGCGCATCCGGGCTGGGTGAAGACAGAGATGGGCGGCGAAGGCGCGATGCTCGAGATTGAGGATGGCGTTAAGACTTCCGTACAGTTGGCAACCTTGCCGGAAGACGGGCCTACGGGCGGCTACTTCCATATGGGTGAGAGCCTGCCCTGGTAAGCAGCCCGCGTGGCTTTACATTTTTGCGGATGAATTCAACAGTAGTTTCAAGCGGCGTTCCCGGTCCGAAGATGGCCGAGACGCCGCTTTTTCGCAGGCCATCTGCATCCTGATCGGGGATAGTGCCGCCGAGGACGACGAGGATATCTTCAGCCCCTTGTTCGCGCAGTAGCGCAGTGATTCGCGGAACAATAGTGTTGTGCGAGCCCGAGAGGATGGAGAGGCCAATGCAATCCACGTCTTCCTGAATAGCAGCGGTGACGATCATCTCCGGTGTCTGCCGCAGACCGGTGTAGATCACCTCCATGCCGGCATCTCGAAGGGCGCGGGCGATGATTTTAGCGCCACGGTCATGGCCATCGAGACCAGGTTTGGCTACCAGAACACGAATTGGCGCGGGACGCCCCATCGAGGCGTAAGTATACGCGGCATTGCCTGAAGAATGTCAGCCCCTGCGTGTCGTCTGCCAGGCCTTGGAGTATTTCCAACTGGTATAGGTGGAGTGATAGAGATGCAGTAGCAGGCCTTCGCGGCCATCGAGGATGCCGCCGCGAAAAAAATAGTTCCAGACAAAAGTGAAGCCGGGCACGGCAACGATGTTCCAGTAGAACGCGAGCCAGGAGCGGCTCGTCTTTCCCTTCTCAATCACAATCTCTGCACCCAGAGTGCTATACCGATCCATGTGTTCGATGTAGCTCTCAATGGTGGGATAGGCATGATGAATGAGATCGTGGTGGAGCGTGTCGAGCTCACCGTCGAAGGCGATGGTTTCGTGGACCGGACGTTCCGTGAATCGCGTGCCTGGCGCAAAGTTCGCGGCATGGTGGCGAAAGAGGCGAAGCTTGGCGTCGGGGTAGTAGCCGCCATGGTGCATCCAGCGATTAAGGAATAGATTGCGTCGGCGAAGCATGTAGGCGTCGGCGCGAGGCTCCCCGATCAGCAGAATGCGGATCTCGGTCTGCAGCTCAGAAGAGAGCTCTTCGTCGGCGTCGAGCGAGAGCACCCAGGTTCCTGCGCACTTCTCGATCGCAGAATTCTTCTGCGAGGCGAATCCCTTCCACTCTTCGGAGAAGACCTTCGTATTCTTAAACGATCGGGCAATCTCAAGAGTTCGGTCGGTTGAGCCGGAGTCCAGAACGATGACTTCGTCGGTAAACTGAACACTGGCGAGGGTTCGGCCGAGGTTGGCCTCTTCATTGAGCGTGATGATGGCTACGGACAGAGTTTGAGACATGGCGTCGCACGGGTATGGCGCTTCGTCCTTTTTAAATTGAGCAAAGTTCGTTCTGCTGGGCTGATGTGGCTAATCCTATCGCAGATTGGGCTATTTGTCGTGACGGCCCGGTTAAGTAGAGCTGCGGAGCAGGAGATAAGTGCCCGCGATGCCAAAGAGGAGGTCCGGCGACCACGCCGCCAGCAGGGGCGGCAGCGTGCTGACATTACCCATTGCTTCAAACACACCGGCCACCACCCAATAGGCGATGGCCAGCCCAATCGCCGTGGCAATGCCCGTGAGACTACCTTTCTTGCCCATGGAGAGCGAGAAGGGAATGGCAAGAATCGCCATCACCAATGTAATCAGCGGGTAGGCAACTTTGCGGTTCAGTTGTACGCTGAGCCGCGTCGTATCGAAGCCGCTCTGCTTCAGATCGGAGATGTAGCGTGAGAGTTCACCGTAGGACATCTCCTGCGAGGGAATATTTTCTTTCTTGAAGTAGCCAGGCTGTTCGCGGATCTCGGGGAAGGTGGACACGGTAAAGGGTTGGTAGGTTGCGACGGTTTCTCCGGCAAAGGTGCGCTGCCAGCCGTCATCGAAAACCCAGCGGTTCACGCGAGAGTCCCATCGCGCGCTGGAGGCGAAGATGCGCCGCTGCAACGCGAAGGTATGCGGTTCGAATTCGAAGACGCTTAGGTTTGCAAAGACGTTCTTGTCCGCGTCGAAGAACTGATAGTAGAAGATGCGCGAGGGTTGGCCAGAGTCCGTCGTCTGCCCGGAGATCCATTTGCGGTCTGGCCGCAGGAACGTCTGCGCGGGCTTGTCCTTGATGACCGAGAGCAGCGCCTCCTGGCGGCGGTTGGCGGCAGGCAGATAGAGTTCGTCAAAGGCGAAGAGTCCCGCGGAGATCATCAACGTCACGATGAGCACCGGGGTAATGATGCGGTACAAGCTGATGCCAGTGGCCTTCATCGCTGTGATCTCGGAGCTTCGGCTCAGCGCTCCGAAGGTGACCAGCACTGCTACGAGCGCACAGAGCGGTGTGACGTTATAGAGGATGAAGGGAATGAGATTCAGGAGATACTCGCCCACGGTAAACAGCGGTGTGCGATTGCGGAAGATGTCGCCGAGCAGCTCAAAGAAGGTGAAGATGATGGAAAGCGCAGAAAAGCTGGAGAGGATCAGCGCGAAGTTGGCAGCGTACTCGCGCATGACGTAGTCGTCGAGCAGCAGCGGAAACTGAATGCGGAAGGTACCGCGAAACCGGCGCAGCACGGTTGCGATATCGGGAGTGAGATTGCTGCCGATACTCTCGCTTGCGCCCCGTGAGACCAGTCGCTTATAGAGCTTGTTGATCGAACCCCCGGCGCTTGAGAAGATACCGAGCGCAAGGCTTCCCCGGGACATCTGGTAGAGCAGGATGATACCGGCACCAGTGAAGATGAAATTTGCTCCCCACACTCCAAGAAAGGGCGAGAGCTTACCATTCTTGGCAAAAGCCACGCCCACCGATGAAAGGAAGTAATAGATAAAGACCAGAAGAATTGTGAGCACGAAGCCGGTCGATTTTCCGCCGCGCTTGGAAGAGAGGCCAAGAGGCACGCCGACCAGCATCAATACCAGACACGCGAAGGGATAAGAAAACCGCTTGTGGAACTCGATGCGATAGCTGCGCGCCAAGGTTTCCGGCACTCCGACCTGGCTGCTGCGATGCCAAAGCTCACGTAGGGGAAGCGCAAGGATCGGCGTATCGACGCGACCCAGATGGGGGTCGGGCGGCGCCTCTGTTTCGATAGGAATATCCGTAGAGGCAAAGGTGATGATGTTGTACTGGTTTGGATTTCCAGCCGTGGTCTCATGCTGGCCGCCATCGATCATGTGCAGACGGATCGTCTGCGCGTCAGCGGTCCCGGGAGTTCCGCCTACGACAATAGCGCGTTCGGCTGTCGTGATGTGCGGTGTGGCGGGCTGTGTGAGATCGGCAAGAAACACATGATCCCAAAGCGCGGCCCCGGCAGCGGGTTTCACATTCTGGATGTAGAGAACATAGTTGTGGAAATCCTCGTAGAAGACTCGTGGCTGCACCTCGAAGGAGGCCTGCGAAGACTTCAGCGTGTCACCGAGTTGCAGCAGTCCGGCAGATGCTCGAGGCCCAAGGTAGAGGGAGTTTAATAGTCCCAGTCCCAGAGCGACGACGGCCACGATGGAGACGATGCGCACAAAGGTCATTGCTCCCATGCCGCTGGCGCGCATCGCCGTAATCTCGCTGTCGGAGGCAAGGCGGCTGAGGCCAAGGAGGATGCCGACCAGCACCGCCATCGGAATGGTGTAGGTGATGGCGCTCGGAAGGGTATAGGCAAAGACGAGAAAGACCTGGCCGAAAGAGGCCGACTCGCGGACCACCAGCTCAAGGATCTTGCCGAGGTCGCGCATGAAGAGCACAAAGGTGAAGAGCGTCCCGCCCAGCAGAGCGTAAGAGGTGACCTCGCGGAGAATGTAGCGGGTGAAGATGCGCATGGACAGATAGTTGCCTAGATTGAGTTTATCGCGTGCGCTGGTATGTATGTGAGGAGAAGATTGGCAAAACGCGGAACTCGCTGCTACACGGCAACGCCTTTCTGGTGTTGAGCGCGGCTATCGGCCTCAAGGACGGATCCGAGCTTGTCGGAGCCATCGCCAAAACGTCTGCGGAGGAGGCGATTCATTGGGTCGGAAAAGAAGCGCGCGATAGCCTCCCCTAGTAGTCCCACAATCACAATGACGGCAATGAACAGCGCCGGCACCCCGCGCATAGGCTTGCCTGCCTCGACAAACAGGCCAAACAGGGCTAAGACCACGAACATATGAGTCAGATAAACCTCATAGCTGCGTTGACCCAGCTTAAGGAGTGGACTAAGCACGCGCGGGCTCTTCCACTGTGTCTGTGCCGCCAACGCGACCAGCATACAGGTGCCCAGAGCGAGAATCGTCATGTTGAGCCCGTTTCGGCCGAGACCCCAGATATAGGCTCGGATGGAAAAGCAGAGGCTGAAGATAAGTAATATTGCGCCTGAGCCGCCTAGCATCCATAGCTGTAGTCGGGAGAAGCGTATTCGCGAAACCACCAGCGCCGTAAGGCAGCCAAGGGCGATCGCGTCCATGCCTCCGAGATAGGAGTACTCCTTCCACACGCCGTTGCCGTGGGCAAGAACCGTTCTACCAAAAGGGCCGAGGACGACAAATGCCAGCAGCAGCGTGACGAGCAGCTTGCCGCGGCTAAAGAATCGACATACCAGCGGGAAGAACAGATAGAACATCTCCTCAACGGAGAGCGACCAGAGGATATCCCAACCGCCCGGAAGATATCCGCGTCGAGCTTCCAGTAGATTGATGTGGAAGGTAAGCGCCGCAAACAGTGCTCGGCCCAGCCCTCCAGTCTTTGCCGGGACGACAAAGTCTTTGAGATGCGCGAGGTGTAGGCCACTCAATACAGCCAGCAGCAAGAACAGCAGCGGCGCAATGCGAGCGAAGCGCAGGCGGTAGAAGTCCGGCACGCTGATCGCCGACAGCGATCCCCATCGGCGGAGCGTCGTCGCGGTAATGAGAAAGCCGGAGACCACAAAAAATATCTGAACGCCGAATTGACCGTTCCACACCAGCGAAAAGACGAGTTGATGGGGAAGCCCCTTGGTGTACGGTACCTTTACTCCAAGCAATCGCATGTTGACGTGGTTCATCAGCACGAAGAAGATTGCAAGGCCGCGAAGTAAGTCCACTCCGTCCAGTCGTGTCCAGCTTCGTCTCAGGTTTGCTGGCTCGGATGGCATGTCCCATGATCTATCAAAAATAGAGGCTGCCCATCCGAAATCAGCATTGCAGCAAGAATTATTTTCCAGTGGCCAGTTTTAGTTGACGAGCGCGTTGTATGGAGCGGGCAGTCATATACAGAAGCGATGCGACGCACAGGGTCACGATCGTGGTTCGCAGATAAATCGCGGCCGACATCGAAAGGCCCACGCCGGTTGCAAGTACCAGATAAGCCGCCAGACAGAGCGGGCATTTCGGCAGCAGGGCAAGAATGGCGGCCGGAATTATCCATTCGACGGTGCTTCGGCACCGCCGAACGAAGAGGGACGACCTGACGTGGTTGCCCGCGTATTTTGCTGCGGGTGTCTCGCGACCTGCATCGGTCGCGGCGACACCACAGCAACGAGGAGCGCTCACGAGAAAGCCTCCTCCGCAACGCATCCACAGCCTGCGGACGACAGTTTGGCAGTCGGGCTATTCTCGTATCGATCATGGTGGCGAACCCATGACATCGTAAAGGCGAAAGAGTCTTCGTCCCGGCCTTTGGGCGCGAGATCGAGATAGTTATAGGTATTGATCAGGATGTCGCCGCCGCGTGCATAGGCGGAGTAGGTATGGAAGATATCGCCGGCTGCGTCCTTGTAAAATACGCTCACTCCCGGGCCTTCTTCGCTCGGAAAAAAGCCGCGAGCGAAGTTGTAATACACATCGCCCTTCTCGACTTTTTCCTTCGTAAATGACACGTTGTAGTCGTAGTTGAAATCTGTGGCGTTGGAAGACACCCACTTGAAGTGCCAGCCCATGCGCTTTTTGAAGGCTTCGATCTTGGACAAAGGCGCTCTGGATACTGCCAGCAGGGTTACGTCGCGATCGCCGAGATGAATGACCGAGCCGTCGATGCTATCGGCCAGCAGCGAACAACTTGGACAGCCCTCTGCCCACTCCGGGCCGAACATGAAGTGATAGACGATAAGCTGGCTGTGGCCACCAAAGAGATCGGCAAGCGTCTCTTTACCGTTTGGGCCGTCGAAGACATAGTTTTTCTCGACTTTGACCCAGGGCAACTCCTGGCGTTGACGGCTAAGTTCATCCCGTTGATGGGTGAACGCTTTTTCTTTCACCAGAAACGCCTTGCGCGCCTCAAGCCATTCCGCATTCGATACTATTTTGTGGCTGTAATCGATAGGGCTAGTATTCATCTCTTCCTCTCCTTGTCTGTCAGGTTGAATAAATTAGCGGCTTCCACGCAGCGCGTCGCTCTTGCGTTCTGCATTCTCGCGAACTTTTGCCAGTATGCTGCCCCAGCCCTTGTTGATGGCGACGCCATCGAGAAGATCCTCGGGAATCTGGCCGAGCGCCCGGTGAACAAACTGAACGCGAGTAAGGCCCTCCGCCTCACTCAGCCGATACTGCACATTCGACATCGCAGGGAAGGACATGAACAGCGGGCCGCATATTTCAAGCAACGCAGGCGGCTTGATGGCCTGCACCGTCCCCCAGAAGTGGCCGGTATTGTTGCCGAGATCGCGGAACCAGCGGCCACCGGGCCACGCCTCCAGATGCATGACCAGCGGTGATCCATCCGGCGTCTCGTTATAGGGGCCTATCTGTTCCAGCAGCGTCTCGAAGACGATGTCGATCGAGGCCGCAATCTCCTCAGTTTTGACTATCTCGAGTGTGCGAATCCCTTGTTCGGAAGGCTTAATCGGCATAGCTATATCTCCTCTTTTTCGGTGAATTGATTTTCGCGTGCGATTCGTTGCATCATCTTCTGCTCTGCCCGCTGCTTGACCTTGTCGAGCTGGTGGGTCCAGAAGCGCTCATACGTCTTCACCCAATCGTGCACGGGCTTCAGTTCCTTTGCGTTCAGGCGGTACATGCGAAGCTGGCCGCGTTTGCTCACCGTCACGATGCCAACCTTGCGCAGCACGCCAAGGTGCTTGGACACGGCTGGTTGCGGCAGCCGAAGCGTCGAAACCACTTCGCCTACAGCATGTTCTTTGCCGTCGATAAGAACAGCGATGATCTCGCGTCGTCGAGGCTCGGCGATGGCATTGAAGACGTCGGCAGTAGTAGCAGCGCGTGGCATGAGTCGAATAATATTCTTATATGGGAATATGTCAAGCGCAAAAAAACTTTATATTCCAGTCATGCTCAGGCAAGTTAGGGATTAGCGATGAATCGATAACCGATGCCGCGCACGGTGAGCAGATGCTGCGGATTTCCTGGATCGTCTTCGATGTAACGGCGAAGGCGCACGATGAAGTTGTCGATGGCGCGGGTGTCGGTATCCTCGTGCACCCGCCACACCTGTTCGAGGATGTCCTTGCGGGGCACAATCTGGCCTTCGCGGTCGGTCAGATAACGCAACAGGTCGGCCTCCATCAGCGTGAGATGCGTTGTGCGATTGGGGGCGACCAGTTCAAGCGCGTCGAAACGAATCGTGCGGTGAGCGAAGATATATTCGTCAGGCGGCGTTTCAGGCGGAGCGGCAGTATTCTGCCAGGCAGCGCGGCGCAGAAGAGACTTCAGCCGCATGAGCAGAATGTTCAACTCGAATGGCTTGGGAAGATAGTCGTCGGCACCCGCTCCCAGTCCTTCAAGAATGTCTTCAGGCCGCGTGCGCGCTGTCAGCATCAGCACCGGCGTATATCGCTGTGCCTCGCGCAGGGCATGAACGATGGCGAAGCCGTCCGTGCCCGGCAACATGCAGTCCAGCACGATGGCTGCAATTTTGTCCTGCGTGGTCAACAGATAGTTCAGCGCGGCATCGCCATCAGCCTCATGGTGGGTCGCATAGCCTTCGGCCCGTAGATTGAACAGCAGCCCTTGCGCAAGATGCTCTTCGTCTTCGATGACGGCAATCAGTGGAGCGGTCGGTTCTGTCATGGTTTATCCGGGTTGCTCTCAGGGGCTGCGAGCGGCAATGTAAAGGTGATCGTTGTGCCAAGACCCGCACCGGCGCTCGTTGCAGTGACGTTCCCACCGTGCTGGCGCGCGATGTTGCGCACAAGGAACAACCCTAGTCCGGTGCCCTTGATCTTGACCATGGAGCGCCCCGGCACGCGATAGAACCTCTTGAAGATGCGTTTGTACTCATTCGTCGGTAGCCCCATCCCCGTATCGGTGATGCGCAGCATGACCCACGTATAGCGCGTGATGGCCAATGAGCAGCGAACATGCACACCCTCAGGCGAATATTTGACTGCATTGTCAAGCACGTTGATGATCGCGGTGCGAAGGTCTTCCAGAATGCCGATCACCTGTAGCCGCACAGCGCCCGGTACCGGTTCAAGAACAATGTTGTCGGCGGCAAGATGATGTCGCTGCAGCGTGACGTTGATGCACTCGATGAGCAGCGCTTCGATGTCGATGAGGGTGCGATTTTGTTGACGATGCCGCTGGCCTAGCTGCCCAGCCTTCAGCACTTGTTCAACGGTGGCGAGAAGCCGGTCCGAGTCCGACAGCATGATCTTGTAGAACTGCTGTCGCTGCTCTTCCTCGACGGGACGGCGCTGCAGTGTCTCCAGATAAAGCCGGATCGAAGCAATCGGAGTTTTCAGTTCGTGACTGACGGCATTCAGAAAGGAATCCTGGCGCTCGTTGCGGCGGATCTCCCGCACCAGGAAAACCGTGTTGAGCACAACCCCCGCGATCAGCAGGCTGAAGAGGATAACGCCGAGCACAGCGAACGCGACAGCACGGTCATTCAGGATGATCCACCCGATATTCAGCGCAATCGCAAGGCCCACAAGCAGAACGCCCAGCGTAATGAAGAAGGCGATAGCTCCGCGGCGTCGGGAAATATTCATGAGCGTTGCTGAAAGTATAGCGGCAGGCATTAAAAAGCAAAGGCGCAGAACCGAAGTTCCGCACCTTCACTTCAAATGTGCTGTCGGATTTTAGACACCCGCAGGCTTTGGGTTCTCCGGATCGAACTTGGCGATCTGTACCTTCTGTGCCAAGCCGATCTTCGAAAGCAGCCAGATGCCGTAGTAGTTGATGTCGAACTCATACCATGCAAGGCCGTGACGGGCGCTGACTGGGTGGGCGTGATGGTTGTTGTGCCAGCCTTCGCCGCCGGTAAGAATCGCGACCCACCAGTTGTTGCGCGAGTCATCCTTGGTCTCGAAGCGCCGCTTGCCCCACAGGTGCGTAGCCGAGTTCACCAGCCACGTCGCATGAAGGCCAACGGTGACGCGGAGGAAAGTTCCCCACAGAACCATACCGACCGCGCCGACGACGCGGTGGTCAGGACCGGCAAGCGCGGCGCCGATAGCAACTTGAAGCAGACCGGAGAGAGTCAGCGGAACCCAATGATATTTGCTCAGCCAGACATGCACGGGGTCGCGGGTAAGGTCAGGGACGTAGCGGCCAAGCAGAGCAGTTTCGGAGTGCATGGCGCGGCCGGAGAGAATCCAGCCAGCGTGTGCCCACCAAGTGCCGTCGTGCGGCGTGTGCGGATCGCCCTCGTCGTCGGAGTATTGATGATGAACACGGTGTGTCGCTACCCAGAAGATCGGTCCTCCCTCGAGCGCGAGTGTTCCGCACATGGTCAGGAAATATTCAACCCATCTTGGCGTCTTGTAGCCGCGGTGCGTCAGCAGACGATGATAGGCCATGCCGATGCCGACGTTGATGGCGAAGAAGTACATGATGACGAACGCTGCAAGGTTCTTCCAGCTAAAGAAGAAAAGTGCGGCGATAGCGCCCACATGGAACAGCCCCATGGCGATGGTGGTGATCCAGTTGATGCGGCCCTGCTGATACTCGCGGCCCATGCGAAGGTCTTGCTTCACCTTCTGCCGGACTTCGGCGACAACAGGAATAGCGCGGGTAGAGGCGGCGGCCTTGGTCGTCGTCGTTTCTTCGGGAGTAGTAAGCGTTGGGCTCATATGTGAACTGTCCTTTTTACTGCTGATTTCAACGCTATCAGTCCTGGAAGAATGTGGGTGTAAGACTTTTGTAATGCCCCCGCATTCCACCGGTGTACTTTGTAAGACTTTTGTAATGCCGCTCGAAATAGGATGATGACGACGATGAATCCAACTTCTGCCCAGCTCCTCCTTTGCGCTATTGTTTCCCTGTCAGGCGCCAAAGCGAAGGCCGCAGAAAAGAATGCACCCACGCGAGTAAACTGACCCGAGAACATACCCTCAGGAGAAATTCCTCTCAATGCCCAACTCGCACAGTGCAAACTCACCCGCTCCCTTCCGTCTGAAGCCATGGTTCAGTGAGCGTGTATGGGGCAAGAGCGACCTCCGTCCATGGTATGAATCGACCGGTACGAACGAACTCGTCGGAGAGGCATGGCTCACCGGCCCGGCATGTATCGTCGAGACCGGCTCTTTTGCCGGAAAGACCTTCGCGGGGATGTCCGGCAAGATTGGCGGCGAGTTTCCCCTACTGGTTAAAATTCTCTTCCCCAACGACAAGCTCTCCGTCCAGGTGCATCCCGACGACGCCCAGGCCCAGGCCGCAGGGGAGACCCGCGGCAAGACCGAGTGCTGGTACGTCCTTGAAGCCGCTCCCGGCGCCGCCGTCTCTCTCGGTCTCAAGCCAGGAGCGGGCGCGCCAGAGGTAGCTGCTTCCATAGCCAATGGAACTATGGAAGACCTGTTGCAACAGGTTCCTGTTTCAGTGGGAGATATGATCTTCGTCGATGCCGGAACCGTCCACGCCATCGGGCCTGGCGTCGTCTTGCTCGAAACCCAGCAGACCAGCGATATCACCTATCGCCTCTACGACTACGGACGCTCGCGCGAACTGCATCTGAAGCAGGGAATCGCCGTGATCAAGGCAAAGAGCAGAGCAGGCAAAGTCGAGCCGCGCCTGATGGACGGCTTCGTTCGCCTGATTGAACAGGAGTACTTCACGGTAGACCGCTTCGATGTTCCCTTTGGAGAGATCAAAATCCCAGCCACGGGTCCTGCCTGCCTGGTGAGTCTGTCTGGCTGGGGCACGGTGAAGAGCGCCCAGGGCTCAACCGGCCTTAAGCCCGGTCAGGCGGTCGTGCTTCCACAGGGGACGGGAGATATCGTCATCGACGCGCCGGCGGCACTCTCTTTTGTCCGCTGCATGGCCCCGGCAATCTGATCCAAGACTGATTCGCGCAACATCAACGCAGGAAAACGCTCAGCTCACTGGCCGCATTTCGCAGATGAGGCAGGTATCGCGTCTGCATATCCATAACCGACATCCGTTGCGCATTCCCGCTCAGGTTGATCGTCGCCACTGCTCGCCCCGAAGGAGAGAACACTGGCACCGCCAGCGATCGCAGCCCAACCTCATACTCCTGATCGCAAATGGAATAGCCATTCCGCCGAATGTTACGCAGGTGTAGCCGCAGCTTTTCGATTGTGTTTACCGTTCGCGTCGTATACGGAATCAGCTCCACCTTGGCCAAGTAGCTCTCAAGCTGCTCTGAAGGCAGATAGGCCAGCAGTATTCGCCCCATGCTGGTGCAATACGCTGGCAAGCGGCTGCCTATATGCAGGTCCACCGACATTACCCGACTAACGCTCGTCCTCGCAATGTAAACAATGTCTTCCCCATCGAGCGTTGCCACCGAGAAAGATTCGCGCAACGCAGCCGACATCCGCTCAAGAATAGGCTGCGCTGCGCTCGATAGCGTATTGGAGGCCGTATAGGTGTGCGAGAGCGTCAGCATCCGTGGGCGCAGCGAGTAGCGCGATCCATCTTCGGCACCCGCGAAACCCAGCTTGGTCAGCGTATAGAGGCACCTCCGTACCGCGGCACGCGAGAGGCCGGTCTTAATGCTGAGCTGAGAGATCGTCATCTGCGGCGACTGCTGCGTGAATGCCTGGATCACGATCAGCCCACGCGCCAGCGACGTCATGAAATTGGGGTCACCGGTATAGATGTCAAGGGATGCGGCGGGTGTAGCTTTCGGCGTGTCAGGTAGAGGAGCGGTCGCAGGCGATGCGATGGATGGGACAGGGCGGCTGGGAGCGAGACTCATTGCAATCCTTCCATGCCGGACGATCGCGGGAAAAATCCAAGGGCGATAGCCGGACTAGATATACGATAAACGCACGTAGAGATTGTTGCAAGATACAACTGTCTCCCTCCCGCCGGGGCGCCCTTTCAACACGCATTCAACCTTCGGCTCTAAACTATAGGCAGTCACTACGGATGAGCACCAACAAAGGAGAAGCAAAGCGTATGGCAACACAACTCGCACCTCTCGGCGAACGGAAGGCATGGAAGGCTCTTCAAACCCATTTTCAGCAGATTGGCGGCAAGCATCTGCGTGAGTTGTTTGCCGAGGACCCCGCGCGCGGAGAGCGGTTTACCGCGGAGACAGGTGGCATATTTCTTGACTACTCGAAGAACCGCATCACCGACGAGACCCTGAAGCTGTTGCTCCAACTGGCTGAGGAGTCGGGGCTGCGCGAGAAGATCGAGGCGATGTTCCGCGGCGACAAGATTAACATCACGGAGAACCGCGCCGTTCTGCATGTCGCCCTGCGCGCGCCGAAGGGTGAGTCCATCGTTCTCGACGGCGAAGATGTCGTTCCCGCCGTGCACGACGTGCTGGACAAAATGTCTGCCTTCGCCGATCGCGTCCGCAGTGGCGAGTGGAAGGGGCACACCGGCAAAAAGATTCGCAATGTCGTCAACATCGGCATCGGCGGTTCGGACCTCGGCCCGGTCATGGCATACGAGGCGCTGAAGTACTACAGCCAGCGCGATCTCACCTTCCGCTTTGTCTCCAACGTCGATGGCACCGATTTTGCCGAAGCCGTCGAAGACCTCGACGCGGAAGAGACGCTGTTCCTGGTTGCCTCCAAGACCTTCACCACGCTCGAAACTATGACCAACGCCCACACCGCGCGCGATTGGGCGCTGGCAAAGCTCGGCGACGAGAAGGCTGTGGCCAAACACTTCGTAGCTATCTCGACCAACGCCAAAGAGGTAGCGAAGTTTGGCATCGATACCGCGAACATGTTCGGTTTCTGGGACTGGGTCGGAGGGCGCTACTCGATGGACTCGGCCATCGGGTTGTCAACGATGCTCGCCATCGGGCCGGACAACTTTCGCGCCATGCTCGCTGGATTTCACGAGATGGACGTGCACTTCCGCACCACGCCGTTCGAGAAAAATCTTCCCGTTCTGCTGGGTTTGCTGACCGTCTGGTACACCGACTTCTTCGACGCGCAGACCGTGGCGATTCTTCCTTACGAGCAATATCTGAAGCGTTTCCCGGCCTATCTCCAGCAGTTGACAATGGAGTCGAACGGCAAGCACGTCACACTCGAAGGAAAGCAGGTCGACACCCTGACCGGCCCGATCTACTGGGGAGAGCCCGGCACCAACGGACAGCACTCGTTCTACCAGCTTATCCATCAGGGCACGCGGCTCATCCCCTGCGACTTCATCGGCTTCTACAAGACGCTGAACCCGCTGGGCCAGCACCATGACATACTCATGGCCAACGTCTTCGCGCAGGCCGAGGCGCTCGCCTTTGGCAAGACCGCCGAGCAGGTCAAGGCAGAGGGCACACCCGACTGGCTGGTGCCGCACCGCGTCTTCGAGGGCAACCGTCCCTCCAACACGATCCTCGCCGACCATCTGACACCCGAGGTGCTGGGCAAACTGGTAGCACTCTACGAGCACGCTGTCTTCACGCAAGGCGCCATCTGGAACATCGACTCCTTCGATCAATGGGGAGTCGAACTGGGCAAGGTACTGGCGCAGAAGATCATCGGCGAATTGGAGAGCGAGACCGAGCCGAAACTGGCGCACGATACTTCGACCACAAGCCTGATCCGGCGATACCGCAAGAATAAGTAGCTTCGTCTGTTAAATCGTAGAGTGATGCTCGTCCTTCGGGGCGGGCATCATTGTTTGAGCGAAGACTAAAGCGCGGCCAGCACATCCGCAGGCTCAGGACGAACGCGAAAGTCGGCATGGGCTTCGCTGAAGGCGATGGTTCCATCCTGCCGGATCACGAAGAGCGCAGGCAACGGAAGCCGCCAGCTCGCTTCCGTAGCGTTGTGATAACTCAAACCTGCATTGTTGAAAGGAATATTGATAAGGATGCTCTGGTAGTAGCGCCGATGCTGCTCAGGGATGGCGTAGGCGATACCAAATTTTTCTGCTACCTCTGCGCCGGGATCGGCAAGCAGCGGGAAGGGCAGAGCGTGCTGCTGAATCATGAAGTCATTCTGCCGCGGAGTCTGTGGCGAGATGGCGACGAAGAGTGCGCCGCGTTCGCGGAGCTGTGGATAAAGCTCACGCCAGGTCTCCAGTTCGGTGACGCAATAAGGACACCACCGTCCACGAAAAAACTTGACGACCAACGGCCCAAGGGCCAACAGGTCGGCAGACTGTATCGGCTTTCCGCTGCGTGTGTCCTGTAGAGAGAAGCTCGGGGCAACGCTTCCCACGGGAAGAATGCGTCGCTCAATCCCTGTATTCAGCAGCTCAGCGGTGGCCTGTTCAGAAATAGCGAGACGGTCGGCCTGCACGAGCTTGCGAGTGTTTTGCGTGATGCGATCGAGTTGGTCTTGAAGAGAGGCGGCCACACGTCATTATCGCAGCCGCCAAGCTGCTGCGTCACATCGTACCGAGCAGCTTGATCAAGCGATCGAACCCATCTTCCCGGGCCTTTTTATTCGCTGGAGTCGGATCAGGAGCTTCGCCTGCCCGCATAAATCCATGGCCCGCGCCATCGTAGATCACCGGCTCGTACTTTTTGTTAGCTGTCTTCATCGCTTCGGTGGTAGCTGGAACCGTGGAGCTGATGCGAGCATCGTTGCCGGCATAGAAGCCATAGACAGGCGCGGTGATCGTGGTGAAATCGGATGGTGGCGCGCCGTAGAAAACAAACGCTGCCGACAAATCATGGCGATGCGTGGCGAAGGCAAAGGACTTTCCGCCGCCCCAGCAGAAGCCTGTCACGGCCAGCTTGCCATTGGCCGAGGGAATCTTCTTCGCATAGTCCGCTGCGGCGTCGAGGTCTGCGTTGACATCATCAGGGTTCAGGCTGGAGACCGCTTTGACGGCATCGTCCTGGCTTGCGAACTCGCTGAAGCCGCCGCCATGCGGTCCATGTCCCGAAAGCAGGTCGGGCGCGATAACGATGTAGCCCTCGGCTGCAATCTCATCGGCCATCTCCTTGGCCCAGTTTGTCAGGCCGAATATCTCGTGGATAAGGATGACTACAGGAGCCTTGTGGCTGACCTCAGGGTAGACAACAAAGGCCTGCACCGTGTGGTCACCATGCTTGAGCGAGATATATTCATGGTGGCGTGGAGATTTATCGAGGCGCGCCTTCGCCCAGTCCTGGGCTTGAGCGGCGAGAGGAAGAAGCAAGCAGAGTGCAAGAAGTCTAAGGGCCGTGCGTCGCATGGAGGGAGTGTATCCCTGCATGCGATGGCTCGACAAGGCTGCAGTTGTCTAATTCGAGCAAGTTTATTGAACGGTGATGAGTTCAAGGGAATGCCGATATCAGGAGTTGGCTCACACGGATTGGGAAGCGAGCGGTTCTCTACTGGAAGATGCAAGCCCATTCTTCGGAGTTCGGAAGCAGTTGAAGAAATGGGCCAGAAGGGCTAAATAACCCTGAGCAAAAGCAGAATGAGGACGATGAGGAGGATGAGACTGAGGCCGCCACCGCCGTAGTAACCGAGTCCCGGACCCAGGCGATAGCCTCCAAAACCGAACACCAGAATCAGAATAATGAGAAGAATAAGCATTTCGTATCTCCGTGGCGGCGAAGGTTCGCTCGCTGAAGAGTGAGATGCAGGTTCTCCGATATGTGCAACGAACAATTACAAATTAGGCTGCGCGAAGCTGCCTCGCTGGTAGGCGATGCCCGCCTTGAAGTTGCCTGCGATGCGCTCAGACTTGGCGATGATGATGGCGGCATGAGCTGGAGCCATGACCTCTTTCGCGGTTTCGGCGAAGAGTTCGAGCCAACGGTTGAAGTGGCTGGGCTCGAGCGGAAGCTGGAGGTGGGTCATCATGGGGTCGCCTTTGTAGCGACCGGTGGTGAGCATGACGGTGGACCAGAAGTTTTTGAGCAGGGCGAGGTGTGTGGGCCAGTCCTCGACCTTCTCATTGAAGATAGGGCCGATCTCGGGGTCGAGTTGAACCTTGGCGTAGAAGCGGTCTACCAGGTTTGAGATTTCGTCTTCTGTGATTTTTTCGTCCGCCATTTTGGTCGCCTCTTTCTCTTTGCTATACCGACTGATCGTTCCTTTTGCTTGCTGGCAGGAGGTACCCCCTCCCCCCTGTACTTAAGCACTAAAGTCTTCGAAGTAGAGACTTTAAGTCTGGACTTCGGTATGACTTCAGACGATAAAAGCCCGGCTGCTTGCCGGGCTTTTTGAGCTTGTTTTCTGTCTCCAGTTTATCAGCGGTGTCAAGCTTTTCTGGCTGAATGGGGATGAGTTGAATCCGAGGGTGCCGCAACTTTGGGGTCGATTTGGGTTTTACCTGATAGCCCCAAGCAAAGTGCATGGGTCGCCATGAAGACCGACGAAGTTCGGATTCTGGACAGGAGGCAGTTGTGAAATTTCTAAGATATGTTGCTTTGCTTTCGATCTTCTTTATCCCGGTAGCGTACTCGCACGCCCAGGTCTCGGCTGGTATCGGCGTAGCTCCCTATGGGGACGGTTACGGCTACGGTCCTCCATCGTGTTCTTACGGGTATTACAACTATGCTCCGTATGCGTGTGCTCCTTACGGATACTATGGCCCGGCGTGGTTTAACGGTGGAATCTTTATCGGTGCCGGCCCCTGGTATCGCGGCTACTATGGCCGTGGCTACGGTTATGGCTACCGCGGCGTTTATGGCCGTGGTTATGGATATGGACGCGGCTATGGCTACGGTCGTGGATATGCCTATGGCCGTGGAGGCTATGGACGCGGCGGCTACGGCGGAGGATATCGCGGCGGCTACGCTGGTGGTGGACGAGGCGGGTACGGCGGTGGTGGTTTCCACGGTGGCGGAGGCGGAGGCTTCCACGGTGGCGGCGGTCACGGTGGCGGTGGCGGTCATGGTGGCGGCGGACACCGGTAATTCTGCCGATTGATTTACGGTAGGGCAAAAGGCCCACCTCAGCGATGAGGTGGGCGTTTTGTTTTTAAGGCCGGTGGCTTTAGATGACGTTGCGCTTGAACTTGTTGCCGAGCCAGAGCAGTAGGAAGCTGACGGCGAGGAAGCCGATGGTGATGGCGGCGCTGTGGACGGCGACGCCGGTCCAGCCGCCGGGGGATTTGTTGGGGTCGATGAACCAGTAGGGATACCAGTTTGTGAAGGCTCCGCGGATGAGCGAGTAGGCAAGATAGGCGATGGGGTAGACGACCCAGAACCAGATGTGTCTGGGGACGAGCTTCGCTTTTGGCGGCTGGATGAGCCAGTCGAGCACCATGACGACGGGCATGAGGGAGTGGAGGACGAAGTTGGTCCAGGGGATCAGTCCGCTGTCGAGGTGGCTGAGGAGAAGGCCGAAGACGAGCCCGACGATGGCGATGGAGACGGTTGCGCTGCCGCGAAGGATGTCGTCGGCTTCGGTGGGGTCGCGGTGGCGGATGAGATTGGCTGCGCTGACGATGAGGACGATGGCGACGAAGAGATTGGTGAGGATGGTGAAAAAGCTGAAGAAGTTGGTTGCGCTATTGCTGCTCTGGATGACGGAGTCGATGAAGGATGTGATGATCGCGGCCAGGGTGAGGAGGCCGAAGAAGAGGCGGGCGGCGGCTAGGATGTACCGTTTGGCCATGCTCCACTATGGGGGATGTTGGGGGTGGGGTCAACGGATGATTCTCTTTGGGTATGGGTGCCCCACATCTCGACTCTGAGATGTGGGCCTTTGCGGAACGATCTCTAAGCCTGGGTGATTAAGACCGGAGATGGTTCTTCCAGAAGATAGTGGCGATAGGATGACCAGTGCCAGTCTTCGGGATGCATCACGAGGTCGCGTTTGACCGGGTTGCGGTGCATGTACTTCAGCTTCTCGACCCGCTTATCATGAGTGAAGACGTTGAAGTCGTAGTAGCGGGCCTGCCAGAAAGGGCGTTCCGTGAGGCGTCTGGAGACGGAGATCTTCATGGCTTGAAGGGCCTTCGACAATAGATCGTCGGGAGGTTCGCTGACGAGCAGGTGAACGTGCTCCGGCATGACCACGTAGCCGAGGATTTCGAATTGGTAGTGGCTGCGGGTGCGTTCTAGAGAGTCGAGGAAGATGTCTCTTGCGGTTGGGGTGTTGAGGTAGGGTTTGCGGTGGTGGCAACTGAAGGTGATGAAGTGGTCGTCGCCTTCTTGTTGGTATCGCTTTAGGCCGAGCGGCATGAGGTGATTTTAGGGTATCGGGTTCGCGCGTGGCGCGAATGCCCACATCTCAGAATCGAGATATGGGGCACCCACGTTTTTCGGGTTGAGTCAGATGTGGGCCACCCGCCCACCGGTCCCAATTGTAGGAATGTTAAGGGCGGTAGAAGGGTGAATACTTCAGTTCTTCGAACGGAGCCTCACAGAAGATTAGGAAGCGGTCCGGCTCAGCTTCCTCAACGTGGAAATTGTTGGCGACGTATGCCCCTCCCGGCGGAATCCTAACGCCGCGATTGAGGTCCATACATTCTGCTTCGGCAAGATAACGCGATGGCCAATACGCTGCATCCTTCGCCAACTGACAGAAGGAGTAGATATTTCGGTTATCGTTCGGAGGTTCGTCCTGTTTACGGTCACAAATGTAGCCTTTTTGCATCACTAGACTAACCTCACTCAGATTGTACGATTACTCTTTCTGATCCCAGCCCACTACTCTATCTTCCTCAAGGGTGACTCGTAGGCGATAACGATTCACTCCGGATGGGCTATATTTCCAGATTTCTTTTTTTCTGGTTTTGAGTAGATTTCTGTCGATGGCAACAGGCTCTCCAAGTGAATCTATTACTTGCACAGCCGTCTGACCCTGCCACAATTGCCCCTGTAGAACTCTTTGTAAAGTCTCGTCGCAATATTTTTCATTTAGGTAAGCAAGGCGAATGTCTTTCTGTTTTTTCTTAGTGCCAAAAAGGTCAATTTTATTGAAGATCATCTTGGTGAGCGCAAAGGTGCCATTTGCGACAATTGAGAGTCCAGTTAGAACACTTCCATCATTCCTGCGTCTCGCCACTAGTAGGCCTCCAAACAGGTACGATAATCTACCTACCGAATTTTTGTCTTCCTTGCATTTGGCTCATCATGCGTTGCTGGGCTTTGATGCCGCCTCCTGAGCCCATGGTTTTGAACATCTTTCGCATCTGGCCGTATTGGCGGAGGAGGTTGTTGACGTCCTGCACGGTGGTGCCGGAGCCTGCGGCGATGCGCTTGCGGCGGTTGCCGTTGATGATCTCGTGGTTCTGGCGCTCTTTGTTGGTCATCGAGTTGATGATGGATTCGACGCGGTTGAACTGGCCTTCGTCCACGTTTTCGACGGCCTGCTGCATGCCCGCGAAGGGGCCGACCGAGGGGAGCATCTTGAGGATGGACTTCATGCTGCCCATCTTTTTAATCTGACGGAGCTGCTCGCGGAAGTCGTCGAGCGAGAAGCCGTCGCCGGAGAGGGCCTTTTTGGCGAACTGCTCGGCTTTGCCCTTGTCGAGGGTGGATTCGGCGCGTTCGAGCAGGGTGGCGATGTCGCCGTGGCCCATGATGCGGCCGACGATGCGGTCGGGGTGGAAGGGCTCGAAGGCGTCGGGCTTTTCGCCGGTGCCGAGGAACTTGATGGGCGCTCCGGTGACGTGGCGGATGGAGAGGGCAGCGCCGCCGCGGGCGTCTCCGTCCATCTTGGTGAGGATGGCTCCGGTGATGGTGAGGTGGTCGTTGAAGGCCTTGGCGGAGTTGACGGCGTCCTGTCCGGTCATGGCGTCGGCGACGAAGAGGATCTCGCTGGGGTTGAGGAGCTTTTTGAGCGCGGCCATCTCGGCCATGAGGGCGTCGTCGATGTGGTTGCGGCCAGCGGTGTCGACGATGAGGATGTCGCAGCCGTAGTTGGCGGCTTCGCGCTTGGCCTCTTTGGCGAGGCGTTCTACTAGCTTGGAGTCTGCGGCCTCTCCTTTAATGTCGCCTTCGTAGAGCTGCGCGTTGATGGAGCGGGCGACGATGGCGAGCTGCTCGCGGGCGGCGGGGCGGTAGACGTCCACCGAGACGAGCATGGGCCGGTGACCGGCTTTTTTGAGCCACTGGGCGAGCTTGCCGGAGGTTGTCGTTTTGCCGGAGCCTTGCAGCCCGGCCATGAGGATGACCGAGGGGGGCTGCGAGGACTTCTGGAAGCGGGCGGTGTCCTTGCCGAGGACGTTGACCAGCTCGTCGTGGACGATCTTGACGATCTGCTCGGAGGGCGAGAGCGCGGTGGCGACTTGCTCGCCGAGGGCGCGGGTGCGGATGTGCTCGATGAGTTCGGTGACGACGTTGAGGTTGACGTCGGACTCGAGCAGGGCGAGGCGAATCTCGCGCAGAGCGTCGGAGATGTTCTCTTCGGTGATGGTGCCCTGGCCGCGGAGAGTCTTAAAGGATCGCTGGAGTTTGTCGCTTAGGTTTTCAAACATGACTGGCTTGAGTTTATCAGTGGGGAGCATGATGCCCATATCTCAAAATCGAGATGTGGGGCATCCGCATCCGTGCCCGGATTCTTTCTCTTTTGGGGAGTGGCTAGCGTGGTGATGGCTAGGTGGGTTCCGGGGATTTTGGGGGAGGGTTTCAGGGGGATAATGGGGCTATGCCAGCAGAGGTTCAGGTTCGGGGTAACGCGCAGACGGTGCGGGAGTTTGTTGCGTATCTGCGCGTGGAGAAAGGGCTGCGACCGGCTAGTTGTGAGGCTTATCAGGTCGATCTGGAGCAGTTTGCCGAGCATGTTGAGGGGCGGAACGGGGTGCTGGTGTCGGCGGTGCAGGCCGATGTGAGCGGATTTATGGAAGGGCTGCGCGGGCATGGGGTGGAGTCGCGGTCGATTGCGCGGAAGTTGAGCGCGCTGCGAGGGTTCTATCGCTGGCTGTTGATGGATAAGCGGATTGACCATGACCCCACGGTGAATATTGAGACTCCTTCGAGTTGGAAGGTGCTGCCGAAGTCGCTTGCCGAGGGCGAGGTGGGCGAGATGCTGGAGCGCACGGGCGTGGCTGCGCGTGCGGCGGATGCGGATGGGCTGGCGCTGCGCGACCACGCGATTCTGGAGCTGCTTTATGCGGGTGGGTTGAGAGTGGGAGAGATTTGCTCGCTGGGGGTGGAGGATCTGCATCTCGATCAGGCGCGAGCGCAGGTGAGAGGGAAGGGCGACAAGGAGAGGATTGTTCCGCTGGGACGGAGTGCGGTGGAGGCGCTGGAGCGGTATCTGTCGCTGGGAAGGCCGGGGTTGGTGCGTGGCGGGATGCAGCGCGCGCTGTTTTTGAGTGTGCGCGGGAAGCCGCTGACGCGGCAGTGGGTTTGGGAGATGGTGCGGAGTGCTTCGGGGACGGGAACGAAGGCGAGTCCGCATATGCTGCGGCATAGCTGCGCGACGCATATGGTGGAGCATGGTGCGGACTTGAGGAGCGTGCAGACGCTGCTGGGTCATGCGGATATTGCGACCACCCAGGTTTATACGCATGTGGCGCTGGGACATTTGAAGGCGGTGCATCGGGCGCATCATCCGCGTGGGAAGCGGCGTGAGGCCACGCTGTGACCTCAAAACAACAATCGGGAGTATTGATCGGAGGCATAAGTGGAGTGATCGCAATTATCTCTGCGTTGCCAGTCTTCGACGTAGATATTGGAAGTATTTTTGTGGTATTAGCTTTTCCGGGAATGCTGTTGAGCATGGCGGTGTCCGGTAATGTCCATGCTTTTAATCGATGGTTGGTGGTGCTGTTTAACTGGATCATTTATGCCTTTATTTTTATAGCTCTGCGGAAAGTGATAAGGATTTTTCGTGGGAACTAATATCAATGATCTGGCGGAGGGTTTTCTGGCGATGCTCGCGAATGAGCGCGGTGCATCGGAGCATACGGTGCGGGCTTATGCGCGGGAGGTGCGTGGGTTTGCCGCTTATCTCACCGAGACGTTGGGGAAGGATGCGCGCATTGTGGTGGTGGAGCACCTGCATATTCGGGCTTATCTTGGCGTGCTGTATGAGCGTGGGTTGACGAAGGCGAGTGCGGCGCGCGCGCTGGCGGCGATTCGGAGCTGGTTCAAATGGCTGGCGAAGGAAGGAAAGGTGGCGCAGAATCCAGCGTTGCTGGTGAGTACGCCCAAGCGGCCGCTGCACCTGCCTCGCGTGCCGAGCATGGAAGAGGTAAACCGCGTGCTGGATTCGCTGGAGAAGCCGAACAAGCAGGAGGCAACTGAGGCGGCGGCATGGCCGGAGCGGGATCGTGTGATCTTCGAGCTGCTGTATGGCTGTGGAATTCGTAACTCGGAGTTGGTGGGTTTGAATATGGGCAGCGTCAAGTGGCGCGACGATGCTGTTCTGGTTCGTGGCAAAGGGAAAAAAGAGCGTCTGGTTCCGCTGGGAGATGAGGCTGCGGCGGCGCTGCGGATTTATCTACCACTGCGCGAGGCGAAGCTGACGGCGGCGGGCAAGGGTGGGCTGGTTCATGATGGACCTCTCCTAACGAACCTGCGGATGCGTGGGGATTGCCGTTTGACGACGCGGAGTGTGGGCCGGATCGTGAAGGCGATTGCCCTGAGCCGAGGGCTGGCGGCGGATGTGCATCCGCATACGCTGCGCCATGCTTTTGGGACGCACATGCTGGAAGAGGGTGCGGACCTGCGAGCGATTCAGGAGATGCTGGGGCACGAGCGGCTGTCGACGACGCAGCGATACACGCAGTTGACCGTGGGGCAGGTGCAACGGGTGTATGACGAGACGCATCCCCGAGCGAAGTAAAAACTAACGGTTGGGTTCGCCGGGTTCAAGCCAGATGTGGGTGGGTTGATCTCGATCTACGGTGAGGGTGCCGTCTTTCCAGTGGAGTTCGCCTACCTGGATGACGGTGCGTGAGCCGGAGTGCGGCAGGGATGGATCGTTGTCTGGGCCTCCCTGATGGGTGAAGTAGAAGATATAGGCGCGCTGGCCGCTGAGGATGATGTCGGCGTGGTGGCCAAGGGTGCGGTCGGTGGGGACGGTTCCCGGTATGCCGAGCAGGTTGTCGGGTTGTCGCTGCCAGTTGGTTGCGTCGGCGGAGTGATAGACGCCGAGGCCGTGCCAGGCATCGACGATCATCCAGTATTCGTCGTGCCAGCGAAAGACGATGGGGCCTTCGCTGGAGCGGTCGGTGATGGCGGCACCGCGGGGAGTCCATGTGTTGAGGTCAGGGCTGTCGGTGAAGTGGATGTGGCTATGGTCGCGCTCGTCTTTGTACCAGATCCGCCATGCGCCGTTGGGGAGATGGAAGACGCAGGGATCGATGACGCGGTCAGAGGCAAGATCGAGTTGGGAGAGGAACTTCCAGTGTTCGAGATCGCGGCTGGTGAGATGGATGATGGAACGCGGCGCGTCCCAGGTGTGGAAGGTGCCGGGCACGATGGTGAGGAACATGTGGTAAGTTCCATCGACGTTAATGATTGCGGGTGCCCATTGAGTGTAGTCGGGCTTGCCGTAGGGGATGTTGGCGATGCCGTGATACTTCCATGTGGCGCCATGGTCGCTTGAAGTGGCTATGCCGATGCGGGTCTGATGCAGCCATGCTACGTCTTTGGGATCGGAAGGAGTCTGGTCGGCGCGGCGGTTGGTGTAGAACATCCACCATTGTTTTTTGGACTGGTTCCAGATGACGGTTGGGTCGGCTGCGCCGTCGTGGACGGGGTCGCGGAAGAGAGGCTTGGGGGCAATGTTTCCTTGCGGTGATTGCGCGTGCGCGGCGAGAGCGCAAAAGAAGGTGAAGAGGATTGCGGACGCAAGAATTTGGCGGCAGGTTCCGGTACGAGTCGGCATGGAAGATCTCTTTAGCGTTACGTGCAGCGTTAGTAGAGAGGGACGGTCGGGTCGATGGTGCGGGACCAGTGGTCGATGCCGCCGGCGAGAGATTGTGCGTTATCGAAGCCCTGGTTGCGCAGCCACATGGTGACAGAGAGCGAACGCGCTCCATGATGGCAGAGCACGACGATGTGGGCGTCGGGGTCGAGCTCCTGATGGGCGCGAGAGGTGACTTCGCCCATGGGCATCAGAAGGCTGTCGGGCAGGCTTGCGGTCTGGAACTCCCACGGCTCGCGGACATCGAGCAGAATGGGTGGGTTGGGTTGCTGGCGTTGCTGGATGAAGTCTTCGGCTGTGATCTCGGGTTCTAGCATGATTTCTATTATCAGGGATTCAGCGGGTGAAGAGGGCGACGGCTATCGTGGCGAGTGCCAGTGCCGGAGGCATGATGATGCAGCCCGCCTTGAGAAACTTCCATGCGCTTACGTTCAGGCCTTCTTTGCGAATGGCGATGAGCCAGAGAATTGTTGCGAGGGAACCGGTGACGGAGAGGTTGGGTCCGAGGTCGATGGCTACGAGAATGACGCTTCGGAGAGCTCCGGTGACGTGTGCGGCGTGAATGCTGGCTGCGGCGATGAGGCCGAGTGGCAGATTGTTGATGAGGTTGGTGCCGATGCCGGTGCCGAAGGCTGCTGCCATGGATGCCGCGATGGGAGGCACGTGTTGCAGGGTTTCGAGGGCTGTCTGCGAGAGGTGAAGCGCTCCGGCGGTGTTGATGGCTTCGACCATGATGAAGAGGCCAGCGACTAAGGGGAGAACGCTCCAGGAGATCTCGGAGAGGATCGCTGATGGCTGGGTTCGTTCGCGGATGGAGATGACTGTGGCGATGAGGATTGCCGAAATGCAGGTGGGGAGGCCGAGGTCTTTGCCCATTGCAGAGACTGTGAGGAGAACGGCGGCGACAATGGCTATGCCGATGAGGGTTAGTCTTCCGGCTTCGGTGAGGTGTGGTGCTTCGTCGGTACTTTCGATGATGCCGTTGAGGTCTTTACGGCAATACCAGCGGAGTGTGAGGTAGGTGGCCACGATGGAAAAGATGGAGGCGAGGAGGAAGATGCGCAGCCATTGGGCCAGCGGTGGCATTCCGGTGTGGAAGACGACGAGGTTGGCTGGGTTCGAGATGGGGAGGACGAAGCTGGCGGCGTTGGCGATGAAGGCGCAGATGAAGAGGTAGGGAAGCGGCTCGACCTTTGATTTTCTGGTGGCGGCGAGGACGGCTGGAGTGAGGACGACGGCGGTGGCGTCGTTGGAGAGAAAGATGGTGACGAAGGTGCCAACGATATAGATGAGAGTGAAGAGGCGGGTGCGTGAACCTCGGGCGTGCTGGATGGCGATGGTCGCAAGCCAGTTGAAGACACCGTGCATGTGGGCGAGTTGGGCCAGCAACATCATGCCAGCGAGGAAGAGATAGACGTCGCTGCCTTCGGCGATGGCGTGGACGGCGAGGTGCAGGGGGATCAGGCGGAAGATTACGAGAGCCGCTGCGCCGGTGCCGATCCACCAGGCTTCGGGGAGATCGCGCGGGTGGAGCAACATCAGCGCGATGCTGATGGCGGAGATGATCCAGATGGCGACGTGGGCTGGAGACAAAACGTACCTCAGGGGCTAAAGCCCCGATTTATATCCCGCAGTTATGGCACGGCTGAAGCCGTGCCCTTAAGCAAAACTGCGAGGTAGCCAAATCGATCTGTAATCAAACCGAGATGACGCGACTTTGTCGAAAGTTTCTATATATAGATTCGTTCAGGCGATGGCTGTGTTGACGAGGTGTTGGGCTTCGGTTTGGATTTGTTTTAGGTGGGCTTCGCCTTTGAAGGATTCGGCGTAGATCTTGTAGACGTCTTCGGTGCCGGAGGGGCGGGCGGCGAACCAGCCGTTCTCGGTTGTGACCTTGAGGCCACCAATGGGTGCGTGGTTGCCGGGAGCTTCGGTGAGGATGGCGGTGATGGGCTCTCCGGCTAGCTCTTTGGCAGTGACCTGCGAGGGGGAGAGTTTTCCTAGCTTGGCCTTCTGCTCTTTGGTTGCGGCGGCGTCGATGCGCTGGTAGATGGGGTCGCCGTATTTCTGCGTGAGTTCGCGATAGAGTTCGCCGGGATCTTTGCCGGTGACGGCGGTCATCTCTGCACTAAGCAGGCCGGGAATGAGGCCGTCTTTGTCGGTGGTCCAGACTTTGGCGTTGCGACGGAGGAAAGTGGCTCCGGCGGACTCTTCTCCTACAAAGCCGAGCGACCCGTCGATGAGGCCGTCTACGAACCACTTGAAGCCTACGGGGACTTCGAGCATGGGGCGGTTGAGGCCCTTGGCTACGCGGTCGATGATGCTGGACGAGACCAGGGTTTTGCCGATGCCGACTTTCTCCGACCAATCGGGCCGGTGGGTGAAGAGGTACTGGATCGAGACGGCGAGGTAGTGGTTGGGATTGAGCAGGCCAGTAGTGCGGGTGACGATGCCGTGGCGGTCGTGGTCGGTGTCGGCGGCGAAGGCTACGTCGTACTTCGATCTGTTGGCGATCATGCTGGCCATGGCGAAGGGGCTGGAGCAGTCCATGCGGATACGGCCGTCCCAATCGCAGGTCATGAAGCGGAAGGTGGGATCGACGTTGGGATTGAGGATTTCGAGGGGGAGCTTGTACTGCTCGGCGATGCGCGGCCAGTAGTGGACTCCGGCTCCACCGAGCGGGTCGACGGCGAGCTTGAGGGTGGTGCCGCGGAGGACTTCGAAGTCGATGACGCTGCCGAGGTCGTTGACGTAGGCGGTGATGTAGTCGTGGCGGTAGGTCTTGTCTGCGGATAAAGCGCGGAAGTAGGAGATGCGCTTTACGCCTTTGAGGCCGTTGGCGATGAGTTCATTGGCGCGGTTCTCGATCCACTTGGTGGCAGTGGTGTCGGCGGGACCGCCGGAGGGTGGGTTGTACTTGAAGCCACCATCCTCGGGAGGATTGTGCGAGGGAGTGATGACGATGCCGTCGGCGCGGTGGAGCTTGGGGTTCTGGTTATAAGTGAGGATGGCGTGCGAGAGGACGGGGGTGGGCGTGTAGTCGAGGTGCTCGTCGATCATGACCTCGATGCCGTTGGCGGCGAGGACTTCGAGCGCGGTGGCGAAGGCAGGCTCGGAGAGAGCGTGGGTGTCTTTGGCGAGGAAGAGCGGGCCGAGGGTGTGCTGGGAGGCGCGGTACTCGACGATAGCCTGGGTGATGGCGGCGATGTGATCGTCGTTGAAGGAGGCACTGAAGGAGCTGCCGCGATGCCCCGATGTTCCAAAAGCCACACGCTGCGTCGAAACGGCGGGGTCGGGATGGAGGGAGTAATAGGCGGTGATGAGGTGGGGAATATTGACCAGCGTTGCAGGGAGGGGGAGCTGACCGGGCTGATTGGCTGGGGCTGTGTTCATGCTTTTGGTGTCCTCGCGGAAAATGGTGCCGACAATTGCACTATATGAGATGCGGGATAAGGAGGGAAATTGCGCGCCGAGGGACAATGACACGGAAGTGGTATACGAGGATGCTTGTGTTTCGGCTGGGGTTGACCTAAAACGGTGATGCTCCCTGGTTGCAAAAATAAATACAACTATTGCATGGGCAGTCCATGCCCGGCGCAACGTGCATCGCTGAGCCCCGAACGTTGTAAGTTGGCAGGCCGGCCCTTTGTTTGCACGGCGAAGGGCCGTTTCCTGCTGAGGGTTTTGATGGGTTTAGTAAGGACAGTTTTCTTATGGGTGGGGTTGGCAGTTTGGCTCTTCGCTGCGGGACCAGCGTGGGCGGTAGAGGCGACCTTGGTGGCAGATGCGCATGTGAACAGCGCACTGCCCGGAGTCAATAGCGGGGCAATCTCAAATTTGAATGTGGGCGCCGGGTATACCTCCCTGTTGCAGTTTGACCTGGGTATGCTTCCTGCGGGTACGACGGCCGGGCAGGTGTCGCGAGCGGTACTTCGCCTGTATTGCAATCGAGTGGACGCGGCGGGGCAGGTGAGCGTGCGTTTGGTGAACGGAGCGTGGGGCGAGTACAGCGTGACGTATGCGACCGTGCCTTCGCTGGGGAGCGCAGCGCAGGTCGTTCCGGTGGATGCGGCGGGTGTTTATGTCACTGTGGACGTGACGTCTCTGGTGCAGGGATGGATTACCGCCCCGGCGACAAACAATGGCCTGGCATTGACGGCGGATGCTGCGGGAGTGCAGTTCGATAGCAAGGAAAATGATCTGACTGGCCATGCGGCGGTGTTGGATGTGACTTTGGCTACGGCTGGACCCGCCGGAGCTGTGGGGCCAGTCGGGCCTATTGGGCTGACAGGGCCTGCTGGACCGACCGGGGCTGCGGGCGCTACTGGCTTGCAAGGAGTGGGCGGGCCTACTGGAGTTAAGGGAGATACGGGCGCGACGGGGCCAGTTGGTTCGACGGGAACTGCAGGGCCAGTTGGGCCGCAAGGGCTTCAGGGGCTGCAAGGTATTGCCGGACCTACGGGTGCTGCGGGTTCCGTGGGCGCCACAGGATCAGCAGGAGCCACTGGACCTGCTGGTACGACCGGATCGACTGGGCCAGCAGGACCGGCAGGAATGTTGTTTCGCGAGAGCTATTCGTCGAGTGTGAACTACGCGGTGAATGATGCTGTGAGCTATCAGGGGTCGAGTTATATATCGGCAGCCGCGGCCAATCATGGAAATACTCCGGGGACGAATCCGGCTTACTGGAGTGTGCTGGCGGCGCAGGGTGCGGCAGGTGCGCAGGGGCCTGACGGAGCCACCGGAGCCACTGGACCGCAAGGTGCTGCCGGGCCGCAGGGGCTGCCGGGTGCTGCGGGCGCTGCCGGAACGGTTGGGATGAAATATCGCGGGGCTTGGGGTTTGGGTGTGAGCTATCAGGCCAATGATGCGGCATTTTTTGGAGGGAGCACGTATCTGGCGCAGGCGAGCAACGCCGGGATGGAGCCGGATCAGTATCCTGCGGTGTGGGCGGTGCTGGCGCAGAAGGGAGATGCAGGGCCGAGTGGGCCGGCGGGTGCCGCTGCGACGGTGAGTGTGGGGACGGTGACGACCGGCGCGGCAGGCTCGATGGCGACTGTGTCGAATAGTGGGACAGCAGCGGCGGCAGTGTTGAACTTTACCATTCCACAGGGCGCGGCTGGAGCGAATGGGACGGGCGGAGGAACGGGTGGCGCCTCCGGGGCGTTGTCGGGTTCGATGTATCACTCGGTCTCGTTCAACAATATCTACTATTCGGTGAGCAACACGAATGCGGGTGGGAGTGAAGATGCTTCGACGCTGACGTGGGTTCCGGCGGGATGTACGGCGACCACGCTGAGCGTTTATTCGCAGCAGTTGAACGCAATCACTGTGATGGTTCGGCAGGGAACTCCGGGGAACATGGCGGACACCTCGTTGAGTTGCAAGGCGGTTTCGGGTGGCTCTTGTTCCGTGACAGGGAGCGTGGCGGTGGCGGCGGGAGACTTTGTGGACTTTGAAGTAAGCGGTGCGAATGGAACGGCAGGGGCTGTGTGGATGGCATTAGCCTGTAACTGATGGTGTGATCGGCTTTCCGTGTAGTGGATTCATCCTTCAAAATAAATTTGAACTATTGTTCATTATTTTCGTACTTGAATTAATTCACCTATTCGGGGGTGAATTAATTTTGGATTGATGTCAGGGATGATGTTTCTTCTGTCGCAAAGTTGCTATATTCTTCTGAAAATAAGTGCTTTATGAATATGTCTGTGTGTGTGAGAGTTTCAAATGCAATACCGCTTTACTGATATTTTATAAACACAAGAATTTATTCTGATTGCTTGGCTGATGTTCCAAGGAGAAGTGCTGGACAATGTTTAATCTCGCAGGAAAATGCGCGGTGGTTGTTGGGGGAACTTCGGGGATTGGAAAGGCCATTGCCCTGGGTTTGGCCTCCGCAGGCGCCGATGTGGTTGCATCTTCCCGGTCAGCGGAGTCGGTGGATTCTGTGGCGGAGATATTAAAGGCATCGGGACGCAAGACGTTGCGGGTTTTGTCCGATGTTACGGACCGTCGATCTTTGCAGGAATTGCATGATGCCGTGAAGTCGCATTTTGGGCGCATCGATATCCTGGTGAATTCGGCGGGTATCACTAAACGGGTGCCAACTCTCGATTGCCCCGAGACGTTGTGGCAGAGCATCATGAACGTCAACCTGAACGGTACGCTGCGGGCCTGTCAGATCTTTGGAGCATTGATGCTGGAGCAGGGATATGGCCGCATTATTAATATTGCTTCGCTCTCGACGTTCGTCGCCTTTCGCGACGTAGCTGCTTATGGGGCCAGCAAAGCGGCGGTTGGCGCGCTGACTCGCTCGCTTGCGATTGAGTGGGCCGAGCAGGGCGTATGTGTGAATGCAATTGCACCAGGTATCTTCCCCACCGAGCTAAACCGCGCGCTGCTCGATTCACCGCGTGGCCACGAGCTTCTGCTGCGAACGCCGATGAGGCGCTTTGGCTGTGTTGAAGAGGTTGCGGGAGCCGCAGTGTTTCTTGCATCGGATGAGGCTGTTTATACGACGGGGCAGATTCTTGCAGTCGATGGTGGTTATCTTGCCAGTGGAGTGAATCAATAGATTCTATGGCTAAATCTACGGTTCAAAAAACTGCGACACAGGTTCTAAAGGCCGCTGTGCGTGGAAGACATGTCGATCTGGCCTATGTTGAGCTCGCTTCGAGCGAGAGTGCGCGCGATATCAATCGCGACATTGTCCTTGAGCTGATTCGCGCTCGACAGCCAGTTGCTCGCGCCGATCTGTCGCGGCTCTCTGGTCTGCAGCCGAGTACTGTCTCGGCGATTGTGGAGCAGTTGCTCAGCGAACGGTGGATCACGGAAGGCGCCGTGGTGCGGCGTCCGCGGGGGCGGCGACCGACGCTGCTTTCGTTGAACGATGAGCTGGTCATTCTTGTTGCCGACCTGCGCCCGCAGCAGGCTATCGTTGCGGTAGTCGATCTGAATGGGCGCTTTCTTGCGCGGGAAGTCGTGCCTCTGGTCTCCGATCCGGAGCGCTCTGTGGGCAAGATCATTGAATCGATGCGGGGGATGCGCGACCGTCATGCGAACAAGACGTTCGAGGGTATCGGCATCAGCCTGCCGGGGCGTATTCATCCAGAGACGCAGCGGCTGATCCTTGCGCCGAATTTGAAATGGTCTGACTACGACGTGAAGGGCGCGATCGAAAAAGGGATGAAGTTGCAGGTGGAGTTGGACAATGCCGCGAACGCCTGCCTTCTATCGGAGCTGTGGTTTGGCAGGATGGATGGGGTGCGCAATGCCGTGCTGATTACTGTCTCGGAGGGACTGGGCACGGCGATCCTGGCGAATGGGCAGATCGTTGTGGGCCGCAATGGATTGGCTGGGGAGTTTGGACACATTCCGATTGATCCGGCGGGGCCTGCCTGCGGTTGTGGGCAGCGAGGATGCTGGGAGGTATTCGCATCTTCGTCGGCGGCGCTTCGCTACTATAAGGAACTCTCGCCTAAGAGCCGTTCTCTGGTGATTCAGGAGTTGCTGCAACTTGCGGAAGAGGGCGATGCGACTGCCATTGAAGCGGTCTCGCGTCAGGCGAAGCATCTTGGCCGCGGACTTCGTTTAATCACCGCTGGACTTTCCCCCGATCTGATTTTGATCACCGGCGATCTGACGACATCGTGGCCTCGCTTTGGTCCGATTGTGCAGGCCGGATTAGATAGCACCATGCTCGCAGGCACGGCGCCGCGGCTTATGGTGACCAATGACGGGGAACTGTCTCGTCTGCGCGGTGGAGCAGCGGTCGTGCTGCAACGCCACTCGGGTTATCACCGTTCGACGCATTGATGTCTTATGTCTTTTCCCATGGATGTTTTTTAATTTATTTGCGACAACAATAAATTGACTTTGATTTGATCTAATGTTTAGTTCTCTATGGATCGGGAAGAATTTGTGTCCTAGCTTGACAGCGATATTTTTATCTCGATAAAGTTTGTGTCACGTAATAAATTGGCATGTCGTGTAGTTGAGAGCTCTTCTTTATGTACTGCTTCATTCAAGGATTTCATCTGTGCTAAGGCTATGCCGGTTGCGACGCCGTGTGACTCTCGTTGTTTTCCTCTGTTTGAGTGCGGGGCTGGCGCAGGCGGAGACTGGGGCTGCGGGCTGGCTTCGGTATGGCCGCATTACAGAAGCCTCCGTGCTTCGACGTGACCGGTCGCTTCCACACCAGATCGTGCAGGTGGATACGTCTTCTGTGGGGAGAAGCGCATCCGGTGAACTGGCTAGTGGGTTGCGCAGCATGCTTGGCGGGGACCTTCGCGTGGGTTCGACTCTGCCCGATGGAGATGCTTTTGTGCTGGGCACGTCGAGGGAGTTGCATCAACTGCTGCCGCAATGGAGCGAGTCTGCAACGCTTACCGCGGAAGGTTTTGCGATTTCAAAGCTCGATGAGCATGGGTATCATCTGTGGATCGTGGCTGGCGGCAGTCCGGTCGGTGAGCTCTATGGGGTCTTTCATCTGCTGGAGCAGGTTGGCGAGCTGCATGAGATTGTGCCGGACGCCGAATCCCCGTCCGCGCCCATTCGGTGGGTGAACCAGTGGGACAATTTCGATGGCTCAATTGAGCGCGGCTATGCGGGGCGAAGCATCTTCTTCGATGGCGGCCATGTGCGGGGAGATCTGACACGCGTGTCGGAGTATGGACGGCTGCTGGCTTCGGTTGGCTTGAATGGATGTACCGTCAACAATGTGAACTCTGACCTGCGTACCTTGCAGCCGGAGATGCTGCGCGAGTTAGCTCGGATCGCCGACGCGCTGCGTCCGTGGGGCGTTCGCATGTCGCTCTCGGTAGATCTTTCCAGTCCTGAGACGGTCGGCCATCTTTCGACGTTCGATCCACTCGATCCACAGGTCATCGCGTGGTGGCAGCAGAAGACGGTTGAGATTTACAAGCTGATTCCGGACTTCAGTGGATTTGTTGTGAAGGCAGACTCTGAGGGACGGCTTGGTCCTTCGCACTATGGACGCAATCCTGCACAGGCTGCCAATGTTCTGGCGCGCGCGTTGCGGCCGCATCATGGTGTCGTTCTTTACCGTGGATTTGTCTACAACCAACATCTGGACTGGCATGACATGAAGGCAGACCGGGCACGCGCGGGTTATGACAACTTTCGCGCACTCGATGGAAAGTTTGAGCCGAATGTCGTGATCCAGATTAAAAATGGTCCGATTGATTTTCAGGTGCGGGAGCCGGTCTCTCCGCTCTTCGCCGCGCTGCAACATACGAATCAGGCGATCGAGTTACAGGTCACGCAGGAGTATACCGGTCAGCAACGGCACATGGTCTTTCTGGTGCCGATGTGGAAGATGGCGCTCGATACGGATATGCGGGCGCAGAATCGAAGCACTCTGGTCAAAGAGATCGTCGAGGGGAAGAGCTTTCATCAGCCACTGGGCGGCTTTGTCGCTGTCGTCAATGTTGGGTTGGACGATAACTGGCTGCATCATCCGATGGCCATGGCCAATCTCTATGGCTATGGCAGGCTTGCGTGGAATCCTGACCTCACGACCGACCAGATCATCGATAGCTGGACGCGGCTTACGTTTGGAAATAATCCGAAGGTGGTCTCAACGATCGATGATCTTCAACGAAATTCGTGGCATGTTTATGAGGAGTACACTGGCCCGCTTGGACTCGGCACGCTGACGGATATTATCGGTGTTCACTATGGGCCGGGTATTGAATCCGCGGAGCGGAATGGATGGGGGCAGTGGATTCGCGCGGATCATAAGGGCATCGGCATGGACCGCACGGTTGCTACGGGGACGGGATATATCGGGCAGTATCCGCCGGAGCTTGCGAAGGTCTATGAGTCGCTGGCTACGTGCCCGGATGAGCTTCTGCTCTTCATGCACCATGTTTCATATGACCATGTTTTGCATAGCGGAAAGACCGCGATTCAGCACGTCTATGACTCGCACTACGATGGCGCGGCTACTGCGGCAACGTATGCTTCACGCTGGCAGACGCTGCATGGGCTTATCGATGAAGATCGTTATCGGCGAACGCTGGCTCTATTTGAGTATCAGGCAGGACACGCTGTTGTCTGGCGCGATGCTGTGAGCGAGTGGTTTCTACATATGTCGGGTATTCCAGATGCGAAGGGGCGTGTGGGACATTATCCCAATCGGATTGAAGCTGAAGCAATGCAGAGTGACGGGTACACGACGGTCGAGGTTACGCCGTGGGAGACGGCTTCTGGCGGAAAGGCCATGGTATGTGATCGCACCGCTGCCTGCACGCTTATGGCAAAGCTTGATAAGCCTGCGGGTATTTACGATATTGCTGTCCAGTATTTTGATATCCATCCGGGGTCTGCGCAGTATGAAGTTCTGCTGAATGGCAGAAGTCTCGCTCATTGGACCGCGGACAATACACTGCCACCGGCTGTTGTGGATAAGAAGCTCGACGGCCACACGAGTACGCGCTTCACGATACCGGATGTTAGCCTTACCCCCGGAGATACACTGATGTTGCGCGGCGTTCCTGACGGCACCGAACCCGCACCTGTTGACTACATCGAGATCACAAAACAATGAAAATTATCGCCGCCCGTCTGATTGTCTGCTCTCCTGACCGCAACTTTGTCACCCTCAAGATTGAAACCGACGAGGGGATTTATGGACTCGGCGATGCTACGCTGAATGGCCGTGAACTGGCTGTTGCGAGCTATCTCTCCGAGCACGTTCTTCCATGCTTGATTGGCCGCGATCCATTTCAGATTGAAGACATCTGGCAGTATCTCTATCGCGGAGCGTACTGGCGTCGCGGTCCTGTCACCATGGCTTCGATCGCTGCGGTTGACGTTGCCCTGTGGGACATCAAAGGCAAGGCACTCAACACCCCTGTCTATAACCTGCTTGGCGGGAAGAGCCGCAACGGCGTGCTGGTCTACACTCACGCCAACGGTGGCGATATTGCGGAGACACTTGATTCTGTTCGCAAGCATATGGATGAGGGCTATCTTGCGGTGCGGGCGCAGTCCGGCGTGCCGGGAGTTGCAGGCAGCTATGGCGTGCCTAAGGGTGGCAAGTCGTATGAGCCTGCAGAACGTGGGTTGCCTTCAGAGAGTCTTTGGTCCACCGAAAAGTATTTGAACTTTGTGCCATCGCTCTTTGAAAAGCTTCGCGTCGAGCTTGGTGCGGATGTGCATCTGCTTCATGACGTGCATCATCGGCTTACTCCCATTGAGGCGGCGCGTCTGGGGAAGGCGCTGGAGCCGTATCACCTCTTCTGGATGGAAGATCCATGTCCTGCTGAGTTGCAGGAAGGGTTTGAATTGATTCGCAGGCATACCACCACGCCGATTGCTACGGGCGAGGTCTTCAACTCAGTATGGGATGCGCATGATCTTATCCGCAGACAGTGGATCGATTACATCCGCATGGCCATTGTGCATGGTGGCGGAATCACTCACGTGAAAAAGACGGCGGATTTTGCAGCGCTCTATCAAGTGCGAACCGGCTGCCATGGAGCGACCGATCTTTCTCCGGTCACGATGGCGGCTGCCCTGCATCTTGGGCTTGCCATCCATAACTTCGGGATTCAGGAGCACATGCATCACAGTGCGCTTACCGATGAAGTGTTTCCGCATCAATATACGTTCGATGCTGGCTATATGTATCCGGGAGATGCGCCGGGGCTGGGAGTCGATATTGATGAAGGCCTTGCGGCGAAGTATCCGTACCAGCGAGCGTATCTTCCGATTGCTCGTAAGCTCGATGGCACGCTTACGGATTGGTAGTTCACAAACGTACTGCTCAGTTTGAAAGTGGAAGACGCGTCTGTTCTGCAAGGGGAAATTAATGACACGAACCATCCGTATGCATTCGGTGCTTTTTGCCGCGGCTCTTGTTTTCATTTCGGTGGGTGCTCGTCATGCGTCAGGACAAACTGTGAAACATGGCGCTGACAGTGATGGCTCGGGTGCTTATCGTACAGGCCACTATCGAGATCTCTTCGCCGAACAGGGGCATAGCGCGAAGCAGAGTCATGCCAAGATCGATGCTGCCTTCGAGCAGCTCTTTCATGGCGACAAGAATACGCAAGCTGTGTACTACGAGGTGGGCAGCAATGCGAATGGGCCGCTGGCTTATATTACGGACGTCGCCAACCGCGACGCACGTACCGAGGGCATGTCGTATGGCATGATGATTGCCGTTCAGATGAACAAGAAGCATGAGTTTGATGCCATCTGGAATTGGGCGAATACTTATATGCTGATCACGGATCCGGCTAATCCTTCGGTCGGTTACTTTTCGTGGTCGATGCATACGGATGGGACGCCGCGTTCCGATTCTCCTGCTCCTGATGGTGAAGAGTACTTCGTCATGAGCCTTTACTTTGCGGCGAACCGCTGGGGAAGCGGTACCGGCATCTATAACTACAAGGCGCAGGCTGATCGCATTCTGAGTCTCATGCGCCATCATCCGATTCAGATCGGAACGCCGCCCTTTCGCTTGAAGCCCAACGAGTCCCCGTACACTCCTCCCACGCGTCCTGGCTTTCCTCCGCGCAACCAGCCGCAGACAGTTGGCCCGATGGTCAACGAGCCGAACAGGATGATACTTTTCGTGCCTGGCATGGGGCGCGGAAGCTTTACCGATCCCTCGTACCACCTGCCTGCGTTTTACGAGCTGTGGTCGCGCTGGGGACCGATCGAAGATCGCGCTTTTTGGGCTGAAGCCGCAACGGCCAGTCGGAGCTTCTTTCAGAAGGCCACTAACCCTAATACGGGGCTTGCGCCCGACTATGCTGACTTCGACGGTAAGCCGCATGGCACAGGTTTTAACCCAATGTCGGCTAACTTCTCCTATGACTCGTGGAGGACGGCCAGCAACTGGTCGGTGGATTATTCGTGGTGGCATAAGGACGCGGAAGAGAATGTTTTGAGTGATCGCATTCAGAAGTTTCTTTTCAGTCAGGGCGTTAGCACGTTTAGCGACCAGTACACGCTGGACGGTAAGCCGCTTTCGCAACGTCACTCTACGGGAATGGTTGCTACAACAGCGACCGCCGGTCTTGCCGCGACGAAAGGCCCGACTTCTAAAGCCTTTGTCGATGCGTTTTGGAATTCGCCCATTCCGTCTGGCGAGCAGCGCTATTACGACGGCATGCTTTATATGATGAGTCTGCTTCATTCCAGTGGCAACTTCCGTATCTGGGGCCCTAAGTAGCGGTAGTCAGTAGAAGCTCTCTTAACTGTTTCGAAAGGTTTGTTCCACTACTATTGACGGTAGAGGGACAGGCCTTTCGTTGTTTTCGACCGAGGACAAATCGGCATCAAACGTTAAGAGACACAGGGGGAGAGATGAGTGGGGAAGCGATGAATGTTAATCGGTTATCGGGAGTTCTGCTGCATGTGACGTCGTTGCCGTCGTATGGGGGCGTGGGAGATTTTGGCCCGGCGGCGTATGCCTTTGTTGACTTTCTTGCAGCGGCGAAGCAGCAACTGTGGCAGGTGTTGCCTCTAAGTCCGACGGGTTATGGTGGGTCACCTTATTCGGCGCTGTCGGCATTCGCGGGGAATCCCCTGTTCATCAGTCTGGAACGGCTGGTGCAGGAAGGCTGGATTTGCGCGGAGCGAATCGAGGGATTGACGGGACATGATGGGCCAGCGGATTTCGTGGAAGCCATGCGGGTTAAGCTTCCGCTGATTGAAGAAGGGGCTGCAAATTTTCTTGATCGAGCGCCGGATGATGTGCGAGCGCGATTTCAAAAATTCTGCAAAGACAATATTTCGTGGCTTTCTGACTATGCGCTGTTCAATGTGTTGCGGAGAATGCACGGCTATGTGAGCTGGATTGACTGGCCGTCCGAGTATGCTCGAAGGAAGAGCGATGCGTTGACGGCGGTACTGAACTCGCATGGGCGAGAGCTGGCTATCGAGCAGGCCATTCAGTTCTTTTTCAACGAACAGTGGTGTGCGCTGCGGTCGTACTGCGCAGAGCGGAAGGTTCGCATTCTGGGCGATGTCGCTATCTTTGTGAATTACGACAGTGCCGATGTGTGGACGCATCCTGAGATATTTGAGCTGGACGATGATCTGAAGCCGACGCGGGTGTCGGGTGTGCCGCCGGATTATTTTTCGGTCACGGGCCAGCGCTGGGGGAATCCGCTGTACAAGTGGGACCTGATGAAGGAGCGGGGATTTGACTGGTGGGTGGCACGGATTCGACGTGCATTGACGCTCTATGACTCAATTAGGCTGGACCACTTTCGTGGCTTCGAGGCATATTGGTCGATTCCGGCCGATGAACCGACGGCGATCAGCGGCCTGTGGGTGAAGGCACCCGGACATGAACTATTCAATCGGCTGAGAGAGGTATTCGGCGATCTGCCGTTTGTCGCAGAAGACCTTGGCTTGATTACCCCGGAGGTAGATGAGCTTCGTGAGCACTTTGGTATGCCGGGAATGCGAATTCTTCAGTTTGGCTTTTCGGATCGGGGTAGCCATCTCTACCTTCCGCATCGTTTTATTCAGAACACAGTGGTTTATACAGGAACGCACGACAATAACACCACGCTGGGCTGGTGGCGCGACGATGCCAGTGAGATGGAAAAGACCCACGCGCAGACTTATCTGCAAACAATTGAACACGAGGGCGATATCGTATGGGCTATGATGCGTGCGGCGGCGAGATCGGTGGCGAATCTCTGCATCTTCCCGATGCAGGATGTGTTGCACCTCGGCAGCGAGGGCCGGATGAATACCCCCGCAGCCGGGGCGGGGAACTGGACGTGGCGCTATGGGTTGAATGCGCTGCATCCGGATTTTGCTGTCAAGCTGGCGGCGCTGATGGAGATGACGGACCGCGATGGCTATGAAGCGCCGAAAGAGGGTCCTGCGGCAGGTGAGCCGCAGGACGAGGCCCATAAACGGGCAGAGCCGGGCTCCAGCGTTTAGACTGAAGAAGAGCACATTAAACTTTTCAGGAGCGTACATGCCTCTTTCTGGCGAAGCCATCCGCACGATGAACTATGTTGACGATATTTCGGTTACGCTGCGCCGCATTCTTGCGGTGCTGCCGTCGCTGACCGAGGATGAGCGTCAACGAGTTTCCGAGCACATCAAGCAGTCTGAACCGAGCTACGAGTCGGTTATCAACGCAGTCGCGAGCAAAAAATAATGCAGCCAGCAATTTCCCCGTCACCGTTCGAGATACGGACGGTGGCGGTGATAGGGGCTGGGACGGCTGGCCGTAGCTTTGCGCTGGCTTGTGTTGCCGCTGGATTTCATGTGGTGCTCGAAGATGTGATGCCGGCAAATCTTCGCCGGGCTGAGGCGGATTTTGCCGAGATGGACCTGCGCGATTCTCCGGGCAGCCTCGACCTCGCTTTGACTGTCGAAGACGCCGTCCGCGTGGCGGATATTGCCGTCGATTTTGTTCCAGATGAGTTGGAATCGAAGCTGGAGATCTTCAGCATGGTCGACCGGATGGCTCCGCCAAAGACGATTCTGTGTACGCCTAGTGACGCCTTGAGCATTACGGACCTGGCGTCGTGCGTGTATCGTCCTGAGCGGTGTTTTGCCGTGCGTGGAGGTTTCACGGGTGTCGCAGGCTTGGGGTCAGCGGTGCGTCTGCTGTACCCGGCATCTGCCGATGCAGCCACACTGGCGGCGACAGGTGACTTTTTGCGTTCGCTGCGCATGAATGTGCAGAATGAGCCAGATCCTGACGTTCCCGTGCTGATGAAAAACCAGACGCAAGCTGCCTCGTAGAAATCAGTAAATAAATCAGAATTCGGAACTGTTTGATTGGGATTTGCGTAACGTAAGGTGGAGAATGAAGTCCAACCATCGTCATGCGCGCCCTTCTCGACATCTTTGCCCAGGTATTCCAATCGATCGGAGCTAACAAGCTGCGATCGTTCCTCACGATGTTCGGCATCGCATGGGGTGTGGCTTCCTTGCTGCTGCTGATCGGGTTGGGGGAGGGATTCCGCTCGGGGCAGCGCCGAGGACTGTCTGAGCTGGGATCGGACGTCATCATGCTCTTCAGCGGGACTGTGCCCGCGCTGCCGAACCAGCATACGGGCATGCGGCCCTACAAGCTGACGTTGAGCGATGCCGAGGCGATTCGTGCAGAGGCGTCCCATGTTCGCAATGCGACGGCGTTCATCGATCGCGGCGATCTGAAGGAGGTCAGCGAGTTTTCAAGCGCGGGCGGCTCAGTTCTGGGTGCAGAGCCGAACTACCCTCAGATTCGCAAGCTTCCCGTCGCCGAAGGCCGCTGGATCGACGCCGGCGACGAGGCGCAACATCGGCAGGTCGTATTTCTGGGGCAAAAAAATAATAAGCTGCTGTTTCCGGGACGGCCTTCGGTCGGGTCTTTCATCACGCTGAATGGATATCGTTTTCAGGTAATTGGCGTCGCACCCAAGATCGGGCGAGGCAATAACGATAGCGACAACCAGAGGGTCTATATTCCGCTGTCGACGATGCTCGAGCTCTTTCCGATTCTCGGCGAAAATATTCCCGCCGATGCTATTACCTCCATCCAATATCAGCCCACGGCCGAGGACATGAATGAGGCTGCGAAGATGGACGTGCATCGCATTATTGCGAAGCGGCATGATTTTGATCCAAGCCTGACGGATGCATTCGAAGAGTGGGACACTATCAAGGCAAATAAGACCGTCGGCCTGATCTTCACGGCAATGGATGTCTTTCTCGGGGGGGTGGGGATCGTTACCCTCGCGCTGGGCGCGGTTGGCATTATCAACATCATGCTGGTTACGGTGACGGAACGTACCAAGGAGATTGGCTTGCGCAAGGCGCTGGGAGCGACTAATCGCAGTATCTTGATACAGTTTTTTCTAGAAGGCATCATGTTGACCGGAATCAGCGGTCTGATCGGAATCGCGGGCGCGGCCACGCTGATGCTGGTGCTGGGACATGCGATGGGAGACAACCAAATGGGATTCGATCCACCGCGGCTGGTGCCATGGTCGGCGGCGATGGCGATGGGCACACTTGTGCTTTGCGGCGTAATCGCTGGCATCTATCCGGCGAGCCGAGCAGCGAGGATGCAGCCGGTTGAGGCGCTGCGCAAGGAGTAAGGCGATGCTGCGAGATATCTTTGGACAAGCGATGGAAGCGATGCAGTACAACGGACGGCGGACCGCCATCACCATCGTCGGCATGGCGTGGGGCATTGCCACGGTGGTTCTTCTGTTGGCCTACGGCGCAGGCTTCGGGCGCGCCTTCGAGACGATCTTCGCTCAGTTCGGCACCAACATGATCGGCGTCTTTCCCGGCACCACCAGCGAGCAGGCGGGCGGCACCAAGGCTGGTGTACCGGTTCGCCTCAAGATGGAAGATGTGGAGCGCATCCGGGAGACAGTTCCCGGCGTTCTGCATACGTCGCCCATGCTCTGGAAGTCAGTTCCGGTGCAGAACGATCTGCACACCTATACGTGGGAGGTGGATGGCGTCTCCCCCGAGATTCAGGACATTCAGAAGATGGATCTGGCCGAGGGACGGTTTCTGACAGAAGCCGATCTGCAACAGCGAAACCATGTTGCGGTCATTGGGTCGCAGGCAAAGTCGAAGCTCTACTCCGGCATCTTCGCTTTGGGCCAGACAATCCGGTTGAACGGTATCAGCTTTGAAGTGATCGGTGTTCTGAAACCCAAGATGCAGGAGGGCGATGACAACATCAATCGCCTTACTTACATCCCGTTTTCAACCATGGGCGATATCAAAGATGCCAAATATCTCGACGGCATCTGGTTCAACTATCGTGGCGACCCGAAGGCCGTGGAGCACGCCTTGCGAAATACGCTCGCAGCATCGCACGCCTTTCGGCCAACAGACCACAACGCGATCTGGGTGGCCAACATCATGGAGCAGCTCGCGCAGTTCCGCATCATATCGCTGGGATTGCAGGTGCTGCTGCTCTTTATCGGAACGCTGACGCTGGGCATCGCCGGTATTGGGCTGATGAACATTATGCTGGTCAGCGTGCAACAGCGGACGAGAGAGATTGGCGTGGAGAAGGCACTGGGGGCACGGAAGCGCCATATCCTGCTGCAATTTCTTGCCGAAGCCCTGGTGATTACCGGAGTTGGTGGAGTAGCGGGCATTGCCCTGGCCTATGGAGTCAGTAAAGTCGTGGGAGGCATCACGTTCTATAGTGCGATTGCGGCCAATGCGAGTGCGGCGGATATCTATCTGCTGATCTCGCCGCATATTGTGATCCTGGCGACCGTCGTTCTCGTCATCGTAGGGACCGTGAGCGGAATGATTCCGGCGATACAGGCGGCCAATCTCGATCCCATTGAGGCGCTCAGGTATGAATAACGTAACGCGTCAAACCTTCGTCTGATTAATCTTGCTCGGCCGGGCGCTTGTACGGTTTCTGCATCAGCGCGCGTGCCTCGTTGATCGCACCCTGGGTGTTGTCATTGGTCTGTACAGCGAGGCGATATTCGTTGACGGCTCGATCGCGCTGGCCCGTCAGGTCGAAGATGCGACCCAGTTCGATGTGGCTCCAGACTTCGACCCATCTGGGGTCGCCGTCTCCGCGCAGAGCATCGCGGAAGGAGTTTGCCGCGGACTGATAGTTGCGCTGCATGAAGAAGACTTCGCCGATACGGTAGGCGGCGAGCGAACTGTTCTTATTGGCGTCGAGGGCCTTCTGGTACTCAACCAGAGCGGCGGTGAGATCGCCCTGCGCGACCTGCTCCTGCCCGCGTAAGACGGCCACGCGCACAGCAAGATCGGGTGTGCTCTTCAGCAACCAGTTGTCTGGATCGATACCGATATGGCGAGGACGGCCAAAGGTTTCGATGGAATATTGGGACTCGTTGCCGCTTACGACGATGCGCTTGATCTCGGTCTTTCCGTCAGTTTCGATGCGCAGCTCCACCGGCATACTAAAGAGGTCGAGGTCCTGAGTGATGGCGCCGACGGTACGAAAGCCCTTATTGTCGCCCAGACGAAAGACGGTGTACTTGTCTCCAAAGGCCGGTGCTCCCGTGCCATCGATCCACTGCGAGAAGAAGGGAGTCAGTTGCAGATGCGACTGGGCTTCGGCGACGGTTTGCACATCGGAGCTGCGTATCGATTTGTCGGTGTACTGCGAGAGCAGGCCGCGGAGGAACTGGGTAAAGGTGTCGTCGCCCATCTCCCAGCGGAGCATATGGAAGACCATCGCACCTTTTTCGAGGGTCATGGACTGGAACTGTGGCGAGAACGGATCGAGGCGTCCGAGAGTGGTCAGCGGAACCGTATCGTAGGCCAGAGCGCCTGCCGAGACATCAGTGATAGCGGACTGAAATGCGGTCTTCCCGGCTGAATCTTCGAGATACATCAGCTCGGCATAGCGCGACATGCCATTGGTGATCCAGGCGTCGTTCATGGTCGCGGGAGAGACCTCGCTGCCCCACCATTGATGTGCGATGGTGTTGGAGATGAGCCGTTGGGCATTGCGTGCAGCGATGCGACCGCCTCCGATTGCCACAACCTCCGGTGCCCAGGCAGCTGAGACAGCATCGTCCGGCAGCTCCACGAGGTTCAGGATGGGGGACTCTGGCTGACCGAACTTGCTGGTCATAAACTCAAACTCCCTGTCGGCTGTGTGAGCGAAGTCGAGGGCGAAGGGCTTGCGCTTGTCGGTGACGTAGACGTGGATGTTGTTGACGCCCGATATGCCGGCAGGATCCAGAAATTTACCGGCGATGATGGTTCCGGGAAAGCCGGGCTTGGTCCAATTGAAATCGTATTCGGTGCGATTGCCGGGGAGGTTTTTCTGCCCAGCGACTCCGCTGCCGACTACCCGTTCGTCGGAAGGCACGCGGATGTGCATTTCGGCGGTGAAGCGGTCGGTGTACAGGCCGGTCATGGGGAACCATGCGCCGGGATACAGCAGAATGCTGATGGGATCGTCGATCGAGGCCAGCTTGATTCCGCTGACCGGGCTGGTATCGGAGCCGGTCAGCGTGCCGGAGTATTCAAAGTTATAGGTGGTGCTGGTTCCCTTGGGAATCGGCGTGGCCAGGGTAAAGCGCACGGTGCTGTTGCCGGTGAGGCGCTCCGATTCGAGCGGCTTGCCACTTGCGTCTGTGACCTTGGTGATCTGCAGCCCGTTGTTCAGCTCGAAGATGGGCGAGGTGAGATCTTCAAGCGCCGTAAAGGTTACGGCGGCCGTCGCCGTGAGGTGATGCACCGCAGGATCGAGGTCGGCCGTGATGACGTAGCCGGTGACGTGCATTTGAGGTCTGGCGGGCGCTGCCCATAGGGGAGCCGCGAGAATGCACGCGGGAAACACGGCCGTGGCCAGAACTCGAAGATACCGGGAGGGTAGGTGCATGTCGGGCGAAGATCCTCAAAAAATAATGGTACAGCCTTCGTGATGTTAGACGCTTGTCGCTGAAATTCGGCCACTTGCGGCTGGGGTCTGTCCCAACAGGGCTTCCACGGCGTCGCAAACCTGAAAGATAGAGCCTGATCCTGAGGCTGGAAGCAGCTTGAAGTGTGCCTCGGCGAGGTCTATAAGCATCTGCTCGCGCTGAGGGCTGTCGGCCAGGAGAGGGGCGAGGGTTGCCGCAACGTTTTCTGCGGTAAAGCGGGTCTGCAGCAGTTCGGGCACGATGCGCTTGCCCGCCACGAGATTGACCATGGCGATGGGGAGATTGCCGTCCTTGTCCTTTTCAGTCGGGATCTCAAGCGGATAGCGGATAAGGCGGCGGGCGAGACCAAAGGTAAACGGAGAGACCCGATAGACCACGATGAAGGGGTTTCCGATGACGGTCGCCTGTACGGTAGCTGTGCCGCTGGCGACGATACTGGCGCGGGCATGGTGAAGCGCCTCGCGCGCGTCGTCGACCAGGGTAACTCTCGGCTTGGTTGCGCTGTAGTAGATGGGGTCTTGCAGAAAGTTGAGAAGGTACGAGTTGTTTACCGTTGAGGCCACCGGGATGACGAACTCATATTTGCCCTGAGCGTTCAGGATAGCGGCTGCGTGCAGCATCTCGGGCAGGTTGAGCTGCACCTCTTTGCGTCGGCTGCCGGGAAGCAGGGCAATCCAGTTTTTCGCAGGGTCGAGCGCATATTTTGTGGCGTACTCCGCTCGGGTGATGTCGGGCAGCGGCAGTTGTGCCAGCGGGTGACCGACGAAGGTGGCATCGACGTTGCGCGCACGATAGAAGCTCTCCTCAAAGGGGAAGATGACCATCATGCGGCTGACGCGCTGCTGTACCCAGCGCAGACGCTTCCGCTTCCACGCCCAAAGCTGAGGGCTTACGAAATACACAACCGGGATGTTCAGCTTGCGAAGTGTGCGGGCGAGCCGGAAGTTGACGTCTGGGAAGTCGATGAGAATGGCAACGTCGGGACGTCGTTTTTTGATGGATGCGACCAGGCGCCGGTACTCGCCATAGATACGCGGCATATGGCGGATGACTTCGGTGATGCCCATGTGCGCCACATCCTCGGCGCGGACGATGCGGTCGAGTCCGGCGACTGCCATCTCGGTGCCACCGAGGCCGAAACAGGTGAGCTGGGGCAGACGGGTGCGCAGCTCGTCGATGATTTGAGCGCCGTAGTAGTCCCCGCTGGCTTCACCGGCGGAGAGAAAGATGCGCGGAGATGGATTGCTTTCTGCCACGTTCGTCTCTTGTTCGCTTGACTACTCTATCAGGGGAGAACTGCGTCAGAAAGCTGGGAGGGCAGCGCGGCATCTGCCGGCATCTCCTGGTCTTTGTATTGCAACTGGTAGAGCTTCCAATAGAGGCCGCGATGTGTGAGCAGCTCCTGATGGGTGCCGCGCTCGCGCAACTGTCCCTTGTGCATGACCAGGATAGTATCAGCCCGCTGAATCGTGGACAGCCGATGGGCGATGAGGATGGAGGTTCGCCCTGTGACCATGCGTGAGAGTGCGCCGCGCACGCGGAGTTCTGTGTCGGTGTCGACCGAAGAGGTGGCCTCGTCCAGAATGAGGATTCCGGGATCGTGGGCCAGCGCACGGGCAAAGCTGATGAGCTGCTTCTGGCCGGTGGAAAGAGTGGCTCCGCGCTCCTGAACAGGTTCGGCGAATTGCAGAGGGAGAGAGCGGATGAAGTCGCCCACATTGACCTCGTCGGCGGCGCGCTGCAGTCGCTCGTCCGTGACCCACTTGGAGCCGAGGCGAATATTGTCTGCGATGGTGCCGGTGAAGAGGAAGGGGTCTTGCAGCACGACGGCGAAGCGGCGACGGAGGGCGTGCATATCCTGCTGGCGTACGTCGATGCCGTCTACAAGAATGCTACCGCGTTGAATATCGTAGAAGCGCATCATCAGGCTGATGATGGTCGTCTTGCCCGCGCCGGTGTGGCCGACGATAGCGGCGGTCTCGTTCGGCTCGACGACGAAGCTGACGCCGCAGAGGATCCACTCGATGTCGGCATAGCCGCGCAACTCGTCTTCGGTTGCCGATGCCACGCGAAGGCGCTGGGCCTCATCGAGGGTCTGATAGGTAAACCAGACGTTGCGGAACTCTACGCGTCCAGAGCGGTCGCCTTCGATGGGTTTCGGGGGCGAGAGGATCTCGGGTTCAGAGTCCAGCAGCTTGAAGACGCGTTCGCTGGCGGCCATGGCCGCTTGCAGGATGTTGTACTTCTCGCTGAGGTCCTGAATGGGGCGGAAGAAGCGCTGCGCGTACTGGATGAATGCGATGAGAACGCCGAGCGTGATCGTCGCGCCCGGTGCGCGCATTGGATGCAGGAGGTACTCGTAGAACGGCAGTCCTGCGGCGAGAGGAGCGCCGGTGAAGAGGGCACCCATGCCGCCGCGCCACACGACCAGAGCGATGGCGACGGAGCTGAGCAGCTCGACTGCTGGATAGTAGAGGGCGTAGGCGAAGATGGCGTCTTTGAAGGCGTTCATGTGTAGGCGATTGACCGAGGCAAACTCGTCGAAGGCATGCTGCTCGCGGTTGAAGAGCTGCACGATAGACATGCCGCTGACATGTTCCTGCATGTAGCTGTTGATCTTGGCGATGGCCGAACGGATGCGGCGGTAGCTCTCGCGCACATGCTTGCGGAAGATGCCGGTGATGTAGAGAATCGCAGGGATAACGGCCAGCGTCAGCAGAGCGAGCGGCCAGCTCATGCGCAGCATGATGATGACGATGAAGGCCAGGACGAAGATGTCTTCGAAGATGGCGAGGACGCCCGAGGTGAACATCTCGTTCAGCGCGTCCACGTCGGAGGTGACGCGGGTGACGAGCTTGCCGACGGGATTATGGTCGAAGAAGCCGGGATGCATGCGCTGAAGATGGCGGAAGATCTGGCTCCGCAGATCGAACATGATCTTCTGACCGGTCCACTGCATCAGGTAGGTCTGAACGAATTCGAGAACGTAGGTAATCAGCAGCGCGCTGAGGTAGAGCAGGCCGAGCTGGGTGATGCCTGCCATCGGTTTTGGACTGAGGTGGTGGGCCAGCCAGGAGAGTTTTTCCGGCGGCGTCTTCGTCATGTAAGTATCGACCGCAACTTTGACCAGATACGGGCCAACAACATCGGTTGCGGCTTTGAAGATGATGGCGATGGCGGAGAACGCAACCTGCAGCTTGTAGGGGCGCAAATAGGTCAGAAGACGGCGCATAAGACGACCGTCATAGGCTTTACCTACGATGTCGTCGTCGTGCAATGCCTTCTTCGCGGCTTCTTTTTTCGCTTTTTTTGAGTTCTGTTCGTCAGCCATCTAAGTATCTCTATTCTAGATGCTTGGGGCGAGAGCAGGATTCTCTAGTTATTGACGCGCAGGCATGGAAACTGCGCCCACGACAGCGCCCTCGTCCGGACGTTGTGCAAATACAACAATCCGCATGGTTGCAGGCTCCGAATTTGCTGGAGCAACGAGCTGTGCGTGCAACGGGCCCGATGCTAGGTCGTTCAGCTTGCCGATCTTTTGCAGCGATCGAACCACAGCAGCATGATGGAGAACCTGCCCCTTGTTTTCGCCGCGTTGGACATTTGTCGTGTCGGTAGGATCGACGAGCGCGGCATAAAGGTCTGCGTTGGAGAGCAAATTCGGTGGGGTTGAACTGGAGACCGTAAACGAGACGCGGCTTCCCTCCACGGCTGCCTTTGAGAGCGCGAGGTTGATCTTGGCTGTATTGCCTGCACTGCTGATGGCGCGAACGATATGGGGCGCGTCGTTGCCGACAAACGGCTCGGTGCCGTCGATGACCATCTGCGGCGTGTAGACATCGTCCAGATGGAAGCGGAAGCGGTACTGATTTTGCCGCTCTGTATATTGATGCGAAGAAAAGCGGTCGTGCCAGCCAAGCTGATCCCAATAGTCGACGTGCTCGCCAAGCGCGATGATCTCTGTACCGGCGATTGGCTGGACCTGCTCAAGCTTTGCAAGCAGGGCATCGGCAGGCGGGCAGCTTGAACAGCCTTCCGAGGTAAACAGCTCCACCAGAACAGGAGAGCGCTGCGGCGCGGTTTGAGCGGTGGCTTGTCCGGAGATCAGGACAAGCATGAATAGAAGAACATCGACAGTAGCGAGTGGGCGAAATCGCAGCATAGTCTTACCTCTTAGTCACCTCTTGCAGCATAGAAGGCTTACTGCCGTCTGAAGCAGCCTTCGTGAAACAATTGTTTGAGGCGTTTTCGGCAAAATGGTTACAACGGCTGGAGTCTACATCTCGGTCCCTTTCTGCAAGGCGAAGTGTACCTTCTGCAACTTTGCCTCGGGAGTGTTCGCCGCTGACCGGATGCAGCACTATGTTGACCGTGTGTGTGATGAGATTGACGCGGCGCGGGATGCGGCAATGAAGTCCGGGGCGCGATTGCCAGAGCTGGTGGATTCGATCTACTTTGGCGGCGGAACGCCGAGTTTGCTGAGCGCGGCGCAGTTTCGCCAGATGTTTCAACGTCTGCGCGACGAGTTTGAGTTGGCGCGGGACGCTGAGATAACGCTCGAGTGCGCTCCGGGACAACTTGCAGACGAGACGCTGGACGAACTGCTGCGGCTGGGCATGAACCGCGTCAGCTTTGGGGTGCAATCCTTTGTGGATCGCGAGACGGCAGCGGTTGGCCGATTGCACACGCGGCTGGAGTGCGAGGCGGAGATTGCGCGGGTTCGCAACGCTGGGGTTGGGGACATCAGCATCGATCTGATCGCAGGGCTTCCCTACCAGACGCGGGAGAGCTGGCAGTATTCGCTGGAGCAGGCTATTGCCAGTAAAGTCCAGCACGTCAGCGTTTACATGCTGGAGGTCGATGAAGAGTCGCGCCTGGGTGAAGAGGTTCTCGCCAAAGGGACGCGTTACCATGCGTCGGCTGTTCCTTCCGAGGATGAGAGCGCCGATTGGTACCAGATGGCTTGCGAGCAGTTCGAGATTGCCGGTCTGGAGCAGTATGAGATCTCGAACTTTGCGCGCCGGGGCCATGCTTCGCGTCACAACCTCAAGTATTGGCAGCGTCTGCCTTATATCGGCTTTGGCCTCGATGCGCACTCCATGCTGCTGACGGATGTCGGCGCAGTACGTTTTGCGAATACGAGCGAGATGGACGCTTATATGAATAAGCCTGAGTCGACTTTTCGTCAGGTCTCGAAGAGCGCTGCTGAGCCGGATTTCGATGTGATTGGCGTTGAGCAGGCTTTTGAAGAGGCGCTTTTTCTTGGGCTGCGGCTCAATGAGGGCGTCAGCCTTCGTCTGCTGCGCGGACAGTTTGGCGAGGCGATGGTTCAGGATGCGATGCCTGCGCTGCTGGAGGTTCGTGAGGCTGGCTTGCTGGAGTTAGAGACTGATCGCATTCGCCTGACAGCACGAGGTCGCATGGTCTCGAATGAGGTCTTCAGTCGATTGCTGGTTACCTCCGCCGCATAAGTTCAGAAGAGGAGTTTTATGATCGATCTGCGGAGTGACACTGTTACCAGGCCGACGCCTGCGATGCGCGAGGCTATGTTTACCGCCGAGGTCGGTGACGACGTGTATGGAGAAGATCCTACCGTCAATCGGCTGGAGAGCGATGCCGCTGCCATGTTTGGCAGGGAGACTGCGCTTTTTGTTCCGACCGGCACGATGGGGAACCAGATCGCCATTCGCCTGCATACGCAGCATGGGCAGGAGGTCATCTGCGAGGCGCGGGCGCATGTGCTCGACTGGGAGATGGCCATGGCTGCGGCGTTTTCCGGGTGTCAACTGCGTCCCGTTGCCGGGGAACGCGGTGTCCTGACATGGGAACAGATCAGCCAGGCGATTGGGCCGAAGATCTATTACCGCGCTCAGACGGGTCTGGTCTGCCTTGAGAACACGCACAACATGGCTGGCGGAACGGTTACGCCACTGGTTCGGATGCGCGAGATCTGCGAGGGAGCGCATGAGGCTGGTCTGCCGGTGCATCTTGATGGAGCGCGGATCTTCAATGCTTCGGTGGCGCTTGGCGTTGGCGTAGCGAAGCTTACCGAGGGCTGCGATACGGTGATGTTCTGCCTGTCGAAGGGGCTGGGCGCTCCGGCGGGCTCAATGCTGGTGGGCAGCAGAGAGGCGATGGAGCGTGCTCGTGCCTTTCGCAAGGCGCTCGGCGGCGGGATGCGACAGGTCGGCGTGCTGGCTGCTGCCGGTCTGGTCGCTCTGCATGAGATGACGGCGCGGCTGGTTGACGACCATGCCAATGCTCGTCTGCTGGCAGAAGCGGTTGCGGCTGAGCCGAATGCCGAGATCGACTTGGATGCGGTCGAGACCAATATCGTCATCTTCAATCTTCGTGATGGTGATGCGACTGCGTTCTGCCGGGAACTGCGAGAGAAGGACGTTCTCGCGAGCGCGATTGGGCCTGATGCTGTTCGGTTTGTGACGCACTATGACGTTGACCACGAAGCTTGCGTGAGAGCGGCTGCCGTTGTGACGGAGACACTGCAGACTTTCTAAGCTCTTTTTGGGACCCCCACCCCCCGGGGGTACTTTTACCTTATCTCTCAATGAATCAGTATTTTACGTGAATTTAAGTTTGCAAAATATTGATTCTTTATGGCTTAGAGGCAAAATATTCGATCTAAATGAGTTAGGCCCGGCGTTGCGGCTGGGCCTTTTGCCTTCTTTCTAAGTCTGATTTCATTTTAACGAATGGGGATAAACTGTTTTGCAGCTTTTGCGGATTTATTTTATGGGTATAAGGTATTTATTTTGTTATGTTTGCGTGGAACGTGCGATCGATGGGGGACTTGACAGCTCTTCGTGCAGGGATGCGAGGTGAGTACGAAGACCATGGCCCATGCAGATCGCGTGTTAGTCGCCGCCTGCGTTGATGGTGGGCTTGGTGGCGAGAAAGACGCTTACGGAGGTGCCGTGAGTGGCTTCGCCGGTTTCGCTGGCCAGCTCGATGGTGCCCCCGTGTTTGGTGACGATGCCGCGGCTGACCCAAAGGCCGAGGCCGGTGCCGCGCTCGCCCTTGGTGGTGAAGAAGGGCTGGAAGAGGTGCGGTTGCACTTCGGCCGGAACGCCGAGGCCGTTGTCGGCAATCGTTACCGTGGCTCCGGCCACCTGCTTGTGGCCGTCGATGGAAAGCGCCGGCTGTGGCCTGAGGCTGACGCTTACCTTGCCTCCGGGACCGGCTGCTTCGGCGGCGTTTGTGATCAGGTTGGTGAAGACCTGCCGCAGCTCGGCAGGGAAGGCGTCGACCGAGATGCCGGAGGGGAGATCGGCGTGGACGATGACTTGCTCATCGCTGAACCGGCGCTCCATGAGGAGAAGGATCTCCTGAAGCATGTCTTTGAGGTCGATCAGGACGGGGGCCTTGGACTCGCGATAGAGGCCGAGCATGGCGCGGCTGATCTGGGTGACGCGGGCCAGCTCCTGCTCGGCCATGTCCATGAACTGCACCGACTCCTCTTTGGTGGCTCCGTTGCGCATGAGGTAAAGCAGGTTCGATACGGAGTCAAGGGGGTTGTGGATCTCATGCGCGATGGTGGCGGCGAGGCGCCCGGCGACTGCCAGCTTCTCATTTGCCAGAAGAGCGTCCTGCGTCTTGCGTTCGAGGGTGATGTCGCGGAAGACCATGACGACACCGGCGATTCCGTCCGTGCGGTCGCGGATGGGTGCGCCGCTGTCGGCGATATGCAGCTCGGATTTGTCTTTGCGGATGAGAATGGTATTACTGCCGAGGCCGACGATGCGGTTCAGTCGCTTGACCTTGGAGACGGGGTTTTCCATAGGAGAACGAGTCGTCTCGTTGACGATGTGAAAGATGGTTTCAAGGGGTTTGCCGTAGGCTTCGGCCTGTGACCATCCGGTGAGCTCCACGGCCACGGGGTTCATCATCTGGACCCGGCCTTCGGTGTCGCAGGTGATCACACCATCGCCGATGGAGGCCAGGGTGGTGCGGAGTTGCTGCTCGGACTGAAAGATCTCCTCGGCGCGGCGGCCCAGGACATCGAGCGAGGTTTTATAGGCGTCGGATACGGCGTGCATGCGGTTGCGCGTGAACAGGCCGATGAAGATGCCGACGCAGAGGGCGAGCACCAGCAGCAACCACTCCATGTGGCGAACCTGACTCTGCCAGAGGTGGATTCGCACTGCCCGGCGCTGCTCTGCGTTGTGGGTCGTATTGGCGAGGTCCTGACGGATGTCGTCCATCATCGACTTTCCGCGCAGGTTCAGGTCCACATCGCGAACCTGCCCGCCAGCCTGGATGGTGGCGATGACGGGCAGGGCGAAGGCATCGAGCCAGAGCTGCTGCTTGTCGATCAAGTCGCCGATGTATTGCTTCTCGACGTCATCGAGGCCGGGAAGCGTCTTCATCTTGTCGAATTCAGCCTGCAGATGTGGTGCGGCGTCCAGATAAGGCTGGAGAAAACGTGCATCGGAGGTGTTTTCGTAGCCGCGCAGAGCCGACTCTTCGTTAAGGATGAGAGTGTTGATGCGGCTGACCTGGGAGATGTGGGCGTCGGATTGCTGAATCAGGCGGACGGTAGAATTGGCCCCTTGAATTTGCAGGTACAAGGCCACAGCCGCCAGCAAGAGCGCGATGACCGGCAATAAAAAAACCTGCCGCAGGATGCGATTGAATTGATTTAGATTCACAGCCCTCTCGTTTTAAGCTCGACTCGCGGGTTGCAGGAGACTACCTAGTTTGTCCAGAAGAACGGGTGGGCCTTCTCCTTTGGTCATGCACATATCGACCATGGAGAGCACCTCCGAAGGCAGGCCGATGTAGGCGGAGAGAAGAAGGATAGGGATATGAGGCTTGGCCTGGCGCATCTTCGCGGCAACCTCGCCGCCATTCATTCCGGGCATGGAGTAGTCGAGCACAACGCAATCGATGGGCTCACTAGCAAACAGTTCGAGCCCGGCCGAGCCGTCGGGTGCCGTGAGGACACGGTATCCTGCGCGCTCGAGCAGTATCTTGCGAACCTTCAGGCCGATCAGTTCGTCATCGACACAAAGAACGAGATGGGATTCTTGCGCCATAAGCACTCGATTCGAAGCTACTGCTATTTTCAGGACAATCTCTAAACTACTTTTAGGATAACGCCTGGGCGTATAAAAGTAACATTCCCTTAATGACTGACGCTAAGGATTCATCGTACGTTAGCAATCTTTGGGTCACATTAGGTTAATCTGACGGTAACACTGAGGTTACAAATTGAGTCAGACGATCTTTGTATTGGAAGACGACGCCGATATCTCACGCCTGGTGCAGTATCACCTGGAGAGCGCTGGCTATACCGTCCGCGTCTATTCGACCATTGGCCAGATTGTTCCCGATGCCGACCGGCAGCCGCCAGCACTTTTTCTGCTGGACATCATGGTGCCGGGCGGAGACGGTCTGGATCTATGCCGCAGGCTTCGCCAGAATCCCACGTTGAGCGTGATTCCCATCATTTTTCTGACGGCGCGTGCCGCCGAGAATGATCGCGTGCAGGGCCTTGAGATGGGCGCGGATGATTACATTACCAAACCGTTCGCTACGCGGGAGTTGATTGCTCGCGTGAAGGCCGTGCTGCGGCGGTTCGAGAGGCCAACTTCGCCTTCGATCCTGAAGTTTGAAAATATCGAGATCGATGCAGGCGCGATGCAACTACGCGTCAGCGGTGAGTTGGTGACGACGACGGCGACGGAGTTCCGGTTGCTGGACTATTTGGCACGCCATCCGGGGCGGGTGTTCAGCCGCGATCATCTACTGGACGCGGTGTGGGGCGACGCTCGTTTCGTTACGCCGCGTTCGGTCGATGTCTATGTCCGCCGCATCCGTGAAAAGATCGAAGCCGATGCCGAGAGCCCGCGCTATCTGAAGACGATGCGCGGAGCAGGATACCGCTTTGAAATTCCCAAGACTCCGCAGTCCTGAGCGCAGGTGCATTTGTGAGGCGTAGTCTCTTTCTTTCGATTTTTGTTCGCATGACGATCGCTCTGGCGATCGTTGTGGCGCTGTGCGTGTGGCTTGCTCCGCGTGGCTGGATCCTCGCCGCAATTTTTCTGCTGGGCTGGGCGGTATTGAGCTCATTGCTGATAGCGCGGCTGGTGGGGCATGATGTTTCGGCGCTGCGGCTGTCCACGGCGGCCATTGCAGAGCGTCCTGTCAGCGCGGTTGGCAACCAGTATGCCGACTTCGACGAGGTTGCGCATGCGATCTCGCAGGTCTCGGAGCAGGTGCAGCGGCAGCTTGCCGATGCTTCGGAGGGTCGTCAGAAGCTGGAGGCGATGATCGACAGCATGCAGGACGCTGTGGTCGCCGTCGATCAGGCGGGGCGGATCCAGTGGACCAATCAATGCATGCAGAGGCTGATTCCAGGGGCGTTCGTTGGTGGAGCGGTTCGCGTGGGCCATGCGCTGGTGCAGACGATCCGCGATCCGGATGTTCTGCAATGTGTTCGGTCGGCACTGGAAGATCGCGTGGTGAGCGAGCGGCGATCGACCTCGGTGATGCCGGGGCGCATCTTCGAGATTGCCGCATCACCGATGCCGGGTGGCGGCGCGGTGGCCGTTCTGCACGATATGACGCGCATTGAACAGGTCGAGCGCATTCAGCGTGACTTCGTGGCGAATGTTTCGCACGAGCTACGGACGCCGCTTACCTCGATCAGTGGCTATGTGGAGACGCTGCTTGACCACGAGGCGGGGCTTAGCGTGCAGGCGCGGGAGTTTCTCACGACGATTTTGAAGAATGCCACACGCATGAATCGCCTGACGGAAGACCTGCTGGTGATGGCGAGGGTGGAGTCGTCGGAGGGGGAGCTTCATCCGGCGCCGGTGCGGGCGGACATCCTGATTCGCGATGCGGTGCAGGCGATGAGCGGGCTGGTTCAGGATGCGGAGGCGGTGCTTGAGATCGGTGAGGCGACTACCGTTGAGGTGTTCGCCGATACGGATGCGATGGTGCAGGTGCTGAGCAACCTTATCGAGAACGGGATCAAGTATGGACAGGGGCGCAATGCGGCGGCTTCGCGTGTCATCGTCAGCGCGCGTGAGGTTGCGGAACCGGTTGAGGCTGTGGAGTTTCGCGTGCGTGACTTTGGGCAGGGAATTGCCTCTGAGCACCTGGGCCGGATCTTCGAGCGCTTCTACCGGGTGGACAAGGCACGCTCGCGGGAGTCGGGAGGGACCGGGCTTGGGCTTGCGATTGCACACAGGATTGTGCAAGTTCACGGAGGCACGATCCGTGCCGAGAGCTCGTTGAATCATGGCAGCACGTTCATCTTTACGCTGCCGAAGGTGGGACGCCAGTAGGTTCTGGATATAAGCTTTTCCCCACCATTCATATCTTTGTAACCTTGGCTTAACATTGCTGGACGACACTCAAAGAGATACAAATCCAAATTTTCCGAGGTAATCAGGTGGAACGAGTGAGTTTAAAAATTGCTGCCGCGGTGTTGCTTGCGTTCTGTGTCACGGGCTGTAAACAATCTGCCAGCACGTCTGCAACATCGGAAGGCCAGAGCAGCGCGCAGAATCTGAATGGCGCCGGCGCGACGTTTCCTTATCCCATCTATTCGCGCTGGTTCAGCGAGTATGCCTCTGCGCACCCTGGAATCCACATCAATTACCAGTCCATTGGATCGGGTGGAGGCATTCGCCAGGTTTCTGAGCAAACGGTTGACTTTGGAGCGAGCGACGGGCCGATGTCGGACCAGCAGCTTGCGGCGTCGAAGACTCCTCTGATGCATATTCCTTCGGTTCTGGGTGCGGTGGTGCCGGTTTATAACATTCCGGGTGTTACAGGAAATCTCAACTTTGCTCCGGATGTGATCGCCGATATTTACCTGGGAAAGATCACCAAGTGGAATGACCCACGGCTGGCGAAGGACAACCCCGGCGTCAAATTCCCCAGCTCCGCGATTCTTCCGGTGTATCGTTCGGACGGAAGCGGAACGACGTACATCTTCACGGATTTTCTTTCCAAGGTGAGCCCGGAGTGGTCCACAAAGGTAGGCAAGAGCACATCGGTGAAATGGCCGGTAGGCATTGGACAGAAGGGCAATGAGGGTGTCGCTGGAATGGTGCGCCAGTCGCCTTCGTCGTTTGGCTATGTGGAGCTGATCTACGCGCTGCAAAACAAGATGACCTATGGCGCTGTTCGTAACGCCTCAGGCAAGTTCGTTCTTGCAAGTACGGATGGCGTGACCGCGGCTGCAGCAGCAGCGGCTGCGAATATGCCTGCGGATTACCGGGTCTCGATTACCAACGCGGCGGGAGATGCCTCTTACCCCATCAGCAGCTTTACGTGGTTCTTGATTCCCACGCATTCCTCTGACCCTACGAAGACGGCAACCCTGAAGGATTTCCTGACGTGGATGCTCGATCATGGCGAGAGCGAAGCGTCGTCCATGGGTTATGCTCCGCTTCCCGCACAGGTCCAGAGCATGGTCCGGCAGAGCATTGCGAACCTCAAATAGGCTGATCTGCCGCACGGCTGCAAAAGCCGTGCGGCATCTCTGGCTTTCCTTGGCTACAATCAATTACAGAGACTCACATCACAGGATTCAGGATTGTGCCTCCTAGTCGTATGACTACCGAACGAGAATCAGGATCTTCGCTACCGGCTGAGCCGTCATTGACTCCTGCCGTCTTCGCTGCTGCCAACCCGGCCACAGGCGGAGCGGCACCTTCGCCTATACGCGACTATCTCAACAAGCGGGGCAGCGGACGATTCGCGGACAGCAGCTTTGCAGCGCTGATGCTGCTTTGCGCATGCAGTATCTTCGCCATCGTTGCCTTCATCTTCTGGATATTGACGGCGCGCTCTCATCTCAGTCTGATCCAATTCGGCTGGAAGTTTTTCTCGCGCTCGGCGTGGGACCCGGTCTCCGGCGATTTTGGCGCGCTGCCGTTTATCTATGGCACGCTTGCGACGTCATTTCTCGCCCTGTTGATGGCGGTTCCGCTTGCACTTGGCGTAGCGGTATTTGTTACGGAACTTTGCCCCAAGCCTCTGCGTGCACCGATCTCCTTTCTTACGGAGCTGCTGGCCGCGATTCCCAGCGTTGTGTATGGCCTGTGGGGAGTGTTTGTTCTCGTTCCGCTGATGCGAGATGTTGTTGGGCCATTCCTTTCTAAAACGCTTGGCTGGACGGGGCTCTTTGAAGGCCCAAATTTTGGAGTGGGTCTGCTGACGGCGGGCATCATTCTTGCGATCATGATTTTGCCCATCATCTCTTCGCTGACACGAGACATTATGCTGGCGGTGCCGAACAGTCAGCGTGAAGGTGTTCTTGCGCTGGGTGCGACTCGGTGGGAGATGATTCGCGTTGGCGTTCTTCGCAACTCGCGCATCGGCATCGTCGGCGCAATTATGCTTGGCCTGGGGCGCGCCCTTGGCGAGACGATGGCCGTCACCATGGTTATCGGCAACCACCCCAATATCAGCAAATCGCTCTTCGCGCCTGCCAACACGCTGGCCAGTGTGATCGCAGGAGAGTTTACCGAGGCGACGGGAAATCTCTACTTGAGCGCGTTGATTGAGATCGGCCTCGCTCTTTTCCTGGTCACGATTGTCGTCAATGCGATTGCGCGGCTTATGGTGTGGGCAGTCACGCGTGGCGCGCCGGTAGGAGCGGCCTGATATGAGTACACAGCCTGTCGTTCCGCCCACGCAACCTCGTCCTATGAACTTTCAGTCGAAGGCGATGCGCTTCAATACCGCTCGCCGCGCCGCGACAAATTATTTTGTTAGCGGCCTGGCGGTGCTTGCTACTGTTATCGTCCTTGCCCCGCTTGCCGCGATTCTCTTCTATCTCGTCTACAAGGGTGCAAGTTCGCTGAACGTGGCCTTCTTTACCCATATTCCCGCTCCGGTCGGCGAGGCTGGCGGCGGCATGGCGAACTCGATCATGGGCTCGGGAGTCATTCTTTTCCTCGCGAGCCTGATGGGAATCCCTGTTGGGATTTCAGCCGGAGTTTATCTGGCGGAGTTTGGCCGTGGCAAGATGCTTGCCAATGCTGTGCGCTTCACGGCCGACGTGCTCAATGGAGTTCCTTCGATTGTGATGGGCATTGCCATCTATTCGCTGGTGGTGATGCCGCAGAAACATTTCTCGGCGCTGGCAGGCGGCATCGTTCTTGCCATCATGATGGTGCCAACGGTGACGCGCACTACAGAAGAGATGTTGTCTACTGTGCCTCATGCGATTCGAGAAGCGGCGCTGGGGTTGGGCGTTCCCAAGTGGCGAACCGTGCTCTCGGTCAGCCTTCGCACAGCATCACCGGGAATTATCACCGGCTGTATGCTCGCCTTTGCGCGCGTCGCAGGAGAGACTGCCCCGCTGCTGTTTACAGCATTCGGCAACCAGTTCTGGAGCTTCAAACTCAATGAGCCAATCGCTGCACTGCCGTTGCAGATCTATGTTTACGCCATCTCCCCGTATGATGAGTGGCATCGGCTCGCGTGGGCCGGTTCGCTTGTTCTTATCGTTATGATTATGGTCTCAGTCACGCTCGTCCGCATCTATGCCAGCCGCGGCGTACTCAAGGGAGGAAGCTAGTGGGAGTAGGCATTCAGGTCGAGAACCTAAACGCGTGGTATGGCAGCACCCACACCTTGCAGGACATCAACCTGCATATCCCCGCGAACCATGCCACTGCGCTGATCGGGCCGTCCGGTTGCGGCAAATCCACCTTTGTGCGCTGCCTCAATCGGATGCATGAGACCAATCCGATTGCGCGAGCAACGGGTACCGTCAGAATGGGCGAGCTGGATGTTTATAAAGATGCATCGCCGGTAGAGATTCGCCGCCGCGTCGGCATGGTCTTTCAGCGTCCCAATCCATTTCCAACCATGTCGATCTATGACAATGTGGTCAGCGGTCTGAAGCTCAATGGCTTTCGCAATAAGCGGGTGCTCGACGAGACGGTGGAGCGGTCGCTGAAACAGGCCGCGCTGTGGGAAGAAGTCAAAGACGACCTCAAGAAAAAATCAGGCGCCAGCCTCTCCGGTGGACAGCAGCAGCGCATGTGCATCGCCCGTGCTCTTGCGGTCGATCCCGAGGTGCTGCTGATGGACGAGCCTGCGTCCGCGCTCGATCCTGTTTCGACCTCGAAGATTGAAGACCTCATCTTTCAGCTTAAGAGCCAGTACACCATCGTTATCGTTACGCATAACATGCAGCAGGCTGCGCGCGTGGCCGAGAACACGGGCTTCTTCCTCAATGGCAAGATGGTCGAGTTCGATTCGACCCACAAGATCTTTACGAACCCCCGTGATAAGCGCACCGAGGATTACATCACCGGGAGGTTCGGATGACCCGGATTAAATTCCAGCAAAACCTCGACGACCTCAAGGAGCGATTGCTCATCATGGCCGGCATGGCGGAGCAGGCCATTCAGCGGTCGATTGAGGCTTATAGCAGCCGCGATCTCAGCATCTGTGAACTCGTCTTTCGCTCTGAGCCCGCCATCAATCGGCTTGAGCGTGAGATTGACCAGATGGCGCTGGACCTGCTCGCGATGGAGCAGCCCATGGCGATCGATCTTCGCTTCATCCTCTCGGTGATTCGCATCAATGCCGATCTGGAGCGCGTAGGCGATCAGGCAGTCAATATTGCGATTCGCGTCCGCGAGATGGGAGCCTTCGCCAATACGGATCTCCCTGTAGACATACCGAAGCTGGCTTCGCTGGCGTCTGCGATGGTGCGCAAGGCGCTGCAGGCTTTCATTGAGGCTGATGCGGAATTAGCTCAGTCGGTATTGCTACTCGACGATCAGGTGGATGAGATGAACGATGCGGCGTTTTATGCGCTCAGCTCGTTGATCAAGGAGAAGCCTGAGCTGACTCCGCAGTCGCTCAATGCGCTCATCATTGCGCGCAACCTTGAGCGGGTTGGAGACCACGCCACCAATATCGCGGAGGATGTGATCTTCTGGGTGCGCGGATTCGATGTGCGGCACAATCCGCGCACCGATTAGTTCAGGCTGTCTCGGGGGCCCACCAGGTTAGCTGCGATAGAAGCGGATAGTAGAGCGCGAGACGGATTTTTCTTCCTGCACTGTTGATCGTTTGCGCGTAGGTCTGCAGCTGCGCGCTGTATTTTGCTTGCTCGGCTGCGAGAAACGCTTCGATGCCCTCGCTTCCGTGCGTGGTCGTCTTGTAGTCCACGATCCAGAGATAGTCGTCTCCTTCCGCTAGCGGTGTTGCTCCTGCGCGAAAGATGCGATCCAGTCGCACGCTTCTGCGCGCCTCTGCCCATGAGGTGAGCGCAATCTCGCTGAATGCTTCTTTGCGGGTTCCCAATATCCAGCGTCCTTCAGCATTACGCAGAGTGTTTTCGAGTGCCGTGCGCACGCGCGATGCTAGTTGCTTTGCACGAGAAGCGGCCACGCCATCGCCACGTAAAACCGCTGAGATTCGCGGCTCCCAGGTTGCTATTTCGTTTAGCAGTTCCTTGGGGTGAGTTTCATGCTCGAGTTGCTTCGCTATCAATTCTAAAAATTCATGCACTACGTTTCCAAAGGCGCGCGCCTCGAATGAGCCTTCCGGTCGTTCGAAGCGAGCTAATGGTGCTTCGATACCGATATCTCCATACGAGAGTTTTTGCGCGGCGGCAAATCGCGCTGCTGGCAAAAAGTCCAGGGGCAGACGCTCCAACATTGCGGGCCGTTCCTCAACTGCCGCTGCGGCCAGATTGCCAATGAACGCATCGGAGGTGGGCGAGGACTCCTGATTCGACAGAAGAGGCGTTGTCTGCACGCTATCCGCAGCTTCATGCTCGGCCATGAAATGCCGTTCTGCCGCAGGCCACGCCGCGCTCAACAGGCTTCCGTATGCTTGACTGATTGAACCATCCGACTTCGCCTCGGGAGCGGCGAAGAGATGCAGCTCTTCCTTCGCTCGCGTGCAGGCGACATAGAACAATCGCTTTCGCTCTGCCGCATCGCGAGCCTTCTCGATGTTGTTGAGCCAATCGTTCAGTTCTCGCGATTCCTCTCCTTTGCCGACAATCGGAGCAAGAACTACATGCGCGGCGTCCGCTCCACCCGAATCGATCTCATTCCACGTCAGCAATCTGCCGCCCGATACGCGCGCCCTCTTCTCCAGTCCTGGCACGATCACTACATCCCATTCCAATCCCTTCGCTCCATGGATCGTCATCAGATCTACCGCGCCTGCGCTGATTGCTGCTTCAGCGTAGAGCCTGTCAAGCCGCGTCTTCAGCAGGCTTAAGTCGATTACGCCTGCGTGCTCTTCTATTTCATCCAGTAGCTGAAGGTAACGGCGCGCATTCGCCATCTTTTCAGGCGTCAAATAGGCGTCGCCACCGAGCGAGCGCCAAGTTCGCTCTACCCATTGCGCTGTCGTCAGACGGCCGCGTTGCTCCGATGCGGACTGTAGCACCGGCCAGATCCTCGTCAGCCGCTCGCAGCTTTCGTCGCTCAGTAGATGTCCGCGTTCGGCGAGAACATCGTCGATGGAGCGCTCTGCCCAGGTGCCCTCATCTGCTCCCGCAAGTATGTGCAACTCAGATGACCCAAGCCCACACCAGGGAGCATGTAGTACCGCGAACCATGCCACTCTGTCCGCCGGATGCAGCAGTGCTCGTGTCAATGCAAAAAGATCCAGTACTTCGCGTTGCTCACCCAGCGCCTTGATATCGACGGCACGATAGGGAATTGGGCCTGCGCCATTATCTTTTTCCAACGTAACGACAATGTCGGCTAAATGATTTCGGCTGCGCACTAGCACTGCAATCTTCCAGGGCTCGCTTCGCTCTTCTGGCAATGGGCGAGCCTGCCATTGCTCGATGATCGCGCGGATTGATTGCGCGTCTGCTTTTGTCTGCTTCCTGTGAGCAGGAGTATCGGCGTCAGGTAATCTATTTGCGTGCCACACGATGTCGCTTGCACCGTTCGACGACCTCCCGCGTATTGCATCGGCCAAAACATATTCGACCTCACCGGAAGTTGCAGCGTTGGGAAATATCAGCGAAAAATCATCATTGAAAGCACTCACTAGCCCTTGTTGCGAGCGGAAGTTCGCGGTCAAGCGCAAACTTCCTACGGGCAAGTCGCCTAGCTGTTCCGCCTGCATCGTTTGCACAAAACGTTCGACCCGCGCTTGCCGGAAGAGGTAGATCGATTGCTTGGGATCGCCTACTAGAAAGACTGTCTGGCTGTGGCCATCCCAATTTTGGGTTAGAAGTTGGATCAACTCGTACTGACTGGTCGACGTATCCTGCATCTCATCGACCAGCAGATGTTGCAGTCTCATCCCTAATGCTGCTTCCAGATCGTGTACGCCGTTCTCGCGGCGCAATGCTGTCTTCGCGAGCAATCCGAGTTCTGCAAAATCGCATTCTCCGCGCTCGGCAAATACGAGCTGCAGCTCCGCTAGAGCATGGCTGAGGACGCGAAAGAGCGCCTTCGCGACGACCCATTGTTCCTGAGGATATTTCGCTGGAGGCAGATAATTGACTGCCTGGATTGCTGCCAGGATGTCATCGCGATGGCGCAGTTCTTCGACAAGGTCTTTCAGCCGTGCGGCATCGTTTTTGCCGATCTCGAATTTGAGCCAGATGCCGCGGAAGCCGGAGCGCCAGCTCCCATCGCCTCTCGTCAAGAGATGAATGAGTGCGCGCCAATGCGCGAGGTGTTCTGCAGACTCTTCTGGTGCCGTGTGCAATCCGGCGCAGATCGCGATGGGCGAAGCCGAGCCTTTGTATCCGCTCGCATGTCCCAACTCTCCGGCAAAGTGTGAAAGCTCTTGCAGGATGTCTGCGGGTAGAGTTTGCGAAAGCCGCGTCAATCCAGCACAGATCGCTTGATCGAGCGCTCGTTCCAAGCGAGGCAGTACGATCTCATCCAAATAGGCGTCGTCGAGATCGCGCCCGGTGAGCGGAACCAGTTCGCCCCACTGATCTCGTAGCGCCAACATTCCTGCAAGCAGACGTTCGCACTCGGCGAGATTTCCATCGCGGTGCAACAGGACTAGTCGCAGTGCTGCGTTCAAGGAATGGTTCTGTCCGCCGAGTTGCATCAATGTCCGTCGTGCAGCCTCGCGATGAAGCTCCGAAGCATCGAGCACGGGAGACTGCCCGCCACCACCACCCGAGAGCACTGGCAAGGACCCGGCGATTTCGGCACAGACAGAGTCAATGGTGCGCACTCTTAGTCTGCGTGGATGTTCCAGCAGTCCCCACCCCAGCATTTGGTCGCGGCGCAGAACAGCTTCGGCCAGCGCACGGGTTTCTCGTTCGAATTCACTGTCGCGTTGCAGCGGCTCGTTTCGCGATGCCTTCTCTAACTGAGTTACAACGCGTTCGCGAATCTCCCCCGTCGCCTTAACTGTGAACGTGATTGCCAACACCTGTTCCGGCTGCTCCACGCTTTCATCACCGAGCAGCTTCAGATATCGCTGGATCAGAAGCCCGGTCTTGCCCGAGCCTGCTGGAGCCTCTACGATCCAGGATTGCCTGATATCGAGTGCCTTCTCGCGTTCGCTCCAATCGGGTGGCCTTACAGCATCAGGGTTGCTTTGCGTCTCTGGCTCGGACCCAACAACGAATAGCTTAGTCACGCTCTGCCTCCGTTGCTTCTTCGTCATCGTCTTGCTCAAACGATGCCGGGTCAACGCGGCACAGCAATCGTTGTGCGCAATAGGTACAGGTGGATGGAAAGTTCTTCGGTCTTACACGGATGTCGCCGTTATAAAAATCTTCTGCGAGCGAAGTCAGTACCTGCCTCCACTCCTCGACCTGCTGTTCGAGATCTGCGGGATGCTGCCGTGGTACTCGTATTCCTGCGTTGCTGCTGGTGGCGAATCCCTGCAGGCCCATATCTTTTCCTGCTCGTACCTGGCCGAACGCCACGGCTTCGAGTTGCTCGGCCGCGGACAATACTGCGTACAGCGGCAACTGGGGTGCTTCGGGCCGGTCTGTGAGCCACTCGCTCGGCTTGGCCACGCCTGTCTTGTAGTCGATGATGATATCGCCGCCCTCGCCAATATCTACGCGGTCCACGCGCACGCTCAAGCGTAGCGGCCCAATTTGCACACCCTTCAATTCCTTCTCACTGAGTTTAACTGTGAATGGTGGCCGGGTTAATTCAAGCTCCAGCCATGGACCTAACAGGTTTCGCAGACGCTCGCGCTGCATGTCCAGGTAGGCCGCATCCCACGCAGTCTCGCTCAACTTCTCACTCTTTTCCAGAGCAGTCGCTATGCACTGATTGAGTAAAGCCTCGCGCTCGGAGCGTTGCATAGCCTTCAGCGCGCTCTGAGTCTTAACTTCGTTCCAGAATTTTTCGAGAACGAGATGGACGATGGTGCCGCGTTCTGCTGCATCCAGACCCATCTCTGTGGTGCGCAGCTCTGTCGACCAGAGACGCCTCTCTGCAAATGCACGAAACCCGCAGGCGGCTTGCAGTCGCAGGATCTCCGCACCGCCGTGAATCACCTGATCTGGCAGGGGCTGCAAGCGGGTTCGGTCTTCGATCTTTTCGGTTTCAACGAACATTGGCTTTGCTTCGGCTGCTGTAATCTCTTCAATCGCCACTGGATCGAGCGCCAAACCATTCATTGCGGAGGACAGGCGTTGCCGTCCTTCGGGAGATTCGGCAGCATAGCTGAACACGACGGTAGAGGCGCTCGCGGCGATTCGCTCCGTTATGCGCTGTGAGCGATTCGCATCCTGTTGCGCATCGGTGCCGGGCATCTCAAGATCACGCTGTAGCGGCCAAGGCAGCAATGGGTTGGCGCTTCTGGGGAGCGGCCAACTCAAATCGCCGCTTCGCATGAACCAGATAACATCGAATGTTGAACCTGCGGCTTCGAGTGGCCCCATGATCTGTACGGGAGCCTCGCGCGACTCAGGCGCAAACATCGTTTGCTGCGCTATTCTCGCCAGCGCATCCAGAGCCTGCTCGAACCCAACGCCCTGTCCGTCGAAATCGAGCGTGGATAGTTCATCCAGAGCGCTCTCCCATTTACGCCGCGTTTGAAACTCAACACTGTCCTCGCCTTTGCCTGCTCCCCACGCGACGGCAGACAGAAGCTCCCGCATTGCTTCAGCCCATTCCGAATGCGAGCGCTGTGCATTCTTCGCCAGACGGTTCACGACTATCTGCATCATTCGCAAATTATTTAGCAGGCCAGTGAGTTTCGATTTGCGCCTGGAGCCTTCCATCGCTCTCATCAACCATTCCAGCGAAATCTCTGGACGTAGAAGCTTCGCTCGCCGCAGGTCGAATGCGTCGAACTCAGCCCGCGCTCCGTACTCTGTTTTTATCGCCGCCAGATAAGGGGAGAGCAGTAGCCTGCTTACGCGCTCCAGCGGAAGCGCTCCTGTGCACCATCGCAGCAAATCCAAAGCAGTCGCAGCCATCGGAGTATCCGCGAGCATTACGCCAACGGAGAACTCGAAGGGGCCTGAATTTGCATTGGCTGTAATATCCTCAAGCTCCGGGGCCAGGATCTCTCTGAAGACTCGATCGATCTCGGCGCGCTGTTTTTCCAGATCGGGCACGATCACCGCAACGCGAGAGTGCGGATGTTGCTCAAGCATCTTTCGCACTCCGAGAGCCACAATCCGAAGCTCCTTACGCTCATCTGCCGTCGTGACGATCAACTGCTGTTCTGGCACGATGGTGATTGGCAACTCTTCAATATTTACTCCAGCGCCGCGCAATGCATCCGCGAGTCTCAATTGGGCCGGAGTCATCGAGTCAAATCCAACGAGCACGATTTCTGATGTCGTCTTAACTTCCAGTTGGCCAGCAGAGGCTGCGGCTTGCAGTGCAGACTCCAGTTGCGCGCGCGCCAGTAATCCATCCGCTCTGCATTGCTGCTCGAACTTCAATGCCCACCGGTGAAAGGCGCGCGTATCGGAACTCACAGCGGCTCCGCGCAATCGTGCGTGGCCGTTATAGCTGCACAGCAGACTCCATGCCTGTGCCGCCATGTCTGCGAGGGAGTCAATGGCCCGGAGGCTGCGCAACTCTGCATCTGCTTCCAGAATGTTTTGCCATACTGCATGTTCCTGTGCTCGGTTCAGCAGCAGCTTTGACGTGTGACCACCGATGAGCAGCACATGCCAGAGGTCCGCTGTCCAGGCGTCCCATGCCATGATCACAGGAGGCTGCCAGCTATCCCGCCCCAGTGAGCGCTGCCGGCGATCAAAGGCAACCCGCAACGTTCGCGCCGCGCGCTGATTTCCCGTCACGATGGCTGCGCCGCGCTCCAGCGCCTGTGCAATTTCTACTGGCAGCAAATCTTCACCATCCATCTCTCGGTTATACGCCCGCTGGCGTTGGAAATCAGCTTGTCAAAGCCTGATTGGAGTTTCTCCACAGACTCATCGCGAGCAACAGGATTGCGGCTGCCAGTGGCAGTGCGAGTGCTACCTGTAACGACCCTGTCCGCGTTGAGACCACTCCCATCAACCAGGGCAATCCTGCCGCGCCCAATCCCGACACGGCGAGCACGATGCCTGCCTGTCGTGCTGCGGGTTTTTCGGCCATCAGTAGAGCAAACGTGGACGGAAAGAAGGGAGCCAGGCTGAAGCCCAGCAGCACCGCAAACGCCGCAATCCCCATAGCCGAATGTGCTGTCGCCAGCCCGGCGGTAAAGATTACGGCAAGCACCAATCCCCAGCGTTGCACCGTCTTCTCCCCAATCTTCAACATGACAACCGAAGATCCGGCGCGGCCTGCGGTCAGCGCCATCCAGAGCAGTAAGGTGGTGTACTCGCTGACGGCCAGGGTTTTGTCGCCATATCGCAAGGCGTACGTTGTGAGCCACCCGCTCAGGCAGGTCTCCAGTCCACCATAGAGAAACAGCAGCCCGGCGAAATAGAGTAATACTCCCCAGCCGAGGCCCTTGCTGTTCGAGGGAGTATCCGCTGCTCCGATCTCTTCCGGCGCGCCCAGTATCTCTGTTGTCATTGCCAGGGCCGCGACCATAAACAGCACGGCGAAACACTCCAGCATTCCGCGCAAGGCAAACCGCGGCAGCAGCCATGCGGCCAGCAGGGGAGAGAGCATCGCGCCGAAGCTCCACGAGAAGTTCAGCAGCGCCAGTGCCGATCCTCGATGCTCGGTATAGCGGCGCCCGGCAAGAATGTTGGTAGAGGCGATGATCTGGCCCAAGCCGAAGCCGCCGAGAAAAAGCCCAACACATGCCATGGCGAGACCCGGTGCCACTGCAAATATGCCGAAGCCCACCGCCGCGGCAGACAGTCCTGTCAGCAGGCTTTGCCGCAAATGCCGTGAGACGCTGACTCCTCCGGTAAACGAGCCGCAGAACTGCGCCAGCAGCAGCAATCCGCTCTGTGCGTCCAGCAAGTGCCACTGCCGGGTCAGCAACGGCAGGATCGGCCCAAGCAGGGCAGTGCCCAACCCGGTCAGCACAAATCCAAAGTGCATCAATCCGGCGGATGGAGAGACTTTGATTCGTTCAGCCATTCGACCCCCACCAAGTTCTTTCCATTATCATCAATCAAGGAGTTCCTGCCTTGCCCAGAAAAGCCTTATTTGCACTCCTCTTCGTTGCGCTCCTCTCGGGCTGCCACAAGTCCTCCGCTCCCCCCGTCAGTTCCTCTGCCGCACAGGCGACCTTTCAAATACGAGGCAAGGTCGTCAGCACCGATGCGGCGCACGTCACTCTCGACGGCGAGGCGGTCCCCGGCTTCATGGACGCGATGACGATGCCCTATAAGCTCAAAGATCCGATGGTCGCCACGGAGCTTCACCCCGGCGACCGCATCACGGCGACCATCCTTGCCGACAAAGATGGCAGCGACTTCGCCAATGTCCGTCTGGATAACGTCGTCATCATCTCGCAGGCGCGCCCCGACTACAAACCCGCCGTTCAGTATCACGTTCCCAAGCCTGGTGACGTCATACCCGACTTCAGGCTGCTCAACCAGAGCGACCAGACGATTCATCTGGCGCAGTTCAAGGGCAAGGTGCTGTTGCTCACCTTCATCTATACTCGTTGCCCGCTTGCCGATTTCTGCGTGCGTATGAGCCGCAACTTTGCCGAAGTCGATAGAGCGCTGGCTGCTGATCCGGCTCTGTATCAACAGACCCATCTGCTCAGCATCAGTTTCGATCCTGCCTACGATACGCCGAAGGTGCTTCGCAGCTATGGTGGCGCTTACACAGGTCTCTATACCAAGGAGAAATTTCTGCACTGGGACTTTGCGGCGCCCACCGAAAAAGAACTGCCTGCGCTTACCCAGTATTTCGATGTAGGTATTACTGGAAGCGGCAAGTCCCTCTCTCACTCTCTCTCAACCGTTCTCATCGGCAAAGACGGTAAGGTTGTCGCGTGGTATCCGAATAATGAGTGGAAGCCTGCCGATGTTGTAGCCCAGATGAAACGAGCTGCCGGAGCTTGAAATCTTCCGCGCGGAAGCAAACAAAATGCCCCAGCTTACGCCGGGGCATTTTGCTTGAAGAACGCGGATTAGAAGTGATAAGCCGCGCCAAAGGTAAACAGCGTTGGTGTCAGGCCGCTTTGTGGGAAACCCAGCCACCTCTGATACTCAAAGTCGGCTCGCGCATTGAGGTGCTTCAAGACTCGATAATCGACACCCCCGCCGACGGCAAAAAGGTTGTAGGCCAGATTGGCATGTCGAAAGCCAGGAAACGCCGGGAAGTTGAAGACGCCGCGGCCATACATGCCCTTGGCATAGGGAGAGAACCGGCCGTAAGTGCGGTGGTAGCGGCCACCGATCTCATAGGTCTTCTCATAGACTTCCGAACCGTTTCCATCCTTGACGAAATGGAACTCGCCTTCAATGCCAAGGTGGTGGATGAAGTCGTAATCGAAATAGGCTGCACCGCCATTGATGCGATTAGGAAGGTAATCGGAGTTGGCCGTGGTGAAGCCGCCACCGATTTGAAGATCGGCAGCACGGGAAGCGGTTGGCCTGGCTTGGGCCAGTACCGTGGTGGCTGCACCAGCGAGGCTGATGAAGACGAGAAGTTTGATAAGCAATCACATCTCCTGAGACTGTCGGCTTGCGCCCCAATCAGATAAACAGAGGTCTAACGAAAAGAATACGCGATGCCGGCGGTCATGACGATGGGGGAAAGGCCATTGTTTTTAAATCCAGGCCAGTCCTGGTACTCGAAATCGAAGGCGCGAACGTTCAGGTGCTTTGTAGCCCGCAGGTCGACTCCTCCGCCAAAGGATAGAACTCCATAGGTATAGGTTGACGCGGGCCTCGCATATGCATTCGGAGCCTGGAACCCGAAACGACCAAGCCCAAAGAGCGCCTTGGCGTAGGGGGTAAAGCGATGATAATGAAAGCGGTATCGTGGGCCGAGGAGGTAGGTATCCTCAGAGATATCGGTCGGTGTCATGATGTTGACGAAGTGCATATCGCCTTCTACGCCGAGGTGGCGGGTAAAATCGTAGTCTCCATAGATCGATAGCCCCCCAATCCCTTTCTGGGCATAGTCCGGACGAGCGTAGGTTACGCCGCCGCCGATTTGCAGGCTGCCGGAGCGGGCTGCGGTAGGAGAAGCTTGTGCGTGCGACCATGTCGTGAGGCCAAGCACGCAGGCGAAACAGCCAATAAGAGTGTGCAGTTTCAAAGAGATACCCTCCTGAGGGGATATTGGTTGGGGAAAGCCAATTCAGAAGAAAATTTGAACCAATCAGTTGCTTAACCAGGAAGGCGTGGGAGAGCCAAAAAACGCCCTGTACCCACGCCCTCTTCGATAAATTACTGCTGTGGAACGGTGGCCTGCGGCTCTGCAGCCGGAGGCGTTGCGTTTGCCGGAGCTGCCGCGGGTGCTCCGGCCGGTGCTGCTGCTGCCGGGGCTGCCTCGGACGGTTCCTGATAGGTAGTCAGTTTCAGATAGACCGGCTCGACCTCGAAGGGCATCTTGTCAGCCGGGCTTAGGAGAGGCTCATAGGCGGTATGCATCACCGTCACCTGATCAGTCCAGGGATTGAAGCGAAGGAACGCGGACAACGGCATGGCTGCCTGCTGCTTGAGATCGTTCACGTTGAGTTTGGGACTCTTGCTCATCAACGCCTGCATCCAGAAGGTAGAGTCCTTGTCGTTTCTGACCAGGCCATCTCCGATCTGGGGCTGATTGAGTCCCTGCAAAGCCTTGATGCGTGCCTGAAGCTGCTGGAGGTAGAGGCCGAAGTACTGTTCGCCGTCAACCAGCTCCTTGGCATTCAACAGTTCGATAGCCTTTTTCGCGGCTGCCTCGTTGTCGGCATCGGTGTGGTGCATAGGGATGCGCTTGAACACCGAGGTCGAGGGGAAGAGCAACTGGTCGTTGAAGGCGTACTTGGTATCGAGGCGGTGGCCAAGGATGATATGAGCGACCTGGAAGGCCAGCAGGGCATTGAGATTGCCCATCTGCTGCGCGCCGTCCTGGGTGATGATGCCGGTGGTGTCGATCAAGCCCTTGGAGAGAATGATGGTGTTGCCGATGGACAACGACTCCAGCGGCTGGGTGAGCAGGGTGCGAACGCGGATGGGCCGCGACAAGGTGATGTTGTTATAGGCCAGGATATTGTTGGCCAGATCCGCGAGCGTCTTGTCGAAGTCGCTGGGAGCATCGAGTAGGCCGGCCTGATAGAGACGATCGACGACGTTGTCCTCTGCCTGCTGGACCCATGCGCGCTGAGCGCCCAGCGGGCTTATATCCTGGGCGTCGTTGCTGACGTCCGTTGCGCCGACGACATCGAGCGACGTGTTCGAAGACTCGTTGGTGGGGACCTTCAGGGAGTAGCCCCAGATGTGGTTGATTGCCTTGAACTTCAGGGTGTGCGAGGGGCTGTTCGAATCACTCTCTTCCACATAGGCGGAGGTCGGCAGCCAGAGGTCAGGCTGTACGTTCGTACGCCAACTGTCGAAGTGATAGAACTCGCGGTAGCCCTTCTCGCTGCCGGCGAAGTCGCCGTTGAATCGCACGACGTTGCCACCGCCGGTCTCGATCCAGATGCGGCCGAAGAAGCGGCCCACGGACTTGGTTCCTGGTGCCGGGGCGACGTCGAAGACGGCAGTTGGGATGTTGCCGAGGAACTCGTTGCGGACAAAGCCGAAGACGTAGTGCTGCCGGTCAAAGCTGTTCGAGTCGATCAGCAGCATCTGAACAAAACCAGTCTGGTTGAAGTTCAGGTGCAGGCTGTTGCCGAGGCCAGTGACGTAGGAGCCGGAGTGCTTGAAGAAGCCAAGCGGCCCGCTAGACGTGGACCTGTTCTGATAAGTGTTGTCGCCGATGACATTGTTGAAGTCGACGCGACCCAGAAAATGCTGGTCCGACTCTGGCGCCTGGCCCACGACCGGATCCGGCTTCATGTTCTGAAGATAGGTCTCGACGAGGGGAGCTCGCTGCTTGAGGGTCGCAACGACCACCTTTTCACGGGTGATTGCTTTGTCGATCAGCGCATTTTCCGCTTGAGTAAGCTTGCGGGAAGACACGACACTGGTGTCCTGCTTGTTTTTTCCACGGTGCGGGAAGCCTGCTGCACCGGCAGGCAGGGTGATTGCGACTAAGAATGCCAGCAGCACACCGGCGGTTGAATGTTTCCCGTAAATCATTGTTTGCGGCTCCTGCGGCGACCTTGCGGTCAGCCTTCTTAATTTGGTCTTCATGATGCTAGCTAGTCAGACTACACTCAAACAAATAGGTTTATCCGGCAAGCTGGAAGGCAACGTTGACGACGCCCTCCCAATCGACTGGTCGGCCGGATGCATCGGTAGCTGGAGAAAAGCGGGTACCTTCTACGGCGTGGACAGCCGCTTCGCCGAGACCATACCCGAGGTCGCGGGTAACTCCCAGTACCTGAACAGATCCCGCGGCCGAGACGCGAAGGCGGACCGAGACCGTGCCCTCAATGTGCTCCTTGATTGCCTCAGCGGTGTACTGCGGACGTGGTTTGTACAAGACCTTCGGTGCCGAGCCTGAACGGGCATAGGTGGGGGCAGAGGACGGTCCGGCTGGAGGCTGAGCGACTCGGCCAAGATTGACCGGGGTACCTGCTTCGTGGCTGTGCGAGTTCATCGGACCGTTGCTTCCGGCGACTCCCAGCCGGACGCCGCGAACGGCGCGTGATGCATTGTCGCGGCCATTCATGTCCTGGCTGCCCGGGGAGCCGGAGCCGAGCGTGACGGCTTTAGCGGCTGGGCCTGCTCCCGAGTTGGAGGCAGGCATACCGGCCATGCCTCTCTGTCCGAGATTGATGGCGCTGATGGCAGGCCGGTTGGAAGGCGCGATGGGATTGTCAGGACGACCGAGCGCCACAGCGGCAGGATGGGGCGAATCGTTGATGACCGCGGCGGGCCGCGCGCGTCCCAGATTGACGACCTTGGGTGCGGGTGGCGGCTGAATCCGCTTGGGCGGCGCAGGAACCACGACCGGGGCAGGATGCGTCATCCGAACCACGGGGATCTTGGGTTCAGGCTCCTTGACCTCGGGCACCTTGATCTTTGGCGGCTGAACCTTGACCACTGGCTGCTTCGGCACTGGCGGTGTGTGGATCACTGGGGGAGGAGGAGGCGGCTTGATCGGCAACGGCTCGACCAGCGTAATTACTGGTTTCTCGGGTGGCGCAATGGTGTTTTTAACTGCGGCCCCGATAATAATGATAACGATCGCAATGACGACGTTGATCACGACGGAGCTGAAGAGCGAGGATCTGCTCTGGCTGCCGTCATTCAAAATGCCAAAATGCTTGAACTGAATATTCTGCGGTGCTGGGTTGTCGCTGCGAAGCGGCTTTACCATAAAAATCCTTCGAAAGGCCCCATAACCGAGGCGGAGGATGAGGCCGATCCCGGCGACACAACCAGAACCGGGGGAAACGGGAGGAAAAAGCTCCGCCATGGTTGATTGCTGGCGGAGAAACTTCGAGCGATCGGGCTTCGCCGATCTACTCGACAACACTTTTGCTTAGACGGAAATAAATCCTTGCAGTCGTAATACTTTCTTATGTAGACAGACGAGAAAAGAAGGAGAAAAGGTTGTAGCAGGTGTCGTACTTTGGGGAGTAACTTCAGTTTCGTGTGCCGGCACTCTGCGTGTTGCCTACTGCAAGTATAGTGCCGGAACGCTATGTGATTGACACTGGCACTTTTGTGGTATCCAGATAGAGAACAAATTGGGCGGTAATGGGAGATTTTTCATGAAGATTCTGGTAACAGGCGGAGCGGGATATATCGGTGGAACGGTAACACGGCTGTTGCTGGCAAAAGGCCATTCCGTGACCATTTTCGATAACTTGTGCCACAGCAAGAGATCGGCAGTGGCGGAGGGGGCTGAGTTTATTCTTGGCGATCTGGCGGACCGGGCGCTGGTGGAAAAAACGCTGGGCGCCGGCCATTTTGACGGTGTCATGCACTTCGCAGCTTTGATTGAGGCAGGCGAGAGCATGAAGAAGCCGGAGATCTATTTCCGCAACAATACCGCCTCGACATTGACCCTGCTGGAGTCGATGCTGGCAACCGGTCATGACAAGCTGGTCTTCAGCTCCACGGCCGCCTGCTATGGAGAGCCTGAGTCGACGCCGATTCTCGAAGACGCCAAGCTACAGCCAACCAACGCATATGGGGAGAGTAAACTCCTTGTGGAGCATATGCTTCGATGGATGAACCTCATCCATGGGTTTAGGTATGCCAGCCTGCGCTACTTCAATGTTGCAGGAGCAATCGAGGGCTATGGAGAGGCGCATGAGCCGGAGTCGCACCTGATCCCTCTGATTCTGGATGTAGCCTTGGGACGGCGGGAGAACATCAAAATCTTCGGGCGGGACTATCCGACCAAGGATGGCACCTGCATCCGGGATTATATTCATGTCCGGGACTTGGCTGAGGCGCATCTGCTTGCCCTGGAAGCACTTAAGCACAAGAGCCGGTTGATCTACAACATTGGCAACGGGCAGGGTTTTACGGTGCTGGAGGTGATCGAATCGGTACGGCGGGTTACAGGAAAGGCGATTCCGGTTGAGGAGCACGAGCGCCGTGCGGGCGATCCGGCGGTGCTGGTGGCCAGTTCCGAGAAGATCAAGGCGGAGTTGGGTTGGAAGCCGCAGTTCGCTGAGCTGGACAAGATTATTGCCAGCGCGTGGGAGTGGCACCAGAAGCGATATGCCTGATTTGTAGTCGCAGTAACGGAACAACCGTAAAAGGAGTTTTTCTGTGATCCAGAGTATGTTTGTCCTCCATCTGCCGATTCTGGAGAAGTTGCTGCGGCCCATGATCGTCTACCTCTTCCTGATCGGGTTCCTTCGCCTGTTCGGGAAGAGGGAGCTTGCGCAGTTGAATCCGTTCGACCTGGTGGTTCTGCTGAGTCTGTCGAATACGGTACAGAACGCGATGATCGGCGACGACAATTCGGTGACCGGTGGCATTATTGGAGCGTTTGCCCTGCTGGCGATTAACTGGTTGCTGACGCTGGTGCTGTTCAAGAGTCCAAAGCTGGACAAGGTCGTCGAGGGCACTGAGACCGTGCTGATACGGCATGGCGTGGTGGATGAGGCGGCAATGAAGAAAGAGGCCCTGACCGATCTGGAGTTGAAGTCCGTGATCCATAAACAGGGGCTCAATGATTACTCGGAGGTGGAGAAATGCGTGCTGGAGCCAAACGGCACGTTCTATGTGGAGGCGAAGACCCCGAGTTCCGATGATGCCGAGCGGAGGGAGGTTCTGGCATTGGTGCGAACGCTCTCGACGGAGGTGCGGGAGTTGAAGGTGCTGCTGGCGGCCAGAGGGTAGGCCTCCGCGATTGGTTTGCGAAAGAGCATCTTGCGGGAATAACATCTTGGTGAGGGGAATGGAGTCTCCCGAAACCGCCCGACAGGGCTGATGACTCCTGCCAGTTCAATACGCTCTGCGAAAGCCGGGCATACTACGAGGGCAGGATGTCAACCTATCTCTGGATAACACTAGGCAGTGCACTGGGTGGGGTGCTGCGCTATGCGCTTACGCGGCTAACTCTCGACAGCAGTACGAGTTTTCCGTGGGGAACAGTCCTCGTCAATGTGATCGGCTGCTTCGTCATAGGCTTCTTCGGCACGTTTACCTTTCCCGGTAGCCGATTTGAAGTTCCTGAGAACATCCGCTTGTTCGTAATGGTCGGGTTGTGCGGCGGCTTCACAACCTTCTCTTCCTTTAGCCTGGAGACCTTCGACCTGCTGAGGACCGGGGAGTGGAGCCGTGCCCTGACGAACGTTGTATTGTCAGTTCTGCTTTGCCTCGGTTCAGTGGCATTGGGTCATATGGTCGCGCATCGCGGCAATGCGATCTTTGCCGTCGCGGCCAACCAAGAAGAAGAGTACACCGGCTGATAGACGCAGCCGCTGCATGTCAACTTATTTCACATCAGCCGAACGGTCTCCTTCGTAGTGCATGATGTGGTAGTGGCCTCCCAGCCATTCCATAGAAGCGGTTGCTTGTTTCTGTCGAACATCTTGCACGACTCCTTAGTTGGAAAATCTCAGGCAAGCGAAATTCTATCGAGAGAGCGTTCCCCCTGCTTTCTCGCCTCGACCGATAAGAAAAGCCGATTGACCCTTCATCGGACGATTGATAATCTACGGATACAACCATGGGTGATGGAGTTCGCCCTAACCGCCTGCGCGGCCTGCGCAAGCTGATGACTCCTACGACATCGTAGGAGGTCCTTTGCAGAAAAATAACGTAGTGTGGTCTGGAAGCGAGCAGGCGCACATCCTTGTCGATCTGCTGCGCTGGCTGGCGATTGCTTCTGTTGCCGGAGTTCTGGCTGGATCGGCGTCGGCGCTGCTGCTGGCTTCGCTGGAGTGGGCGACAGCGGTGCGCGAGAGCCATAAGTGGATCATTGCGCTACTGCCGCTGGCCGGATTGTTCGTCGGCTGCCTCTACAAATATCTTGGCACTTCGGTTGAGGCAGGCAACAACCTCATCCTCGACGAGATCCATGACCCCAAGGCAGTGTTGCCGCTGCGAATGACCCCGCTGATCCTGCTGGGGACTGCAATCACGCACCTCTTCGGTGGCTCGGCTGGGCGTGAGGGAACCGCGATCCAAACCGGAGCTTCGCTGGCCGATCAGTTGACGCGTCCCCTCGGGCTGAATGCGAGGGACAGACGCATTCTGCTGATGGCAGGTATCAGCGGCGGCTTCGGCTCGGTGTTTGGCACTCCCCTGGCTGGCGCAATCTTTGGGCTGGAGGTGCTGGCGATTGGCCGTATCGGCTATGACGGCATCTTTCCGTGCTTTGTGGGAGCCTTTGTTGGCGATTTCATTACGCGTGCCTGGGGCATTCACCACACGATCTATCGCGTGACTTCAGTGCCGAAGCTCACCTTCGCTGGGTTTCTTTACGCCATCGTCGCGGGCGCAGCGTTTGGCCTGGTTGGGATGGCCTTTGCAAAAACGACGCACGCCATCGCGCACTGGGGCAAGAAGAACATTGCGTGGGCGCCGTTGCGGCCATTTACGGGCGGCGTCATCGTTGCGGTGGCGGTCTTCGCCATCGGCACCACGAAGTACATCGGCCTCGGGATACCGACGATTGTCGCGGCGTTCGCAACTCATCTGCCGCCGTATGATTTTGCCGCCAAGTTTCTGTTTACGGCGGTGACGTTAGGCTTTGGATTCAAGGGCGGCGAGGTCACACCTCTGTTCTACATCGGGGCCACGCTGGGCAATGCGCTGGCATGGCTGCTGCCGCTGCCGCCCTCGCTGCTGGCTGGCATGGGGTTTGTCGCGGTCTTTGCAGGTGCGGCCAATACCCCGATTGCGTCATCGCTGATGGCGGTGGAACTGTTTGGCGCCGAGGCCGGGGCCTATGCAGCAATCGCCTGCGTGGTGAGCTACCTGTTCTCAGGCCACGCCGGAATCTATCACTCGCAGCGTGTCGGCCACAGCAAACACGCAAGGACCAAAGGCGAAGAAGGCTTGTCGCTTGCCGTTGTGGCGAAGGGACGTGTGAGACGAGTAATCAATCCTTCTGCAGAGAATGACCTCGAAGGTCAGAATGAACCTCGTCAAAAGTAAAGTGAGTTTGCGCTAAGATTGCTCGATGAAACGTAGAGAGGCATTGCGATATCTGGGCGCTGGTGTGACGGTGCTTCATCCCGGAGTCCGAGCGTTGGCGGAACTGGGAGGTCGTTCTGAGGAAGCTGCGAAGAGCGGCGGTATTTTTTTGAATCAGCTTGGCTATTCTTCCTCCGGCGCGAAGCAGGCTACGGTCTGCTTGTCAGATATGAGCCGGCGTGAATTTCAGATTTGCTCTGTCGCTCATGATGCCGTGGCCTTCAGGGGCCGATTGGGGCAGCCTGTCAGCGATGCGGCATCGGGTGATCGGGCGAGCGTGGCCGACTTCTCCGCATTACGGACGGAAGGCATATATCAGCTTCAGGTTGGTGATCTCCGCAGCGATCCGTTTCCGATTGCAATGCAACCGTATGCTGCAGCTTTACAGAAGGCCATGCGTGGGTTCTACGGACAACGTTGCGGCTGTGCTGTCGATCTTGGCGGAGGCTATAAGCACCCAGTATGTCACGTTGCGGGAGCTTATCATGCGACCTCGGGGAAGAGTGGTTCGATAGCAAACCATGGCGGATGGCACGACGCTGGTGACTATGGCCGCTATGTGGTGAACTCAGGAATCTCGACCGGCACATTGCTTTGGGCGTGGGAGCTTTATCCGCAGGCGTTGCGGCGTCTCTCGTTGGATATCCCTGAGAGCGGCGGCAAACTGCCGGACTATCTTGCCGAGGTGCGCTGGAACCTGGAATGGATGCTTTCCTTGCAGGACGCCGACGGCGGCGTCTGGCATAAGCAGACGAGCGAACATTTCTGCGACTTCATCATGCCGCAGGATGATTCGTTGACCAGCTATGTCATCGGCACGGGAGAGGCACCGTACAAGAGCACATGCGCGACCGCGGACCTTGCCGCTGTCTTGGCGATTGCGGCGCGCTGCTACGGCCCTTATGACGCTGCGTTTACGCAACGGTGTCTCACAGCGGCGCGTCGGGGCTGGGCGTGGGCGGTGGCGCATCCCAATGTGACCTTTACTAACCCGCCGTCGGTCTCGACCGGAGGGTATGGAGATGAACATTGTGGCGATGAGATTCTGTGGGCTTCGGCGGAGCTGTGGCGTACGACCGGAGAGCCGCAGTATGAGAAGGCTTTTCTCTCCGCAATGCCTGCGAATGGCGTCACGCTGACGATCACGGAACCGGATTGGAGCAACGTAGCTTCGATGGCTTACTGGACGTATGCGCTGGCGGAACGGCACGGCGATGCTGGCGTGAAAGGACGCATTCGCGAGGCGACGCTGCGTACGGCTGGCGTGCTGATCGAGCGCAGCCGGAAGAACGGCTACGGCAACACGCTCGCGTTGCAGGATTATGTGTGGGGATCGAATGCCGTGGCTGGCAATCAGTCGCTGCTGTTGTGGATTGCAGATCATCTTCACGCTGATCAAGTGGTGCGAGATACGGCGCTGAACAACCTGCACTATATCGTTGGGCGCAACTGCTTTGGGGTGTCGTGGGTGACGCAGCTGGGTGTGCGTCCGTTTGAGCATCCCCATCATCGGCCCAGCGCGGCCGATGGAATTACTGCTCCCTGGCCGGGTTTGCTCTCGGGTGGACCCAATGCCGGTGGTGGCGACGCTGTGGCGAACCAAATGAAAAAGCAGCCACCGATGCGTATGTGGATTGACGATCAGCGGGCCTATTCGCTCAACGAGATCGCGATCAATTGGAACGCCCCGCTGGTTTTTCTGCTTGCTGCGGCGAATGCGTAGGTCGGCTCCGGTGTGTTGGGACCGTAACAATCCTCTACAATCGAGCGTGTGAGGGACATGACCATCTATGAATACAATTCGTCCGCGCAAGAACAAATTTTTAATGCCGAGGATGTGTCTTCTGACCGCTGCTAGCGCTATTGCCTTGAGTTTAGGTGCCGCTCCTGCATTCGCTGCCGGTGCGGAGTTTGGACCGTCGAATCCGTTTTATGCCGCTAGCACGCTACCGTTTCAGGCGCCGCCGTTCGACAAGATCAAGGACAGCGACTACCAGCCTGCGATTGAAGCTGGCATGGCGCAACAGCTCGTCGAGATGAAGGCGCTTGCCGATAATCCCGCCCCGCCGACCTTCGAGAACACGCTGGTGGCGATGGAGAAGACGGGTCAGTTGTTCGACCGCGTGATGATGGTGTTCAACGGCGTTACCGGCGCGAACATGGACCCCGAGCTGCAAAAGGTGCAGGACATCGAAGCGCCGAAGCTGGCCGCGCATGACGACGCCATCTATCTGGACTCGAAGCTCTTTCATCGCGTCGAGACGATTTACAAGGAGCGCGAATCGCTCAAGCTCGATTCTGAGTCACTAAAGCTTGTGGACTTCTATTACAAAAAGTTTGTCCACTCCGGTGCGAACCTCTCCGATGATGACAAGGCGAAGCTCAAGAAGTTGAACGAAGAGGAGTCGACGCTCTCGAATGCCTTTATCACCAAGCTGCTGGCTGCGACCAAGGATGCGGCTTATGTGACGACCGACAAGGCAGCGTTAGCAGGAATGAGCGATGCGCAGATCGCCGCAGCGGCCGAGGCGGCCAAGGAGCGCGGTAAGCAGGGTTGGGTGCTTCCGCTGCAGAACACGACACAGCAGCCGGGCCTCGTTTCGTTGAGCAATCGCGAGACACGCAAGGCGCTATTTGAGGACTCGTGGACGCGAGCGGAACGCGGCAACGCGGACGATACGCGCGCCACCATCGCGCGGCTGGCGCAAGTTCGTGCCGAGAAGGCGAAGCTGCTCGGCTATCCGAACTTTGCAGCGTGGACGCTCGAGAACCAGATGGCGAAGACACCCGAGGCAGCGCTGAAGTTTATGGATGCGCTGGTTCCGGCGGCATCGGCGAAGGCTGCATCTGAGGCCAAGGATATTCAAGCCGTGATTGATGCGCAGAAGGGCGGCTTTACTGTCGAGCCGTGGGATTGGGAGTTTTATTCCGAGCAGGTGCGCAAGGCCAAATATGATCTGGATGAGTCGCAGGTCAAGCCCTACTTTGAGTTGAGCAACGTGCTGCAGAATGGCGTGTTCTACGCCGCGAATCAGCTCTACGGTCTGACGTTCAAAGAGCGAAAGGACATTCCCGTCTACAACCCAGACGTGCGCGTCTTCGAGGTCTTCGATGCGAATGGCAAGCCGCTGGCGCTGTTTTACTGCGACTACTTCAAGCGCGACAACAAGAACGGCGGCGCGTGGATGGATGTCTTCATGGGCCAGTCCAAGCTGCTGGGCACGCTGCCTGTGGTCTATAACGTCGCCAACTTTCAAAAGCCTGCGGCGGGCGAGCCAGCGCTGATCAGTTTTTCTGATGTGACCACGATGTTCCACGAGTTTGGCCATGGGCTGCATGGCATGTTTGCCGATACCGAATATCCGAGCCTTTCTGGAACTTCGGTGGCGCGTGACTTCGTGGAGTTCCCATCGCAGTTCAATGAGCACTGGGCGAGCTATCCAGCGGTCTTCAAACACTTCGCGAAGAACTACAAGACTGGCGAGCCGATGCCCGACGAACTGGCTGCAAAGATCAAGAAGGCAGCAACCTTCAATCAGGGATACGAGTTGACGGAGTTGCTGGCCGCGGCAGAGCTTGATATGCAGTGGCACACGCTGCCTTCCACTGCAACTTTGCAGGGTCCCGATGCGTTTGAAAAAGAGGCTCTGGAGAAGACGCATCTCGATATCAGCTATGTTCCGCCGCGTTATCGCTCGAGCTACTTCATGCACATCTGGGGCAATGGCTATGCGGCTGGCTACTACGCCTATCTTTGGACCGAGATGCTCGACGACGATGCGTACCAATGGTTCGAGGACAACGGGGGCCTGACTCGTGCCAATGGAGAGCGCTTCCGCCGCATGGTTCTTTCGCGGGGCAATACCGAGGACCTGGCGAAGATGTATGCGACCTGGCTGGGCAAGCAACCGAATGTCGAGCCGATGTTGAAAGACCGCGGCTTGGAGCCCGCCGGCAAATAACGCGGGAGAGATAAGAGTGCTGTCAGCCCTTTTTGTTCTGGAGGGCTGACAGCTTTTCCATGGCTTTGCTGTAACGCTCTGGCGGGGCAGGGAGCTGCGAGTCGCGCAGCGCGGCACGATAACCGCCCATGTAGATGGAGTACATCACGGCCAGCGCACAGCCTACTCCGAAGGCAAAGCCCAGAAAAAAACCGATTGAGGCTGTCCAGTAAAAGGGCATGATGTGAAGTCTACCGCGTACCGGTTTGCTCATGGTGCGATGGATGCTATACCTTTTTTCGATAGGGAATATGGAGGTTTTTGCGTGGCATCGTCTGTTGAACATACGAATCTGGATTCGAGCTTGAGAGAAAACCGGGTATTTGCGCCGCCAGCGGAGTTTGCGGCCAAGGCTCATGTAAAGAGTCTGGAGCAGTATGAGGCGATGTATCGCCGCAGCGTCGAACAGCCAGAGGAGTTCTGGGCGGAGGCTGCGTCGGAGCTGGAGTGGTTCGCTCCGTGGAACAAGGTTCTCGACGGTGAGGGCAAAGATGCGAAGTGGTTTGTCGGCGGCAAGCTGAACCTGTCGCACAACTGCGTCGATCGTCATGCGCTGGGAACGCGCAAGGACAAGGTTGCGCTGCTATGGGAGGGCGAGCCCGGCGAGGTGCGTCGGCTGACCTATGGCGATCTGCACGAGCAGGTGCAGCGGTTTGCGAATGTGCTGAAGGGGCTCGGCATCAAGCGCGGCGATCGCGTTGCCATCTATATGGGCATGTGTCCCGAGCTTGCGATTGCGTTGCTGGGATGCGCGCGCATCGGCGCGATTCATTCGGTGATCTTCGGCGGATTTGCCGCTCATGCGATTGTGGACCGCGTGAACGACTCGCAGTGCGTCGCCGTGTTGACGCAGGATACGAGCTATCGTCGCGGCGGCGAAGTGAAGCTGAAGGCGATTGTCGATGAGGCATTGGAAAAGTGTCCTTCGGTGAAGAACGTTGTGGTGTATCGGCGTTCAGGCTCCGAGATCAAGATGAAGGAAGGCCGCGACCTCTGGTGGGACGAGGCCATGTTGCAGGCAGAGAAAGAGTGCGCGCCGGAGTGGATGGACGCGGAAGACCCGCTGTATCTGCTGTACACGTCGGGCACGACGGGCAAGCCCAAGGGGCTTGTCCACACGACCGGCGGCTACTCCGTGCAGACGTATTTGACCAGCAAGTATGTCTTTGATCTGCGCGAGGAAGATGTCTACTGGTGCACGGCGGATATAGGTTGGGTGACCGGGCACAGCTATGTGGTGTATGGCCCGCTGCAGTGCGGCGCGACGGTGATGATGTACGAAGGCGCTCCTAACTGGCCGGAGTGTGATCGCTTCTGGAAGATCATCGACGACCATAAGGTGACCGTCTTTTATACGGCGCCGACGGCGATTCGCGCATTTACCAAGTGGGGAAATCAGTGGGTTGAGAAGCACTCGCTCGATTCGCTGCGACTGCTCGGAACGGTCGGCGAGCCCATCAATCCCGAGTCGTGGATGTGGTATCACCGCGAGATCGGCAAGGAGCGCTGCCCGATTGTGGATACATGGTGGCAGACGGAGACAGGCGCGATTATGATCGCACCGATTCCGGGAGCCGTGCCTGCGAAGCCGGGTTCGGCGACGCGTCCATTTTTCGGAATTGTTCCCGAAGTAGTTACAAAATCTGGCGAGCCGGTTCCCGACGGACAGGGCGGCCTGTTGGTGATTCGCAAACCCTGGCCTTCGATGGCTCGAACGATCTACGGCGATCCGCAGCGGTACGAAGAGGCCTACTGGAGCGAGATTCCGGGGAGCTACTTCACCGGCGACGGCGCACGGCGCGATGTCGATGGCTACTTCTGGCTGATGGGGCGCGTCGATGACGTCATCAACGTCAGCGGCCACAGGCTCGGAACGATGGAGGTCGAGTCGGCACTCGTGGCCCACGCTAAAGTCGCTGAGGCCGCCGTCGTAGGCCGTCCCGATGAGATGAAGGGGCAGGCGATTGCCGCGTTCGTCACGCTTGAATCCGGCTACGAAGCCAGCGAAGAACTGCGGCAGGAGCTGCGGCAATGGGTCGCCAAGGAGATTGGCGCGCTGGCGCGACCCGACGACCTGCGGTTCACCGATGCTCTGCCGAAGACACGGAGCGGCAAGATTATGCGGCGGCTGCTGCGTGAACTGGCGGCCACAGGCGAGGTGAAGGGCGACACAACGACGCTCGAAGACTTTGCTGTGATTTCGAAGCTGCGCGAAGGGGAGGAGTAAGAGATTTCTCTCTCCTCGTTGCTTGAAGAAGACTATTAGAGAAGATTATTTGCAGGCCGTGTAGGCAGCGTGAAGTGGAAGGTTGTGCCTCTGACGGGATTGCTGGTGGCCCAGATGCGGCCTCCATGCTGGGTCACGATGCTTCGACAGATAGCCAGCCCCAGCCCGGTGCCGCCGAGCGCGCGCGAGTCCGATGCGTCCACCTGGTGGAAGCGCTCGAAGATGGTCTCCAGCTTGTCGGCGGGAACACCGCGGCCCTGATCGCTGACTTCAATGATGGCTTCATTCTCGTCGAGGTTGTGCGCGGTGAGGTGAATCGCGCCACCGGGATACGAAAATTTGATGGCATTCGAGATGAGGTTGTTGAAGGTCTGAAGAATGCGGTCGGGATCGGCCCAGACACCGACGCCCCTTGCGTCGAACGAAAGGTGGACCTGCGGCTTTGGGATCTCCGCCTGCTGAATGCTGGCAGAACGCCGCATTAACTCCTCGATATCGCACATGACGCGCTGCAACTCGTCTTTGCCGCTGCCGATGCGCTCGAGATCGAGAATGTCGTTGACCAACCGGATGAGGCGGTCGGAGTTGTTGATGGCGATCTCGAGCATCTGCCGTGCTTTCTCGGGACGCTCGGACAGTACCTCGCCATGGAGCAGTCCCAGCGCTCCGCGAACAGAGGTGAGCGGAGTCCGCAGCTCGTGGGAGACGGTGGAGATGAACTCGTCCTTCATGCGGTTCAGGGCATGGCGCTCCGTGGTATCGGTGAAGGCGACGACGACGCCGATGGCCTTGACCTTGCCGTAGTCGAGCATCTGCGAATCGAGCTGAGGACGGGCGACATAGTCGACCGGGAAGCTGGTGCCGTCCTTGCGCCAGAAAATCTCGTCGGAGACGCGCACTGTATCGAAGAGGGAGAGACTCTTGCGGATGGGCGATTCTTCGCTCGGATAGGGTGTGCCGTCGGCGCGGGTGTGATGAATCAGCTCGTGCATCCTGCGGCCCAGAATCTCGCTCTGCCGGTAGCCCAGCATCTGCGCGGCTGCGGGGTTGACGATGGTCACCCGGCCTTCGAGGTCGAGCCCATAGATGCCGTCGCCCACCGACTCGAGAATGGAATCCGATTGATTGGTAAGCGTACGAAGGCGGCCTTCGACTTTGACCTGCTCGGTGATATCCACGCCAAAGCCGAGCACGTAAGGCGCGCGGCCCGGCGAAAGGATGAGCTTGTTGCGATAGGCGACGACGCGGGTTTCGCCGTCGGTATGGGCGAGATGAAGGAACCCCTGCGCCTCGCCAGTCTGGGCGATCAGTTCGAGATACTCCTTGAGCAGGGGCTTGCGGTCGGGAACGATGAACTCTTCAAGTGAATGGCCGACCATCTCGGCTACCGTTCGCCCGATGGTCTGTGCGCCGTGGGTATTGACCGAGAGCAGAACGCCGCGCAGGTCGTGCGTACACACCATGCCGAGCGAACCTTCGATGAGCAGGCGATAACGGGATTCACTCTCGCGCAACGTAGATTCGGCGGCGCGTTGCGTGGTGACGTCGATGCCCGTGGCGATGATGAAGGTGATCTGACCCTGTGCATCGCGCAGCGCGGTGGCTGTCCACGCAATGCGGCGAAGGCTGCCATCGCGGTGCAGCCATTGATTTTCAAAGGTGGCAGGGAAGTCGCCGGAGCGCAGCCGTTCGAAGTCCTCAATGGCCTCCGGAATCTCGTGACGGGGAATGAGCTTGTCCCAGGGATAGCGACCGACCAGCGTGGTGAAGTCATAGCCGGAGGCGGTCTCGCAGGCGCGGTTGAAGCGGACGATGCGGCCCGCGGGATCGAAGACCGCGACCAGCGCGCCGACCGTATCGAGCACCGCCGAGACGAAGTTGCGCTCGACCGTCAGTGCAGATTCGACGCGTTGCCGATAGCGCGCCGCGCGGTCGATCTGGCGAATCCTGCTGCAGAGTTCGAGCCGTGTGATGACCTGCCGGGCAAGAATACCCAGCGCCGACGATTGCTCCGGCGTGAGTGCACGAACGGTGAAGTCAAGGACGAACAACGCCCCGATATTGATTCCGCCCGGCGTGATCAGCGGCACACCGGCATAGAAGTGATAGTGGCGGCCTTCGAGCAGGATGCCGTTGGGCGTGTAGTTGGGATCGGCCCGCGCATCACGAATCTCGTAGAGGGTGTCGCCGAGAATGGTCGTCTCGCAGGGCAGGCTGCCCAGCGCAACATCCGGTGCATGAGCCCCGAAGCGCGACTTCAGCCAGATTCGGTCGTTGGCGATGAGCGAGACCGCCGCAATGGGCGATTCGCACACCTGCGCGGCCAGCCGGGTGATGTCATCGAGGATCGGATCCGGCGCAGAGTTGAGCACCTCATATTGATTGAGGGCCTCGATTCGCAGGACTTCGTCTTTGACATGGAGAGCATTCATCTAGCCTCTCGATGGTAGGGGATGGCATAAGTGCTGACACTGCTACTTTTGGGGTAGCGCAGCCAGTTACGGCTTGGGTAAAGTGCAGCATTCGCCTGCAGCTGCGGGCTCATCGGCACTCGCATCCATGGCGACCTTCCAGCTTCCATCGGCCACTTTTTTCCACACCGTGAAGTAGCGTCCGGAGATGACGACCGGCTGGCCATTCTTGTCCTTGGAATGGCCTTCGTAGTGCCCCCAGGTAAAGCCCATGTCGCTCGATGGCCCCATCTGGGCTCCCTGCGGAGTCCAGGTGAGTTGATAAGTTTTAGGATCCCATTGCGCCTGTGCTGCAATAGCGGCGCGGCCCATCACCGCAGGTCGGCCATTGTTGAGGGTCACAGCGTCATCGGCGAACCAGCTGGCGAACGCCTTGCCACCACCTGCCGCGACTGCCTGTTGAAACTTGCCGTCAAGCTCCAGCAGAAGCAGGACGCCGGGGGAGAGTGTCGGCTCGACGAACGGGCTGGAAATAGTGGGTGTCGGCTTGGCCAGAGCATCGAAGCCCGGAGCAGTGGGGACCGGACCGGGACCTGTCTGCGCCGCCAGAGGAAGCGCGACCGCCGCGCATAGAACAAGACCAATGCCAAGACTCGATAGGCGCTGCATATTAGTTATGCTACCAGCCGACGAATGGGAGAAGGATTGGAGACGTACGCTCTTGAGGCTGCGCATGCTGCGTCACTGGTGCGAGAACAAAAGGGCAGTCCGATTTCAGTGCTGTCCTTGTGTTCTCACCGGAATGGTTACGATTCGATTCGCGAACAGGTATGCTCCCCGTTTACATCGCAGGAGGATGGTGAGGATCGATGTGCTTGGTGTCTGGGGCAGCCTTCAGTCCTTTGTTGCCGGACGGATTGACTGAGTCGCGCAGCTCTTTCGACGGCTTGAAGAAGGGAACGCGCTTGGCCGGGACATCGACCTTCTCCCCGGTCTTCGGATTGCGTCCGGTGCGGGCGTTGCGCTGACGGGTGCGAAAGCTCCCGAAGCCACGAATCTCGATCTTGTCGCCGGACTTGAGAGCGCCGATGACGGCCTCGAAGAGGGTGTCGACGATGACCTCCCCATCGCGGCGGGTGAGGTCGCCAAGGGCGGTCACTTTGTCTACGAGGTCTGCTTTGGTCATGAGCGGGTTCCTTTCGTACTTGGGAGGGCCTGAAGTTATGATGCAAAATAGTTACTTGTCGTTGATTGTAGACGGGATGGGGGCAATTCGCGCCCTAAATCGCAACGAAAAATAATGAGTCAATCTGAATGGGTTGAGATGCAAAAAACACCCCACCGGTCACGCGAGGTACCAAAAAAGGCCCCGATTTTTCTCGGGACCCTTCCCGTAATCCGGCAAAAAATCTTCTGCAAAGGCGGCAGGGCGGTCTGTTACTTCCACATAAAGTAAAAGCCGGGAGCGTGGTTCAGGATCTGCCCGGGGTTGGAAAACAGGTCGTCGGCATCCCCATTCAGCAGGGCCAGCAACCCGCCTTTATTCTTGGGCGGGCGCACGATATTCGGTTCGCCGGAGATTCCCACGCTGCGCGCGGTGTCGATCAGGGCGGTGCGGAAGCCTCCAACCTTGTCGATCAGGCCGAGCGGAAGCGCCTGTTCGCCAGTCCAGACCTGCCCGGTGGCCAGTGGCTTGATCTTGTCGTCGGTGCTGTGGCGGCCAGTGGCGACGTCGTGGATGAACTGCCCGTACATATTGTCGACCAGCGACTGGAAGTAGGCCTGCTCCTTGGGCGTGGCGTCGCGGCTGGGATCGCCCGCGTCCTTCAGTTCTCCGGCGTGGATGACGACGCTCTTCAGCTTCGCCCAGTGCATCAGGTCGCCGTAGTTGGTCCACTCCATGATGACGCCGATGGAGCCGACGACCGAAGCGTCATTGGCGTAGATCTTGTCGCATCCGCTGGCGATGTAATAGGCGCCGGACGCGCCCACCGACTCGACCGAGGCGATGATCTTTTTGTGGTCTTCCTGCCGGACGCGCAGTACCTCGTGATAGATCTCTTGCGAGGCCGCGGCGCCGCCCCCGGGGGAGTTGATATGCAGGATGATGGCTTTGACTGAAGAGTCATCGCCGAACTTGCGAAGCTGGGTGTCGATATCGTCCGGCGACAGGATGACGCCGTTAATATCGATGACGGCGATGCGGCTTCCGCCTCCCAGATCGAGGCCCGCCGTCCCCGTGGCCGAGCGCACCGTCATCCAGACCATAAAGGTGAACAGCAGGACGACGGCTGCAATCGAGCCTGCAATGATGCCGATGTAGAACCACGGCGAGCGCCTCCGCGGAGGGGCGTATTGGGGAGAGTATCCCTGATACGGCGGGGCATAAGGTTGCGCAGGGGCGGCGGCATAAGGAGGAGGAGGAGGCGGTGGCTGAGGTACAAAATCTTCCGGCATGGTGAGGAGTGTAGCAAAGACCCGCCCCGTGACGTATACAGCCTGCCTTCGACGCAGGGAATTTGTATGATCTGCATCTAAAAGGTTGTTTGTGCGTCTATATATTGCAGTATGATGAACGACGGTAGTTTTGATTGCTTCTCATTGTTCCTTGCGCAATTAATCCCGGTTTGGTCGAAAGTTCGGTAGTCCGATGTCGCATCCCCAGTTAAGTATTGTTATTCCGGCCTATAACGAGGGAGCGCGCATCGAAGCCGCGCTCGAACGAGTTTCTTCCTGTATCGCAGCGCGAGGGTGGGACGCCGAAATCCTGGTGGTGGACGACGGTTCAAAGGACAATACAGCGGCGATTGTGCAGCGTTGGATGGAAGCGAATCCGCGCCTTCACCTGATCCAGAATCCCGGCAACAAGGGCAAGGGCTACTCCGTGCGCAACGGCCTCTTGCAGGCTGCGGGCGAAGTCGTAATGTTTACCGATGCCGACCTCTCCGCTCCCATGGAAGAGGCAGAGCGTCTGATCGCTGCTCTGGCCGACGGTGCCGATGTCGCCATTGGTTCGCGCTGGATGGACAGGACCCGGCAGACGATCCATCAGCCGCTCTATCGCCAGTTCTTCGGGCGATGTTTCAACTGGGTCACGCGCGCTGTGATGGGCCTGCCCTTCAAGGACACGCAGTGCGGCTTCAAGGCCTTTAAGCGGTCTGCGGCGCAGACGATCTTCCGCTTGCAGACCATCGAGCGCTGGGGCTTCGATCCAGAGATTCTCTTCATCGCCCGCAAATTGAAGTATGTCGTGCGCGAGGTTCCCGTCACCTGGGGCCACGACGAGCGGAGCCGCATGAGCTATCTGAAAGATGGCCTCAAAATGCTGGAAGACATGGCCAAGATTCGCGGCAACTCACTCGCCGGCCGCTACGACGAGGCCATCGCCGCGATGAAGGACACCAGCACCATGGTCACCGCCCCAGTGGAGCATGTGACCAAGGTGAGCGCCGAACTCCGCTGACAAATTTCTGCGCGCTATAATCGACACAATTCCCAGTCGGCATACTGGCTCTGGTGGAGTGCTTGATGCGCTCCCTTCTGTCTCTGGTGACGCGAAGGTTGTATCAAATTGTCCGGATTGTGGGACAGACCTCTGTGAATGCTCTTGCTACCTTGGTATTTGATCCACTTGTTTCGCTCTTTTTCGCTCTTTTTCGCTCTTTGAGAGCCTTGAACACCTCAGTATGGACCAAGGAGCTGTATGCGTTTTGAGATCTCCCTCCGCGGGATCGCCGTTGCATTTGGCCTCGGGGCAAGTCTTGTTCTGGCAGGTTGCGGATCAGGTGGAATTCCGCCAGGAGCCACAGGGGCCGGTTCAACTGCCGGCACAGGCTCCGCCTCTGGCACAAGTTCAGGTTCAGGCACAAGCTCCGGCACAGGTTCAGGTTCAGGCACTGGTACAAGCTCCGGTACAGGTTCCGGTACAGGCACAAGCTCTGGTACAGGCTCAGGCATCCCGTCCGGCACAGGTTCAGGGTCGAGCAGCGGCAGTTCGAGCATCGCGCTTACCGGCCTGGTGCACAGCGGGGCGCAGCCCATTTCAGGAGCATCCGTTGACCTCTACGTGGCAGGCACGTCAGGCTACGGTACTGGCTCAACCTCTCTTCTTAGCGGTTCCGTCACCACGGACAGCGATGGAAAATTCAGCATGGCGGGCAGCTATACCTGCCCGTCGGCAAACGCTCAGGTCTATGTCGTCGCCAGCGGCGGCGATGCAGGCGCGGGCGATAACAGCAGCTCCGTCCTGATGGCGGCGCTGGGCAATTGCAGCAACCTCGGCAGTGGAGCGGTTGCCGATGTCAGCGAGATCTCCTCGGTGGCTTCGGTCTATGCGCTGTCTCAGTTCATGAAGCCGGGAACCATGGCGGTAGGAACCAGCAGCACCAACGTTCGCGGACTGGTGAATGCCTTCTCCACAGTGAACAATCTCCTCGACCCGTCGACGGGTACGGCCCGCGCAACGACGCCCGCCGGAAACGGCACCGTACCGCAATCGACGATCAACGCTCTGGCCAACATCATGGCAGCCTGCGTCGCGACCAAGGGCAATGGAGCCTGTCCGCAACTGTTTGCGCTGGCCGCTCCAGCAGGCGGCATAGCTCCCACGGATACGCTGTCAGCGCTGCTCGACATCGCGCTCAACCCCGGCAACAACGTGGCGAAGCTCGCCGCGCTTCAGCCCGCGACCAAAGTCTTTCAGCCTGCACTCGCAGGCGCGCCCTCCGACTGGACGCTCAGCATCGAGTACAGTGGCGGCGGCCTCGATCTGCCGCAGCTTCTGGCAGTCGACGGCTCAGGCAATATCTGGGTGCCAAACGCCGGCTACCCGGGAACCTTGAGCGAGTTCAGCCCGACAGGCGAACCGCTCTCCGGTGCCAGCGGCTTCAGCGGCGGCGGTCTCAGCAATCCCCAAGCCGTGGCCGTGGATATTACAGGAGATATCTGGACGGCAAACCAGGGGAATGCAAGCGTTAGCAAGCATAGCTCCGCAGGGACACCGCTTTCTGGCGCTTCGGGCTATACCGCAACCGGATTGAGCAACCCGGTTGCAATCGCTCTCGATGCGGCGGGCGATGTCTTTACCGCAAATCCCCAGAACAATTCGGTCACGAAACTCAACCCTGCCGGGGCACTGGCCGCTCAGTTCACCAACGGCGCTCTTGATGCTCCTTATGCCGTAGCCATCGATGCCTCGCAAAATGTTTGGATTGCAAACTCAGAACTGGGCACCAACAGTCTGTCGAAATTCAGCAATACAGGTTCCGTCATGAGCGGGAATGGCTATACCGGAGGTGGGATATCGCAACCGGTCGGCATTGCGTTGGATAACGCTGGAGATGCATGGGTGGCAAACTTCAATCAGGCATCGGTCAGTAAAATGACCAGCGCGGGACTGGCCCTGTCAGGCGCAGGCTATGCGACTCCGGCTGAGGTCAGCGCCGTCGCGATTGATGGCGACAACACAATCTGGACGGCAAACACGGACGGCTCCGTCAGCCGCTTGTCCGCATCGGGAGCCAGTATTTCGCCCCCTAATATAGGCTATATTTCGGCTGCGGCAACCGCCGAGGTGGGCATCGCGCTCGATGCGTCCGGCAATGTCTGGACCACGGACAACTTCGTCAACAGCATCTTCGAGTACATCGGCGCGGCTGCGCCCACGGTGACGCCGTTGCAGCTCGCAGTCAAAAACAAGACCATCGGCACGCGACCCTAAGGCGGCTTCTCTCTAAAAGCGAGCGGCATGGGACAATACCCTTATTGCCCCGGGGGTACTGCCTTTGCTGCGATCTGTGCTGATTGCTCTGTCTCAAAACAAGAGGCTGCGGGCCTTCTCCGAGCGTTCCGCAATGGGGCGCAAGCTCTCCGGAAGATTTATCGCCGGCATGGCGGTCAACGACGCACTTGCCGCCTGCCAGCATGTAAACAGCGAAGGCATCGCGGTCAGCCTCGATTCGCTGGGCGAAAGCGTGACCACCGAGGTCGAAGCCCGCGCCTCCGCTGCCATCTATCACCACCTGCTCGACGCGATTCACGAGCGCGGATGGAACGCCAACGTAAGCGTCAAGCTCTCGCAGATGGGCATGGACTTCGATCCCGGGCTGGCCGAGCGTGTCGTCGGCGAGATCGTCGAGCATGCCGCTGCTACGGGCTGCTTTGTCCGCATCGACATGGAATCGTCAGCCTACACCGAGGCCACCATCGCCATCACTGAGCGGCTGGCGGCACGTTATCCCGGCTGCGTGGGTACGGTGTTGCAGGCCTATCTCTATCGCACGGCCGAAGACACCGAACGCTTGCTGGGGCAGGGAATTCGCATTCGCCTGTGCAAGGGAGCGTATAAGGAAGACTCAGCCGTCGCCTTTCCCACCAAGGCCGAGGTCGATGCCAACTACGTTCGTCTGATGAAGCGGATGGTCACCTTCTCGCAGAACGGCAAAGGCGTCTTCTGCGGAATCGCAACTCACGACGAGACCATCATCGAGGAGATGCTGGCTTTCGTTCGCACCAACAAGGTGCCGCAGAACGCATTCGAGTTCCAGATGCTCTACGGAATACGCCGCGACCTGCAACGCGAACTGGCGGCAGATGGATTCGGCGTCCGCGTCTATATCCCCTTCGGCCCCGAGTGGTACCCCTACTTCATGCGCCGCTTGGCCGAACGCCCCGCCAATCTTCTCTTCCTGCTCCAGAATTTCTTCAGAGCCTGAGCGCCTTCCGATTTTTATTCTGAACGACCCTCAAAAACACCAGCAAAATCGCCTGTCAAGCCCCAAAACTATCTAACCCAAACAAAATAAACCAAATAGCCAATGCAGATGAGTTCTTCTCAATTCACTACAATTAAAGAGAGTAGGCAATAGCTAAAAGCCATAGCCGTCTCGCAGATGCGATAGCGCGCCATCAAAAATGATCGTCATTCTGAGCGCAGCGAAGACCCCGTATTTCGTCTTTGCAGTCGTAGTTGCTTATTTGGAATTTAACTGCCTGTAAACCTTCTACAATCAACATTTTTCGAATAAGCCGTCTGGAATCAAGACTTTGAAAATTAAGTCTTTTCGATGGAAGACTTTACGCAAAAAGTACAGAGGGGGGACCCGGTCCAACCAGCCACCCTCTTCTGTGAGGGAATCTAGTGCTGAGGTGGCAGCAGAGGTTCGACGTCCAGCAACTGGCCGAGCGTGCCCCGCTCTTGTGGAGAAAACTGGCTGCGGAAGCGGTCTGAGTTAAGCGCGGCCTGACGCTGCGATGGAGGCATCTCCCGCAGATCGCGGAAGGCGCGGGCGACCATGCGACGACGGTCCATGGGAAGTGCGCCGAGCTGCTGCATCGCTCCGCGAACCTGCTGCCGTTGCGGAAGGCTGAGACGTTCAATGGCTTCGTTGCGCTCGATCAGGCGACGGCGCTGCTCGGGCGGCATATCGTTGAGCTGGGTCAGCCGGTTACGCAGATGCTGCTGCGTCTGCGGCGGAAGCTGGCGGAAGCCCGGCTCGTTATCGAGCGCACGCTGCTGCTGGTCAAGCGGCATGTTGCTGTGGCGATTCATCCACTGCTCGAGATGCTCCTGGTTCTGCCCTCTCGACCCCTGTCGTCCTTCGTTGGGGAAGGAACGCGTCTCTCGTTGCCCGCCACCAAATCCCTGGCGCGCACCACCGGGCTGCCTCGCGAAGGCCGCAGTGCTAGTCGCGAGCACCAGAACAGCGAGTGCTGACTGGAGCACCTGCCGGAATTTGGCTGAAAGAAACATTGAATTTGAGGCTGCCGTGTTGATGGGTTGGTGAAGCAATATTTTAGTCTGAAACGTTTGCGGCTACTGTATCTCCTTCATAATAAGTGCCAATCGTTACAAGCTGCTTGGTGGAGTCGCGGAGGTGTCATTACCGGAGTTGTCATCTTGCAACAGCAGATTCATCGTCTGTAAAGCCTGGTCGTTCTTGTCGAGGATTTGCAGGTCATTCACTGTGGCAGAGACCTGCGTCTTGGCCGGATGCGGGAAACCGGAGAGATCGGCGAAGGTTCCGCCAGCGATCAAAAAGGCCACGGCAAGGGCTCCTGCAAGAGCAGGACGGAACTGGCGGCCAGTGTTGAAGAGAAGTTGGCTTCGCATCCGCTCGAACCATCCGGCAGCGGGCAACTCCTGCTCTTCGCGCAGGCGAACGGCGAGCTTCTGGTCGAAGTAAGGAGAAGGCTCCGGTGCTTTCCAGCTATCGAGCAGGGCAAAGGTGGCCTCCAGGGATTGAAACTCCTGGTTACAGGCAGAGCAGGACTTCAGATGCTCACGGGCCGCAGCATTGCTGGGGGCAGCCGGATCGAGCAGAAGTTCCGGAAGAGCGGATTGGCAATCGTGGCAGATCATGGTGACCCTTTCCAGGTGTTGCTTTTGTTGAACGCGTCGAATAGATGCTATGCGCGCCTGTCGGTTCAATGAGCTAAATAAACGGCTTCAGTTTGTCCCGCAACGTTTGGTACGCACGGAAGAGTAGAGATTTTGTGGCGGACTCGCTCAGCTTGAGCACGTCGCCGATTTGCTTGTAGTCCATGCCTTCGTATTTGTGCATAAGAACGGCCATACGCTGCCGTTCCGGTAGTGCCAGAACATGTTGCCGGATGGCGTTGAGTCGTTCCTGACGCAGCAGGTTCGTCTCGGCTCCTGGAGTAGCATCGGCTACATCCGGCGTCATACCGGTTTCGCCGTCCGTCTCATCCAGATACACCATCGAGGCCGTCCGCTCGTGCCGTGTGTCGCGGGCATGGTTGACGCCGAGATTGGTAGCGATTCGGTAGAGCCAGGTGCTGAACCGTGCCTCGGCGCGATAGGTCTCGCGCGATCGGTAGACCCGGAGAAAGACCTCCTGGGCGAGCTCTTCAGCGATGGCCTGGTTATGCACCATACGGTACATGAAATGAATGATCGGCTTGCGGTACTTCTGGATAAGAAAGTCGAAGCCGGCCATGTTGCCGTCGCGAAGTGCCAGCATGATGGCGGCATCATCCATCTGGCCGAAGTCGCCTGCTACCGAATGGGATTCGACAGCCTGGAGATTTTCAAGAAGTCTCGGATTGATTGCCAGCGTAGCCATATCATCCTTAACCCCGTCTTTGCCCGCGGGTTGCGCGTCTCCATCAAATTCCGGCAAACTCTCGTCCCTCTTCCCCGAGGCTGAAGATGCCAGAGAACCGGAAGGGCCGTTGTGGGGAGGGGTAGCGGGCATTCTGCTTGGTTATTCTACCGCCGCAGAGGGGTAAACGGAGAGTTATGTAGGCATCTGGCTGACCGGCGTGACAGATGATATTCTTGAAAAACAGATTCGCAAGAAGGACGTCGAGTGCTTCTACTGCGAAAGGGCGCATAACTCAGCGGTAGAGTGCCACCTTCACACGGTGGAAGTCGTAGGTTCGAATCCTGCTGTGCCCACCATAAAATCAACAAGTTACAGCCATCGAAGAAAGCAGTTTGGTGGCATTTGGTGGCAAATCTTCAATCCACCATTTGCGACCCGTCAGTGGTCAGCATCGCGAAGACCGTTCCTACCTTTGCTGCACGCTCTCCGGAAGCTCCTGCATGTACTCGTTCGCGGTAGTATCCGCTCTGGAGTGCCGCAGGTGCGATTGGATGCCCAATTTCTCCTTTGCGTGCTGCAACGTTCGCTCCGTCAGACCGAAATCTTTCTTTGCTTTGGAAAGCAGGTCACGCGCCGGAACTGGCCCATCCTTCAATTCGGTGTGAAGAAATCTCGCGGCCTCTTGCTGCATGTTGATAAGCGAGCACGCTAAAGCTTGACATCGCAATATCCGCGGTCGCATCAGCGACAGTGAGAGATTGGAAGTCCATGATTTCGGCTTGACAGAGACTGAACGGGCGCAACCGCTCCTGCGTACGCTCGATCATCGCCGGGTTGAGATCGGTTGCTAGAACCTGTGCATCCCGATCGGTGGCGGCGACGACTGCCAGTCCTCCGGTGCCTGCGGCCACGGCTATTACGAATGATCCTTTAATCGGGCCCAGCATATCAAGGACGTGCAAGGCGAAGGGTTGCGTCGTCCGCTCACCCATACGTTCGTATAGACTTAGGGCACTGCCAGGTTTGGTCGAGGTGACGGGTGAACTCACAACGCAGCTGCCTTTTGGTTACCATTTATGTCGCTCTCACAGCGCGCGGTGCATCTCTTGAGTTCAAAGGTGAACTCAAGAGATGGCCGATACTAAGCATGGTCTGCGACAAGGAATGTCTGGGTCTTTTCCATGGACTTCGTCAACTTCTGAAGATCGGCCTGAGTGAGCTCAGCCGGCAGGAAATCTGTCCTGCCCTCCGGATGCACCGCATCTTTCATCATCCGCTCGTGGTGATACGTTGACACACTCAGCACGCGGCACGGATGTTCACTCTTATTGAAGAAGGTATGAGGCGCATTGGGCTGCACCAGCAGACTTTCCCCGGCTTCACACAAGTCCCACTCAGTGACACCCTGGTTGTTCCAATACCCAATTGCCAGAGTGCCTTCCAGTACATAGAAAAACTCCGCAAATGGGTGCTTATGAAGTGGAATACCCATGCCCGGCGCGAACGTGCTCTCGAAGATAGAGAACGTGTAGCCCGTGTTTTCTCCCAAAGCCCTCCAGAGCAACTTCATTTGCCCGACATCAAGCGCCGGGCCGCCTGTTTTGTTGTTCTTAATAACGTTGTGATGAAGGATTTCTTCAAGCGGCGTGGGGAAGTTTGACATAAAACGATCCTTTCTTCGAACGAAGATGATGCTCTGATGGGAAGACCAGGACGTCGCGGACGATCAGCCGTCCGGTTCCGCCAGTTGCACACAAAACGAGAACTTTCATGTTTGACCTAGATCTTTCTTGGCGTTAGCGCCGCAGTTCCCAAAGAACCGAGCTGATTCAGCTTGGCCCGGACTTACGCCTTGACGGCGTTCTGTGCAGCCGCAAACACATCGCGTGCGGACGTCGTACCCGCTACGTGCTCCGTCCCCGCGACTCCGAGGTCCATCCATCCGGCGTTAACGCTCTCATACATTTGTTCGGCAGGCCCCGTGTGGCCCTTCGGGATGCCGAACTGCTCGAACGCTTCCGCCCACCCTGCACGCGGGACTGCAAAGGCTTTTACGTCGAGTGTCAGGACTTCACCTAATTGTGCGGCGACTTCATCCGCGCTTACCATCGAACCCAGCTCGATGACGCGATGCCCTGACCACGCCGGCCCGGTCAGAAGGGTCGCCACCTCTGCGCCGATGTCGTCTGACGCGACCATTGTTGATTTCCGGTTTGTAGGATTGTAGAAGACCGGTAGTGTTCCGCCCTGGGCGGCCTCTAAGCCAAAAAGAAAATTTTCGAAGAAGCCGCCTGCGCGCACAAATGCGACCGGAGATGGCAGGCTGCGAAAACCTTGTTCCAAAAGTGATAAAGCCGTGATCATCCCTATCCCACTTGTTCTATTCGCGCCCATCGACGAGAGTGCCACCACCCGCGAGGGCACTACCTTGGTCAGAGCCTCGACATAGTTAGCAATCACGCCCTTTGCTTCTCTGTAATCAGGCGAGGGTGCCCATACAGTCGGCAACATAACAAGCACGCCCTCAACACCTTTGAGCGCCGCCGCTATGGCTGTCGCATCGTTCCAGTCTCCCTTGACCAACTCCACGCCTTGGTCTGCCCACTTCGCTGCTTTCTCGCGATTGCGCACAAGTGCTCGCACCTGTTTGCCTTGCTTCAACAGATACCGCGCGGTGGCGCCCCCAACATTTCCAGTAATGCCCATGACTAAATACATGCTCGTTTTCTCCTTGTTAGAACGAAGGTGATGCTCTGATGCGAACGCCAGAGCTTGTGAGTTGCGCAGCTAGCACTCCGCTAGTTCCGTGGGCTTCCACAGCTATCTGTCGCATGAATCGCTATAGGCCTCTACATTGCCGATCGGATCGCCTCGATGAGAGAGGTGGTTGATCTTCGCGGCAGCCTTGCTAGGTGGTCGTCACGGTCACGGCCTGACGCACATACCGACCGCTTTCGAGTTCCTTCACCATGAAGGCCGCAAGATCGGCACGCGTAATCTTGTGCGCTTTCTCGCCGCCCTCCGTGCTCAGCACCCTGGCAATGCCGGTCTTGTCGCCGTCAGTCAACATAGGCGGTCGCACGAGCGTCCAGTCCAGATTGCTGCCTTCGATCTCGGCCTCCATGCCCGCCTTGTCTACCAGCAGACCCCGCAGAAACGTCCGCATGAGCAGGTGCTTGTTGAAGAAGCCGGCGTTCTTAACGCTCTCGCCCGCACCCACCACCGAAATCTTCAGCAACCGCCGTACGCCACTGCGCCGCATCGCCTCCACAATATTGTGTGCCGCGCGCGTTTCCATCGTCGTCACTTTCCATGGCGTCTTGCCGCCCAGCGCGTCGATGACCGCATCCTGTCCGGCGACCGCAACGTCGACCGCGGCCGCGTCCAGCACGTCGCCCGCAACAACTCTGACGTTCACCTTCTTGTACTGCGCGGCACCGCGCACGAAAGCCGTCACCATATGTCCGGCCGCCAACGCCTCATTTACCAGCGCCTCTCCGCTCTTGCCCGCTGCTCCAATCACTAGAACTTTCATCGCATCCTCCCTTTGTCGCGTATATGGCCGCTAATCCAAATGCGCGACCTGACGATTAGAGGTCTCTACTAACCATTGGTTGCAAATTATTCAGTGGTTGTATATTTTGAGCTGATTAACGCTTGCGCGCTCGTAAACGCATCAACCGCTGTGCCATGACAGGGTGGCGCTTTTGCACCGCAAATCGTCCCTGGATCTCTCCTGTCCGTTTCTTGAAGGGATACTCTTCACGCTTTGAGTGCTGGGGACTCCTGGTTCAACCCCTTAACCATCAGCCACAAACCGGTTGTCACTTCCGAAAGTCCTGTCGGGATAAAGGCAACGTCCAAGATGCTCGTGTACTCCGGGAAAACGAGCTTCCCGAAGCACGCTGCAATCACCAACAGAGAAGCGAAGATACCAAGCCCGGACAGTGCTCTCGGAATGTAGCCGGACCGAAGGAAGAGATAGAAGAAGATGGTCGATCCCATCCCCATGAAGATGGCGCTAACGTTTAGGGAATTTGCTGCTGCCTGGGATATCAACTCTGAAAGCTCACTCAACTGCCCCACGCTGAACATGCCTGCGTGATCTGCAGCAATGTGAACGGAGGATGAGAGAAATTGCAGGACGATCCACATAGAGCCAAGAACAATCTCACTCAATCGGAATGAAAACGCGCCCAGTGCAAGATTCCGATTTGCGGGGCGAAGAGCTACGTAAAGGCTGATCGCCAGCCAAAGCGCCAGGAGCATCGTACTCAGTTGGACCGAAACACCGATCCGATATACGTGCTCGGAAGAGGCGATCCGGTGCGAGGAATCTATAAAGTTGCCGCTCTTTTCGACGCTGGACCTCAGAAACAGTCCTGTGACGAAGACGGCAATTACCAGCAGATACATCAATCCCGCCATTCGTGCATATTTGTTCTGCGCGATGCGTTCGTTAACTTCTTCCATAATGTCCTCCTTGATGAAACTTATGCAGCTAGCGTCCGACGGTTCCGTGGGATTTCTGCGGTAGCGTAGGGGCGCAAAACTGTTCCTCGGCGAAGCGTCATCTGCCGTCTATGCCGAAAGCGTTGCCGGCTATGCTCGCCCTGTTCTCCATCGGTTATAACATAACCTATGGTTATAAATAAACAATAGGTCGCAAAAATCGTCAAAAGGGGCTAAGCTATTGAAGTGACATCCACATCACCAAGTCGTCGGGTAGAGCGTAAGGAAAGGCTGCGGGGCGAAATCCTTGCGGCCGCTAGCAAAATGTTCGCCGATCGCGGCTACGAAGCCGTGACGCTTCGTGCGATCGCTAAAGAGATCGGCTATACGCACGCCGTGATCTACCAGCATTTTCCTGACAAATGGCACATTCTTGCCGAGTTGAGCAGCGAGACGATCGGGCTGCTGGTTCAGAACTTCGACGCGATTGCAGCTAAACATCTTGCACCGAAAGAGCGTCTTTTTGCCACTTCACGCGGCTTGATTCAATTCTGCACTGCCCATCCACAGCAGTTCCGTAACGTCTTCTTCGGGCCTGAGAACCGCAACGGCGTCCGCGCTGGGGAATACATCAACGACATTGGCGCGCCGCTGTTCGGTCGTTTCGTGCAGCTCTTTTTCGATGTTGCCAGGGATGAAGGATTGCCAAGTAGTGACATAGTAGTAGCCCACACCTGGTGGTTCACTATCTTTGGCCTCGCCACACTCATGGTCATCCAAGGGGCTGTGCCTGGCTTGACTGACCAGACTCTCGTGGTCGAGCAAACGATCGCAACGCTTTGGGCGGGCGTTCAGGTTGTTCCGCGATTGCCGAAGAGCGCAATCTCTAAGCGATCCGGCCGGCCCAGTGCCTCAAAGTAATAACAGCTTCCGTCCACTTAGGAGTCGTTGGAATTGTGGATGTGGCGCGGTGGGCGACGGCCAAAGCTCTTAGATAAAGTGATTGCGTGATCTGTATGGTGTCAGCCGGTTACAACCGGATTGCCGACAAATCCGGAAGTCATCTCCAATCGTTAATTCCATCTATGGCTAATCCTTTGTGAACCCTTCAGTATTCACGAGTGTTGAGACCCGACTACGGGTGTCCTCTCGTACGGCACGCACTTCATCCAGAGGACGGCCTTTAGGGTCGGGTAGAGGTCAATCATACCGGCGTTAGCCCTGGAACATAGGGGCATTTGTCTCCGCAGCCCATCGTGATGAGCAACTGCGCTTCCCGGGCCAGTTCCTGCGTCAGCTTTTGAGGCATCGCTTCGCTCAGATCGATGCCAACCTTCTGGCATGACAGCCAGAACCTCGGGATGCACCCGTAGGCCGGGCTCGCCGGGCATAATTCCCTCGCAAACGGGGCGGCCTACTCGGCCTCAAAATGGAGTTTGAGTTTGAATGGAGTAACCTATTCCGTGGCCGAAGAGTTGCGGCAGCACAATATTCGTGTTTCCGTCATCGCCCCCGGATCGGTCAACACGAATTTTGGACGTAGTGGTGGCAATTCTGACAAGAAAGTCCAGCCGGAAGATGTTGCCCGTGTAGTCGCCATGCGGGTAACGCAGTGCCGCAGTTATTTGTGAGCGAAGTGCTGCTAGGGCTTACGCAGAAGCACTACTATCGTAGGGCAGGGAATCGGCCGTCCCTAAACATGACAACAATTAAAGAGCCCAACCTCGGGTGTTCACGATCTCCTTACCAACCTGATATCCCATATTGAGTCTGCGGATAGAGGTCTATTACAACAGGCTTAGTTAAATCGACGAACGTGATTCCTGACAGTCCGCCGATCCAGTGTGCGGAAGCGATCGAAGTATCTTTGGCTAATGGCCAGCCATGCGGTTTTTGCCTGACCGATGCTTCGCAGCGAGCTGACTTTCGAGATGAGTAATCAAACCCTTCCTTGTCAGACTGCTCGGCTTCCTGCCGTGGCTACGTCGCAACAATGATCTTTCGTCTGATGGGCGTGCATGTTACCGCACCCCATGCATTGCTGTGATGTGGAGCGTCTATCAGGGGCGTTAGAACCTTCCTAATGAACTCTCCCGTGAAGCCGCGTTCTAGCTTCGCCGGCCGCTCGCATGTTCCGCTATCCCCAGACTGTAGCCGACTACCTGATAAGCCATGTATGAAGTTGTCGCCGCACGGCGAACGGCACTTGCGCACAGATTGAGACGGGGATATATCGAGGTCAGCCATTAGTAAGATTCCACTTGCTAATGGTCAGGGGCACGGCGCGTCCAACGCCGTCGTACCGCCACCTTGCCTAACTCATAGCCGAAGTCAACACTGAAAATCGCTGACGGACCGCTGCAGTCCCAAAACAAGAAGGCTGATTTTGAGGGTCGATCGTAACGGATTGATGTAAAAGGATGGTGAGGACGAGGGACTTGAACCCCTATGCCTTGCGGCACTAGCATCTCAACCTAACAATGAGTGTATTATCGGCTATCGTGGAAACCCAACCCTATGATTCAGATGGATTGGCACGAGCGATTGATTCCACTTGGCTTGCAGAAGTCCGGCTTCGGCAAGCCAAGTGTTTGGGGCACCCCTCGGAGGACGCGGATTTACGCTCTCTCCTCGTTGTAGACGCGAACTTCATAGATTCGAGCCTGCATGGCACCGTTTGTTTCGTAGATCGAAACGCGAATCTTGTCTGCGGTTGTGGGTTCGATGGTGTGGACGCGACGGCGAGCGTAGTTATCTTTTTCCACCACCACTGTCTTCCATCCACCGTGCTGAAGAACCGCAATGGTATAGCTTTTCACGCAGTCTGGATTGCGAAACATTGGCAGAGACGTGCGCCGGTTCAGGTCCGTATCAAAGGTGAGCTGTATCTGATTAAAGCGAGCAGGTTTTTGCCAGTTGAGCTCGATCCAAGCAGGTAAGGCCTGCTTTGGGTCAGACTTGAAGATATTGGTCCACCTATCCGGACGGTTGGTCCCGGTAACTACATTCTGGGCGGTGTAGGGGCGTTGCTCTGGCGTCACGCGCATCGCAAACGACTTGCCCCGGGTCAGGGGCCGACACATCGAGCCGCCAGGATCATCGGCGGGAGTTGTGCCTGCGGGAACAAGGGATGGAACGCCCATTTTGTCGGTATAGAGCGACCAGGCTATCTCTGGATTCGCGCCTATCTGGATGAAGTAGAGGCTGCCGGGTTCGGCATGAAAATTCAGAGGGAAGGAGACGTATCCTCTCTGCTGTGGCTGAACGGTTGCCGAAGAAGTCGTCAGCACCTTAGTTGGTCGAAGATCCCAGACCGATTGCGCCTTCCATAGTGAGAGCTTTACGGTTGTGGGTGTCTGCGCCTTTGAGTGAAGCAGGAGTTCAACACTGTCTAGCTGATTAGTCGAGACCGGAAAGAGTTGACCGAGGGGTAACGCCGCAGCATGAAAAGCATCCGACTCCGGAAAGGAGAGCCGCGCATTGCTGCTGGAGGTGGCCTGTGCGCTTCTGGCTAGATCATTTTTATCTGCATTGACTACCCCAGGGATAGAGGCGTCTTGGCGTAGCAGGATCTGTTGCAGCTCGAAGGCGTGGTCCCGGGCGATGACGCTTGGTTCGCACGCATACTGCTTGCATAGGGCTGCTGCAACACCGACTCCCTGGCCTACGATTGCGCCGGTCGGCAGTACGCGGGAGGAAGCAAAGGCAACATAGCTTGCGCTGATGGGACGGCCTGCGGTGAGCAGATTGTGAATGTTTTTTGAGTAGCAGGCGCGTAGAGGAATGCCGTAGGGAATGGTTCCGCGCTCGGCGAAGTTGGCGTCGCTCCGAGGATCGGGGTAGGGCTCGGTTTGCCTCGTCTCAATGCCGCCGGAGACGTGAATATCTACGCCCCAGGCACCGTAGGCGATGTCATCGGGGCGAACCGAAGGCATACGAATATCCTTCTCTGTCAGGACGGAATCTCCTATGACCCTGCGAGACTCACGTTTATAGGGCCAGAAACCGACGAACTCCAGTGCGTAACTTCTCGCTCGTTCGCGAATGTCCGATTCGGTGCAGTGGTTTTTGATGTGATCCCATACGCCGAGTAGTTGGCGCAGAGCTTCATCGCGGATCTCTTCGTTATCGCGAATGGGATGCAAAGGATGACCTACTTCGATCCACCAGTATCCTCCTTCGATGAAGCCATGCCCACGATGCGTGAGGTCTGCTTCGGTATCGAATGTGGCTGCCCACTCCGGGCGTTTGAATTCGATGGGCTTGCCCGTATCCCGGGCACGAAAGAAGAGAGTGTTTCCCATCAGGTTTTCGTTGTGCTCGGCAGGCGCCAGATGCTCGCCGTACTCTGATCGCGCTTCGCATCCCCAACGGAATGCGGCGCCAGCCCTGTATCCCAGAACGCCGTCGCCGGACGCGTCGACAAAGAGAGGCGCGTCGAGGATGAAACCCTTCTCGGTTCCAAGCTGCGCGGCATGGATGGCGAGAATGTGTGACTCATCCTTCATCTCTACTTCACGCATGGTGGTATTTAGAAGGAGGTGCAGTTTGTTTTCGCGCCTCGCCCATTCGTAAAGCACCAGGTCCCATTGCGAGTTCATGAGCCCTTCGATGGACGGCTCCCAGTTGCGGGCCCGTTCTTCGACGGACATCTCTTCGAGGATGCCGGCCTCCTTGACCCATGTACTGAAGCCACAGGTCTCTTCCGGGTACAGCCGGACCTCGCTGGAGGAGTTGCCGCCAAGCATGGATCGCTCATGCACCAGGGCCACATGCATCCCGTTACGCGCGGCGCTGATTGCGGCGCATACGCCGGAGATGCCGCCTCCAACAACGATCAGATCATAGCTTTGCTGGACGATCTGGATCGTATTCGGCCGGATATATCCCTTTTTTCTGCTCGAAGCCGGATCGTGCTCGTGATGCTGCCTTGCTGCGGGGGATGCTGATTCGAGGGTGGGATGAGAGGTTTCATCCGCCAGGAGAGACTTGGGCGTCCATGGGCCTAACGCGCCAGCCGCCAAGGCGATGCGTCCCATAAATCCTCTGCGATTAATCGACATGATTGGCTCCGTACCTTTCCCGAGCATGTTTGCATCGTGGACTCGTACCATCCGTATGCGCGATCCATGTTATGTCAAATTTCTGAAATAATGAATATTTCTTTGAAGTTAGCCGCTTGATCTATCTTAAACCAGCAAAATGTGAGCGGAGCGGTCTCTTTGTGCATTAGGATGGATAGCGCACAGCCACTGTGAGTTTGCACACCGAGAAGGATGCGATGAAGAGCACGTTTGTGCCTAGATTGTCCGATATTGCGAAACGGATTGGCGTCTCCACTGCCGCCGTCTCGATCGCGTTGAATAAGTCGGAGTCAACACGCGTGAGTGCGGCAACGCGCAAGAAGATCGTTCGCATCGCCGCGGAGATGGGCTATTATCCCAATGAACTGGCCAAGGCGCTGGCCGAACGCCGCACCAGACTGCTCGGATTGGTGGTTCCGCTTCGCGATCCGATCTTCTTCAACCGATTCATAGCCCAGGCCTTGTCCGGCATTCAGAGCACCTTGATGCGTCGGGGCTATAACCTGCTTGTATTTTCGCCTTCGGGAAGACCGGGGCGGGCTACGCGCGATCAGATTATGGAGAGCCGCTTTACCGACGGCCTGATCCTCATTAACACCCGTTCCTGCACCACCAAGGATGCGGAGGAGGCGATCGCGGAGTTGCAGACCGCGCAGATCAAGTTCGTGATGATCAATTCCTATTATGGCGATGCCTCGATCAACTATGTCGGTGTGGACGACATCGCCATCGGCACGGCGGCGGCCGAGTACCTGGTTGAGCATGGTCACACCAGCATTGCGTTTCTCAGTGGATTGTCAACGCTGCCTACGCATAACCATCTCGTCAAGGGACTGCGCCATGGACTGGCCGGCCACGGACTTACGCTGAGTGCAGAACGGATTGGTTGTACGCAGTACGATATGGGACAGGCATTCACCATCCTGGACCGCTGGTTCCGCGTGAAGCGTAACCGTCCGACTGCCATCTTCACCGCAGACGATCAGATGCTGGTCTACCTCTATGACTACGCGGAAGAGCGGGGAATATCGTTGCCGCAGGATCTGGCGGTGCTCAGCCGCGGCAATTCGATCTCGGGTGATCACCTTCGTCCCATACCTACGACACTAGCGATCCCAACGTATCGCATGGGCGAACTCGCCACCGATCTACTGATTGATTCGATTGAGAAGCCAGAGACGCGACCACAGCGAATTCTTTTGCCGTATGAGCTGATGCGGGGAAAGACTGCTTGATTCAAGCAGTCTTTTATTGACAGAAGCAGCTCTAATCAATTAATCGATTAACCTAAATCGCGTTTGCACCGATTCTTTGATCTTTCACGCGAGACTTGGAGTGAGGTTCTTACGATGCGCAATCGTCTTCTTGTTGCCCTGGTGCTCAGTGGCTGTCTGTACGCTTTTCCTTCCTTTCTGTGCGCAGCTACGGCCATCGATCTCGATGGAGCCGGCTGGAGTTTTCGCACTACCCTCGACGCCACAGAGCATCCGGTAATAGTGCCTCACTGTTGGCCGGTAGAGAAGGGATATGAGAAGTACATCGGTCATGCGATCTACGAGCGTGACTTCGATGCACCTGCCCTCCGTAAAGGCCAGATAGTTCGGTTGCATTTCGACGCTGTGTACGACGTGGCACAGGTCTGGCTGAATGGGAAGCATCTTGGCACGCATGAAGGTGGGTATACGCCGTTTGAGTTTGACGTCAGCGGCTTGCTTCGAGAGGGAACGAATCATCTGCTCGTCGACGTCGACAACACTCCGACCCTGACCTCGATTCCTGCGCTTGCCGCTGGACATCCATCCACCGAACTGAGGGCGGGGCGCGCCACTATCGTAGGCTGGATGCCGTATGGCGGTATCATTCGGCCGGTTAGTCTGCTTATTAGCGATGCTGTCTACTTTCGGAATCTGAAGGTAGACGCGAAGCCTAACCTCGCTACAGGCGATGCAACGATCACCGTTCGGGCAACAGTTCATAACGGCGGTATCAGGCCAGTACCTGCGACGATTCGCGGCAACGTGGCCGGAGTCGCAGTTGTTTTTCGATCTGTGCGGGTCGCCGCTAACAGCGATGGCGAGGTAACCTGGAGCGGCAAACTTGCACATGCGCACCTTTGGAGTGTGCGCGATCCCTTCCTCTACGATGCAGAGCTTCATCTGCCTGGAGATGAATGGAAGTCGCACATTGGAGTGCGTGAGATTCGCGTGCAGGGAACGGAACTACTGCTCAATGGACGTCCTGTACATCTGTTTGGAGCTAATCGTGTCAGCGAAGATGCCAAGGAAGGTCTGCGCGAATCTGATGCCATCGTAGAACGCGACATGAGCGACATGCTGGCGGACAACATGCGCATGATGAGGATTGCCCACTATCCCCAGGCGCAATCGCTGCTCGACTTCGCGGATCGGCATGGCATCCTATTGATTCCGGAGGCTGGCAACTGGAACATGAGTGCCTGGCAGATGGCTGACCCGGGCATCCGTTCCCTGTGGAAGCAACAGATGCGCGAGATGATGGAGGCAGATTGGAACCATCCTTCTGTGATCGCATGGAGCGTTGGCAATGAATACGAGTCGTATATGAAAGAGGGTATCGCGTGGACGCGGGACATGCGTTCCTACACGTTGAACCTCGATCCGACGCGGCTGATTACCTTTGCTTCGCGCTATACCAGCGATCCAGCGGTAAAGAGTGGCAGCGATGAGGCGAGCCAATACTCCGATTTCGTCTCCATTAATGTGTACGGAGAATATGCGAAGCGCTTCGATCGTGCGCATGAGCTTTACCCAAACAAGCCGATCTTTGTGACTGAGTTTGGACGGATGGGTGAACCGGGGCTGCATGACCCGGAACGCATCCGCAATATTGAGGATGCTGTTACGGCTATGAAGGTCCGGCCATGGATGATCGGCGGTTCGCTGTGGACATGGAACGACTATCGCTCCCTGATCAAAGGAACGCCCGCCGACGGCATACGCCGGTGGGGCGTTGTAAACATGGAGAGAGAGCACAGAGATAGCTGGAAGGCCGTGCAAAAGATGTTCGCTACGGAGTTGCCGTAGAGTCTCAGACGAGATTTTCCTGAAGAGGCGAAAGCTCGGATTCGAGGGGTTTGCCACGGAAGGCAGTCCACAAGAGTCCGAGCGCAAGCGGATGCATGATCGCCATCAGGAAGAATACCGGTCGATAGCCCCCGTGCGTCACGAAGTAGGCGATGATCTCGCTCGATACCATGCCCCCCAGGGCGCTGCCCGCTGCGACGAATCCCGCTGCCTTGCCAACTTGTGCGAGGGGAAATACCTCCAGCAGGACCGAGGTCAAATTGATCAGCCATGCCATGTGCGCGAGCGCGACGACCGACGCCACCAGAACCGCCGTCAACAGACTAGGGGCAAAGAAGGCGAATGGACTTATCAGTACAAGTACGGCTGAACAGCTCATTGCACGTCGGTATGCGAGACCGGCCTCCATGCCGCGGCGGATCATTGTGCCCGAGAGCAGGCCGCCCACGAGCGTGCCTACGCCTCCTCCTAAATAGACCACCCAGCCATAATTTGCCATCTGTGAGTCCGTGAGATGGCGGACGCTTAATAGATATTTTGGAAACCAGAAAAGGTAAAAGTACCAGACGGGGTCCGTCATGCCACGAGCGATGAGTAGTTGCCATGTCTCGGGACGCGCAAGGAGTTCTCGTACCATCCCGCGGCCTCTCGCAGACTTTACAGTTTTACTGTCTGGTACTGTGTCGCGGTAGAGGAACCACCACACAGGGACCCATAGAAGACCGACTGCACCATCGATCAGGAAGATGGATCTCCATGGTAGATGGACTGTGACTGCGACGATGGTGGGAATGGCGACAACGGCTCCCACGGTAGCGCCCATGGTGTAGATACCGATGGCGAGACTGCGCTGCTTCTTCTCGAACATTTCACCGACGGCCTTGGGAGCGGCCACCCATAATCCTGGCTCCCCCAACCCCAGGCAGAAGCGCACAAGTCCGAGCAGGAAGATGGAACTTGCAAATGCTGTGGCCGCCTCAGCTAATGACCAGAACGCAACAAACAACGTCATGCTTTTGCGTGTGCCTATAGCATCGCTGACAAATCCTGAAAGAGCGTAGGCAAATGCAGAGGCAAGCAGAAACAGGCTGACGATGTGTCCGTATCCTGTGTCGGAGAGATGGAGCTGGGCCTGCATTCGCGGCGCTACAACGGAGAGACTCTGCCGATCAAAATAATTAAGCAGCGCCACCACAAAGAGCAGTGCCACTATCATCCACGGATTCGATCGAACAGGCTTGGACACATGAACCTCTTACCGGCAGGAGACCTCAAAAATCGCAGGCACAGCAGGTCCGTATGCCAGCACATCTATGGTGATTCCTCGAGTAAGGAGCGGTTCCTTCAAGGTGAGATGCCAGCGTGTCTGGTGATTCTCATTTACCTCTGCCAACGTCTGTCCTTCGGAGGTCCTCACGCGAAAGGCGGTGATACATCCAGGCATCACATACTCGGGATGTGTCAAGAGCACAGACTCCATCGGATGATCAAAGTCCGTATCAAAGGTGATTGCAATCTCGTTTACGCGTTGCGGAGTATCCCAGGCCAGCTGCAGCTTTGGTGTCATATCTGTTGGATCAGGCGCCCATCCGTTCACTCCACACCACGGTCGCGCAAATCCGTTTACTACCATCTCCGGGCCAAATAGATCGATGGGCGGCTCGATTCTTACAGCTAGATTTCGTGCCGCCGGCCTGCGCTCTGGCAGCCAGAAGGCGAAGGTGTCGATGCCAGAGTCCTCTGGTGGAGTCTGTACCGGGCTCTTCGCAACTGCGGCGTTCATCTTTTGAGAGAGCGTCATGACACCTGGCGCATTCGCGCAGCTCAAGTATAGTGCGCCATCGCTGAAGGGAGGCACAATCACAAACACATGCGAAGTTTCCTGCATGGAGATGTGAAAGTCCAAAGGTATGGGAACGGACTCCCCCGGCACTACGGGCACGTCGATCGATGCCAGCAGAATATCTGGAGTCGTATTTCCAGCGCGCGACGAGCTCCACAACTGCGCATGGACGATTGTCTTCTTTCGCACTCGCGCTTCTAACGTTACCGTTGGCATTACACCCTGCGCCACAGGGAGCAGCAAGGCATGAGATCGTTCGGAAGTTGCGAGTTCTCCGCTGGAGCGAAACGCCGCAAGTTTGAAAGTGCTAGAGGCGGTGATGGCGGCTTCATGTGCAAGATTGTCGTTATCTTTCAGGCGCACACCGGGGATATGCTGCCCGCTGCGTAGCAACATCTGCTGCAGAGATTGCATGCGACTAGGTTCCAACAGGTCACGAGGCGTCAGGCTCCGCGCTGTGCACAACGCAGCCGCCATGCCCACTGCCTGGCCATTATGTGCGCACGTTCCCATAACGCGCGTGGAACCGAAAGCTATGTGTGTCGCACTGATGAGGCGGCCAGATAAAAACAGATTTCGCACGCTCTGGCTGTAAAGCGTGCGGTATGGAATTTGATAGACGCCCTTCGAGTGCCACTGCGTGCATCCGGCCTGCGGACTGAAGACGCCATCGGACGGATGCAGATCGATTGCCCATCCGCCAAACGAGACGGCATCCTCGAAGATTGTCTGCTCGACAATATGATTTTGAGTCAACATCATATCGCCGACGAAACGGCGGCTCTCCCGTTTACCGGGTATCATTCCCATCCATTCGAGCGTCAGGCACTCCGCATCGGGAAAGTTTCCGGAGTTCTTGATGTAGTCCCAGACGCCATAGGCAACCTTCCAAAGTTCCCATTTGATCTCTTCGGTCTGGCCCACGGTGTCCAGGTCGCCACCGTACTCAAGCCACCAAAGGCGGCAACCGGAGTCGGAGACTCGCAGCTCTCGATAACGCGGAATCTTTGTGATGTCCTTCAACGCGAACGCTGGAGGGATGTAGCGAACTGGCTGCCCGGTATCGCGGCTGTAAAAATACAGAGAGTGGCCAAGCAGCTTATGTTCCGGCTCGGATGATGCCATGCGCTCGTCAAACTCCGAAGCTGCCTCCGCACCCATCCGAAACTCTGCACCTGCTAGAAAGCCAAGGATGCCATCGCCGGAAGCGTCCACAAACAGAGGAGCTTCAAGTGCGTAGGAGATTTGGTTTTGGCTATTGAACGCTTGTACCTGAGCAATCGTGTCAGCATCACACATGGTGAGACTGTGAGCCGCGGTGTTCAGAAGCAGAGTAATCTTTGCCTCTGCGATCACCATCTCCAGCACAATCGAGTCGAAGATCACTGGGTTTCCTTCGGGATTGCGCCACATATTCTCAACGAGGATCTCGTTAATCACGCCGCCTTCGCGAGCCCAGCGGTTATTGTTGCCCATGTGCGAGGTAGCTCCAAGCACCCAGAGCCGCACTTCACTCGAGGAGTTTCCTCCAAGCACGGGACGGTCCTGCACGAGCGTTACATGCAGCCCTTGTCGTGCTGCCGTAATAGCGCAGCATGCGCCGGCCAGACCTCCGCCCACGACAACCAGGTCTCCTACAATCTGCTGCAGATCTAGCTCTCTCACTGCCATTGCTCCCAAGTCTTATGCATGCTTACATCGTTGCCCGTTCGCAAGTGTACTGTCCCCCTGAAATCTCAGGGATCAGATGCAGGCAGAAGTCTATATGTTAAGCGATAAACTCGTCCACTTAAGGTTTCTTCAATCGATATGCGTGCAATGCCCGTTCTATTGGAGGCGCGATCAAGGCGTAGCCCGCGTCGTTGGGATGGACTCCCTCTACAGTGAGTTCCTTTCGCATATATCCGCTGGCGTTGGCAAGTGGAGTGTTTATATCGATCAGAGTCCAATGCCTCTCCAGGCACATTGCTGCCAGTAGCCGATTCAAATCGTGAATTCTACTTACCGTGCGCAGCCCAGAGAGTGGACGGAAGCAGTCGCACGTAGGTGTCATGGTTGTCACAAAGATAGCAATATGGTGAGCTTGGGCAAGCTCCCCCATGGTCAGGAAATGATCGCGGATCGCCTCTGGCGTAAAGCCCAGACGCATGTCGTTCGATCCGGCTTCAAGAACAATTGCGGACGGATGAAGGTTGAGCGCATCGTCGCGCTCCCGCAATAATAATTGCGAGCTCGTTTGTCCACCAATTCCGCGATTCACCCAGCCGGGGTCGGCAAACCATTTACCAGAGAGAGAGCCCCAGCGCTCCGTCACGGAATCTCCCAGGAACACTACCTTGATCTTCGTGCCTGACAGTGACATCTGGAGGTTTGCTTCGCGATAGTGACTTAGCTGTGCGAAGTCTGCTTCCGCAGAATTAGTTGGGGGGCCCTGCGCCAAGGAGGGCGGGGATAACAGGAACCCGCCCAGAGCGCAGGCAATGATCGAAATAAAAGATTTCATAGATACCTCGGAATACGTGATGGATATTGGGGATGCGGACGAAATGCCAGAATTACAGAAACAGCTTGCACTAGAGATTAAGCGATTGACAAGCCCGTCAACATATCATTAGTATTACTGCGTTCTGGAGAACGCCGTCGTTTCTGAGTCTTATTTAGTAAAGGTTAACCGCTTTACATCACAGTAAGAGGATATTACATCGATGAACGCCAATATAACCCATGTGCAGGTGAAATTTCCGTCGCAGGTGCTTCGTCACCTGTTGACCTTCTTCTTTCTTCTCCCGGTAGGATGGATTGCCAGTACGCCTGCTCATGCACAGCAGGACGTTGGTTATGTGGGCGGAACGCTCACGGATGCCAGTGGGGATGTAGTCGCTGGCGCCAAGGTTAACCTCCGAAACGACAGTACAGGCATTGCGCGAGACCTCGTCAGCGACGGCAACGGTTACTACCAATCTCAGCCGCTGCCACCGGGAAGGTACAGCCTTACCGTGTCCCTGGAAGGTTTCTCCACTGCAAGTGTCCGGAACATTGTGGTGGATGCCGCGGCGCACGTGACTTCGAACGTCAAGCTGGTATTAGGAAGCGTGACAACCCGTGTGGATGTTCAGGCCACGCCTCCAGCACTCGACATCGTTGACGCTCAGATCGGCAATACTGTGGATACACGTGCGGTACAGGAGTTGCCGGTGAATGGGCGAAGCGTACTCGCACTCGCAACTCTCAGTCCCGGCGTAGAGTCTGCGGCAGGCGCCACCAACCAGGGTTTCACTAATCGCGGAACGCAGGCCTCCGCTATCCGCATCTCTGGCGGCGTACCCGGCGGGAACAATAACTTGCTCGATGGCGTCAGCAATCTACAGAACTACCTCGGCGAGGTGGCCATAAATATCAAGGCTGACTCAGTGCAGGAGTTCCGCATCATGACAGGCGTTATTCCCGCACAGTTCGGCTATACCTCGGGTGGCGTCATTAATGTCATCACGCGTTCAGGCGGCAACCAGTTCCACGGCTCGCTCTACGAGTTTTTTCGCAACGATGCATTGGATGCGGCTACCGCAATACCCAAGCCCGCCCTGGGCAAGCCGGAACTGCGCTTCAACAACTATGGCGGAACATTCGGAGGTCCCATCAAGCGGGACCGTGCGTTCTTCTTCGGAAATTATGAAGAGTACCGCTTCGTCAATGGAGCTCCTTACCTCTCTAGTGTGCCTACCGCGCAGGAGCGAAACGGAGACTTCAGCGATCTTGGCCACTATGTCACTACAGGCGGAACGCAAGTATGCCAGCCAACGATCATCTATGACCCCACGACCGGCTCTTCGACAACTCCGCGTACAGCTTATCCTGGAAACAAGATCAGTAATATGGATCCGGTAGCTGTGGCCGCGCAGTCGCTGTTTTATCCGCTGTCGAATCAAGCAGGAGATTCCTGCACCCACTCCAACAACTACTACGCAGATCCAAAGCTCGTTTCGAGAGAGAAGACTGCCCTCGGCCGCATCGACTTCCGTGTCTCAGAGAAGGACAGCTTGCTGGCTCGCTATGCCTATTACCAAAACTTCACGAACAATGGAAACCTGGGATATGGCCCGCTTTACTATCGCAACGATACGTTGCAAAACTACGACGCGATGATCTCGGAGACACATATCTTTTCTCCGTCGCTGATAAACGACCTTCGTTTCGCGATCCTGCGGTCGGACTTTCCCTTTCAGGCTGTAACGGCGAATCAAAATTACGCATCCAAGATCGGACTTCCTGGCGTCGGCCCAATCGTAGCTCCTATTTTTAACAACGGCCTGACCGCGTTGAATGGAACCATCGGTTTCCGGGCTTCGACAACAATCGAACTGGTGGACGATGTAACTCGGACAATAGGTTCCCATACCCTGCACGTCGGATTCGATGGCCGATTTGTTGAGGGCTATAACAACCAGTCAGGAAATGCTTCGGGCGCATACTCGTTTAGCGCGAACCAGACGGCTCAAGGTACGGACGCCACGATCGTCACCGGCACCGGAAGTCAGTACGCCAGTTTCCTGGCGGGAGCCGTGGGAAGCGCCTCGGTAGGACTTGCACAGGGAATTGCATTTCGTCAGCAACAGTATGCCGGCTATGTGCAGGATGATTGGCATCCGAACCAACGACTCACGCTCAATTTCGGCCTCCGCTACGACTATCAGCGTCAACCGTATGAGAAGCATAATGGCATCGATGACTTTGACATTACACGCGTGAATACGCTGAATGGATATCTTGGCGCGGTACGCTATGCGGGTCTTAATGGTGAAGGCGGTAACTTCGTTAAGGAGAACTGGAACGACTGGGGTCCGCGCGTCGGCTTCGCTCTTGTGCTTACCAATGACAACAGGACTGTAGCTCGCGGTGGATTTGCTATCTACTATCCGACTACCGCGCAGGTCTCGTATGACCAGGCTGCAGGAAATTTCAACGGATTCGGTTCTCTCAACACAAACTATGGATCAGCCACGACTAACGGCACTGCTTTCAAGCTGGCGAACGGGGTGCCCTTTCCCGCGACACAGCCGTTGGGTGCCGCAGGCGGACAGAATGCATTTCTGGGGCAGGCCGGATACTACATTCTGCCGGACGCGAAAGATCCGCAATCGCAGCAGTACACGCTCACTCTTTCACGGGAACTGCCGTACCAGATGGTGCTGGATGTGTCGTATCTCGGCAATCACGGCACGCATTTTAATCTTGGAAATCAGAATATCGATGTGCTCGATCCCAGCAACTTCAGCGAGGGAGCAGCTTACTTGAATGCCTCCGTTCCGAATCCTTATGCCGGTAAGGTGCCAGGAACATTGGGAGCCGCTACTATTACGCGCGCCAACCTGTTGAAGCCTTATCCATACATGCAGTCAGTCGTGCTCAGTAATCCACGAAGCGCCCATTTCGATGGCAACTTCCTTTACGTCTCGGTTCAGCGACGAGCCCAGCGTGGGTTGCAGGTATTGGGCTCCTACACCTATGGAAAGGTGATGGATCTTCCCATCTCGACCGATATTTCCACGACGACGGGCATCTCCAGCACTGGGGGCACGATCCAAAATATCCACAATTTCGACGGAGACTACAGCGTTGATGCAATTGATGTGACTCATCGGGGTGTAGTCTCGGCGCTGTACGATCTGCCCTTCGGTAAGAATCAACGTTTCCTCAATAAATCAGCATGGCTGGATCATTTGGTTGGAGGAATCCAGTTCAACACCGTTATCACAGCGGAGACTGGACGACCGCTTGCATTCTCGGGGGCAAATAACTCGGGTATCGCTACTCGACCTAACTTCCGTCCGGGGATGAGCGTTCGAGTGGCGCATCCTACACGTGCCAAATGGTTCAACGATCAAGCCTTCATCAATCCTGCCCCTTATACATTCGGAAATACGCCACGATACTATTCGCAGGTGCGCGGTCCTGGAGTTCTGAATTTCGATATGTCGGTCTTCAAGACAACGCATATTACCGAGCGAACCAGTCTGGAGCTTCGACTTGAGGCATTCAACGCGTTCAACAAAACCAATCTCGGTCAACCGAGCACTGGTTTCACCGCAGGGTCGGATGGACTGAATACCAACTCCAACATGGGCGTGATACTGAGTTCCTTACCTGCTCGCCAAATACAGCTCGCAGCCAAATTGCATTTCTAAAACAAACGCGCTTGCATTAAGCAGACTTGATGCAGGCGCGTTGATTTAGCTTTATATCTGGAGGGGCATCTGTGTTTCAATTGCACCGAATTTCGTTTCAGATGCGTTGTATAACGACTGCATCTATTTTCTTCATGGCTACTGCGTTGGCTGCGAATGCCGAGCAAAACGTTCGGCTCCATGCAGACGGCATCACCTTCCGTATGGAATCGCAGGGAGGACGTTACAGTTTTTCTTATGGCAAGCATCCCGTAGTTGCTGCCGATGCCACTGCCGGCGTTCTGCTCGACGGAAGTCCTGTTACTTTTGAGCGCGTCGGCGCAGCTTCTGCCACGAAATGCGTTCTCAAAGGGGCCAGCGCCGCAGGCAAACACCTTCGCCTCACAATAACGCTTGGAGCACATCAGGCGGAGATGCTTGCAGAGCCTGAGGTACAGGGTGCTGAGGTTCGTTTCGCTACTGGAGGCGCCGCTCCCGCCTATGGACTTGCCGATCATGCAGTCGAGCAAGCTAAATTTTCTACTCTCACAAACAGACAGTTCAATACAGATGTCACTGGCTTCGCCGACAATGACTTTCTCTCGGGTCAGGGAGCCACCCGCCTGGTCAGTAATTTTGTCATCTATCCCAAGCAGCAGTTTGCCGAGCTGCTGATTGATCCCACGACCAAGATCGTTCACACCTCCGCGCAACAGATCGTCCAAGGTGTAAAGCAGGCATCCAGCAAAGTTCGACTGTTCTATTTCTTCGGCGATCCGCACGCTATTTATGCCGCCTACCTCAAAGCACGCAACGATGCAGGTTACAAGGTTTGGATGCCCAAGTACCCGGCCTTCGGTGTCGGGTGGGAGGCGTTTGGTGCACTAGGGTGGGACACGAATACGACTACAGTGCGCGATAGTGTCGATCACTACATTGCTGACGGTTATCCGCTACGTTGGGTCGTCATTGGTTCCGGATTCTGGCCCTCCAAGCCAGACACGATGCATGAAACTACCAGTTTTGGCCTTTGGGATAAAGAGAAGTATCCAGATCCGCACGCGCTAGTACAGCATTTTCTAGATGACAAACTTGCCGTCATGCTTGGGTTGCGAATCACCTTTATTGTTGGAGGTCCGTACTCCGATGAAGGTGTTGCACACCGTTACTTCCTGATGAAGAATGGCAATGCGCAGGTCTTCAAAGGAGGCTGGCCGAAGCAGCCTTACTACCTGCTGGATGCGCAAAACACCGCCGCGGTTGACTGGTACATGAGCCTTGTCAAGAAGTGGCAAACCTTCGGCATTAACGGCTGGAAGGAAGACTTCTACGGCTACCAAGGTTACAGTCTGCGGGACGACAAGGTCGATCCCACAAACGATCGACTGATGGCACAGCGCCAACTAGTCATTGAACGTAACGGATATCTTTCTTCCAATGGCGACCTGCACCGTATCAATGATTTCAACTACAACCAAAACCAAGACCGTGGACCTGTTAACGCGCTTGCCCTTGCTTACAGTGGCTTTCCATTTGTCTACCCGGACATTGTGGGAGGGACTTTCGGCGAAAGTCGCTTCCATACTAATCGCACCCCTCGCCTGGAAACCTATATGATACGCAATGCACAGTGGGCGGCGATGCATAGCTCGATGGGAATGGGCGAGCCGCCATGGAGCTTTGCACCCAATGTCGCCAAGGTGATGTTGCAGTCAGCAAAGTTTCATGCTCGCATCGCGCCGTACCTGTTCAGCAATGCGCGACGCTTCTATGCCGACGGTTATCCCTGGACGATGACGCCCCTTCCCATTGCCTATCCCAATGATCCGCAAGCCTACGGACGCGAGAACGCAACAACCCGCGCTTATGAGTGGCTTATTGGTGACTCCATGCTCGCAACACCGCTCTACGGCGATGATTATGCCACGGCAAATTCGCGAGATGTTTATCTGCCCACGGGGCGATGGATGGATTTTGATACTGGGAAGATTTACTCCGGCAATCAAACTCTTAAAGACTTTGGGTTGCCGCCTGGCAAGACGCCCCTTTTCATCGGCGGCTCTGGCATTACGCTCGAAGAGGTAGATAGTAAGGTACGCATCTGCGTCTATCCAGTTGCCCAAACTACCTCAGCGATTCTGACTTTACCAGAAAGCGATCAAGTCATCACCGTTCATGTCCACGGACTTACCGGGACTACCGCGTGGCCAGCTATTCGGGTTAAGAATGGCGCTGGCAAGATCATCGCTTCGCGCACAGAAGGCCATGGCTTCAGCTTCATTCCAACAGCGGGTCAAACCTATAGCGTTGAGGCTGTTCGTTGACCTTCAGAAAACTATCGACAAACTGAAATGAGGAGCGCATGAAGCGGATCCAACTCTTCCTATCTTTTGCTCTACTCATCCTGGCATCCGGGGTTCTACACGCACAAGCGCCCCGGCGTGGCTACGCTCTGTAATTCAGTGACGACTTTACTGGAGATACGGTCGATACAACTAGATGGAATTACCGTACGGACGCGATATCGGACACACGCTACATCAGCCAGGGGCGGCGCCGTATCATGAACAGTACATCGTGCAGATGACTGTAGAGGCGCCCCGTGCAGCCTTGGCTACTGCTTTAACTGGCTGCGGAGAAAATCGTACGCGCGGGTTCCAGCAGGACGGGCAAGTAATTAAGATTGAAAATATAAAAGCCGCCCGAAACAAGGGGGCCGCAGGGTGACGAAGGTATCTTCTCGCTTATCTCACTGGTGACGATAGAAGAAAGATCGGCTTCCCATTGGCTCTATGGAGAGAAGACAACCGCAGAAGATGCACGGAATCAGCATGGGCATATTCTTTGTATCGGTCCAAACCAAGTCAACAGACTTCCTCATTTGGTTTGACACGGGAGCGGTCTGTCCGTTATGTATGAGGGGAATACATGACCGTTAAGACTCATCGTTATTGTTGTTCCCCGTTCAGGATTTCGGACGGGGGTAGCCGCACGAGCTGACCGGTAACTCCTACAGGTTCAGGCATTCGTACCGATCTTCGCCAGTGCGTTTTCATTTTTAACGTGCATTTGATTGCAAAGATCTTTCCGAGGGGTTTTTTGAAGAGAGAGAGTTTCTAGCGCAGTATTTTAATGAGTAGTGTGGACCGTATAGTGCGTGGCTCCGTCCTTATTCTTGTGAGCGCATGCCTGAGCTCGTCGTTCATGACGGCTCAGGGCGTAGCGCCCGCAACTGTTTCTTTCGTCACGCATCAGATGAAGCCAAACATTTACTGGATTGAAGGCGGGGGTGGCAACAGTACGGTCATTCTTGGCGACAAGGGCGTCATTGTTGTCGACGCGAAAGCGACTCTGCAGGGTGGCAGGGAACTGCTGGACGACATGGCGAAGATCACGCCGAAGCCCGTCACCACCGTCATTCTTACGCACAGTGATCCGGACCACATCGGTGGTCTGGCTGCATTCCCGGTCGGCCTCACGATTATTGCTCATGAAGGAGACGCCAAGGAACAGCAAGAGGCGCTCGCCACGAATGGCCGCGGCGTTCCGGCTCCAGACAAGCTGCCGACACAGGTAATTAAGAAAAACAAGGAAACTATTACGGCTGAGGGCGTGACGCTCGAGCTCTATCATTGGGCACCGGCACATACCACGGGAGATCTCATCGTCTACGTGCTGAAAGACAAAGTGGTTTGCACCGGCGATATTATCGCGACGCAGTGGCTGTATCCGATCGTGCATCTTGAAAAGCACGGCACGTCAGAAGGCTGGATTGCTTCGGCAAAAGGCATCCTCATGCTGGATAGCGACCAGTTTATTCCCGGACACGGCGCCCTGCAGACGAGAGCTGACATCCAGAAGCGTCTCTCGGAATCCGAAGCGACGGACGCCAAAGTTAAGGAGCTGGTCGCCCAAGGCAAGTCTCTGGATGAAGTAAAAGCCGCCGTCGGTGATCCAGCTCAACCGCAGAGTGTCCGGCAAAGGCCCGCTAGCTTTACGGAAGTTGTCTACGCCGAATTTAAAAAATAAGCGACTCTGCTGTATTCCTTTTGCGGAGTCTGCTCGCATCCGCCGAGGAGCAGCATCAATCTAATGTCCTTTATGTCGCAGTGGTCTGTGCCAGCACGAGCAACTGCTGCGGCATAACTTCATAAGGTCATTCTCCGTTAATGTCTTTGGGGTACTGAAAAATGGCGGCTTCGAATGCGGTGAAGAGTAAGTCACTTTAGAAAGAGAATTCCATCTTAGCCAGTGAGGATAGAAAAAGTCTAGGGGCTGTCCTAGATAACTACTTCTACTGAAGTAGGGACTAGGATGGTTTGAGGATGCGTAAGAGCCGATTGGAGTGGGCGGTGCAAAAGCGCTTGATAGAGCATTTCGTGTCTGGCTCCACCTCCCGGACAGCGGCCTCGCTGGTCGGTGTGAACAAGAGTACGGCGGCGTTTTATTTCCAGCGCTTGCGCGAGATCATCCTCCAAGAGAGCGAAGACACAACACCTCTGTTCGGCGAGATCAAAGTGGATGAGAGCTATTTCGGAGGTCACCGCAAGGGCAAGCGCGGTCGTGGTGCTGGCGGCAAGGTTCCTGTGTTTGGCCTGTTAAAACGCGGCGGCAAGGTCTATGCCAAGGTCATCCCGGACGCCAAGGGCAAGACGCGGAAGGCCATCATCGACACGAAAGTCGTACCCGACAGCATCGTCTACTCCGACACCTTCAGCTCCTACAACGTGCTCGATGTATCCAGCTTCAAGCACTACCGCATCAACCACTCCAAGCTCTTCTCGGATCAGAAAAACCATATCAACGGTATCGAGAACTTCTGGAACCAAGCCAAGCGGCACATGCGCCGCTTCAACGGCATCCCGGCTGCCCATTTCCACCTCTTCTTGAAGGAGTGCGAGTGGCGTTTCAATACAGCTCAACCCAAACACTAGCAAACCCAACTCATTCAATGTGCTAAAACAAATCTCAAGTAGTTATCTAGAACAGCCCCACCTGTTGGCGTTGACCGTGACTCCTGCTGACCAGGGGGACCGCGAACAGGTCGTCGCGCTGGCCGAAGAGGTGCAGCAGGTGACAGGCAACAACTTGGAATTGGCCTATGTCGACCAAGGCTACACCGGGGCCCAACGCCGCAGAGGCCGCTCAACAGCACGGGCTGCGGTTGCAGGTGGTCAAGCATCCGATGGCCAAGCGTGGCTTCGTGCTACTGCCACGGCGTTGGGTCGTCGAGCGCAGCTTCGCCTGGGCTGCCCGTTTCAGAAGACTCGTCAGAGGTTACGAAAGGCTCGACGCTACTCTGAAAGGCCTGCATCTGCTGGCGTTCGCCGTACTTATGCGCCGCAACCTTGCTAGAACACTCGCATGAAGTTCATAACAGGCTCTAGAAGCGCATCAGATGAAGTACGACACGATCCGTACAGGAGAAATCATGCAAAAGCGCATATTAGGAAAGAGCGGTCTCGAAGTTTCAGTACTCGGCCTCGGCTGCATGGGCTTGAGCTTCGGCCTTGATCCCGCCACGGAAAAATCAGAAGCAGTCAAGCTCATCCGTGCCGCCGTTGAGCGCGGTGTCACCTTCTTTGATACAGCCGAAGTCTACGGCCCTTACGCGAACGAAGAAGTCGTCGGCGAAGCACTCGCGCCCTTCCGCAAGAGCGTCGTTATCGCAACCAAATTCAGCTTTGTAGCCAATCCCAACGACGGCGGCAAATGGACAGCTCTCAACAGTCGCCCCGATCACATCGAGCAAGTCGTCGCTGCTTCGCTCAAGCGTCTCAAAACCGACACCATCGACCTCCTCTGCCAACATCGCGTCGATCCCAATACACCAATCGAAGAGACCGCCGGGGCGGTTAAGGACCTGGTTCAAGCACAAGGTTAAGCACTTCGGTCTTTCCGAAGCAGGCGCAAAACAATCCGCCGCGCTCACACCGTGCAGCCCGTCACTGTATTGCAAAGTGAGTACTCCCTCTTCTTGCGGGAGCCCGAAGAGTCCGTCATGCCTTCACTCGAAGAGCTCGGCGTCGGCTTCGTTCCGTTCAGCCCGCTCGGCAAAGGCTTCCTCACTGGCAAAATCGACGCACCCATCAAATTCGATAACACCGACTTCCGTGCCATCGTCCCGCGCTTCAGCGAAGAAAATCGTAAAGCCAACCAAGGCCTCGTCGACGTGTTGACAAAGTTTGCACAGCAAAAAAATGCCACGCCTGCTCAGATCGCTCTCGCATGGCTGCTCGCAAAGAAGCCCTGGATTGTGCCGATCCCAGGCACAACCAAACTCTCGCGACTCGAAGAAAATCTTGGTGGCGCAACCATCGAGCTAACCACAGAAGATGTACGCGCGCTCGAAGAAGCCTCGTCACAATCAAGGTCGAAGGCGATCTTTACCCCGCAACGCATCAGAAGTTAATCGATCGCTAACCGTAACCTATTGCTTCAACTCAACTGTAGGGATAAAAATGGCTATCACATTTGCAAACAAGGTTGCCTTGGTGACAGGTGCAGCGTCCGGACTCGGTCTCGCAACCGCAAAAGCTTTCGCCGAAGCGGGAGCTTCGTGGTATTGGCTGATTGGAACGAGAAAGAAGTGCAGGTCGCGGCGAAAGACCTCGCGAATAAAGGTCATAAAACGTTGGCCATCACCTGTGACATATCGGATGACGCTCAGGTGGAAGCCATGGTGAAGCAAGTCGTTGCCACGTTTGGTCCCGAGCGACGAGCCATCCAGAAGTGAACCGATAAAACTGGATTACTTCCGGATGGTCGACCACACGTCGGGGAGTTCGCATTTCGATTCCTTCAGAGCGGCGGACACAGTCCAAGACGAGTACCATTGCAACTTCGCCGTTGCCTGGCGCTGTTCCACCGCATCTTACCTGCGCAATCAATAACTCAGGCTTGATAGTTCGATCTTTCTAACTCGGAGGACAAGTATTGCCGCTAAGAGAGAAAAGGCTGCGAGTAGATACAGTCCAGCCCTGGGGAAACCAAACTGAGCATCCGCCCAAACCTTAGCATTTGGCGCGAGGAATCCTCCAACGGCGCCTGCCACATTGATCAAAGCTAGTCCACTCGCAGCTTCTGTGTCTGCCAGATAGGACATGGGAAAAGTCCAGAACAGCGGTTGGACAGCTATGAACCCTGACGCAGCAAAGCACAAAGCGAGCATAGCGACTGGCGGGCTCCCCGATCCGAGCAGCGCGCTTGCTATCCCAGCAGCCAGAAGCGTCAGGCCAGCAAGCAGTCGATGGTTTCTATGCAGGTCAGCCGTCCGTGGAATCCAATAAGTCGCAGCGATAGCACAAACCCAGGGGATAGCTGACACAAGACCAACCTCCAGGCCGACCGACCGACCGAGAATAACCGCAACCTCCGTCGGCAGATAAAAGACCACACCATACACACTCATCTGAATCAGGAGATAAATAATTGCGCAGCCGAGCACCCAACGATTTTTCAACAGAGATGTTAGACCCGTGGTGGCATATCCATGTCTATACTTCTTCTCAGATGATAGTTCTTTGAGTAGAGAAGCTTTCTGAACATCTGCAAGCCACGCAGCATTTTGAGGCCTATCTGGTAAGTAGAAAAATGCGCCTATCCCAACGATTACAGCCAGCAGACCTTCTGTAAGAAACATCCATTGCCAGCCTTGCAGTCCGCTTGCAGCGGGTATTTGGAGTAGTACTCCGGATATCGGGCCGCCAACAACAAGAGCCAGTGGAGCACCGAAGTAAAAGAGGCCGAGAACCTGAGCTTTAGTACGATTCGGAAACCAATAGGTGAGATAAAGAAGGATACCCGGAAAAAAACCGGCCTCGGCAGCTCCAAGCAATAAGCGCAGCACGTAATAAGAGATAGGCCCGGTAACGAACATTGTGGCCATCGATACCAGGCCCCAACTCACTATGATGCGGCACATCCAGACGCGAGCACCTACCTTTTGCATGATGAGGTTACTGGGAATTTCAAATAGTGCATACGTGATAAAAAACAAGCCTGCGCCCAGAGCGTATGCCGCAGCAGAGATGCCAAGAGACTGTTGAAGTGCCTGCTTCGCAAATCCGACGTTAGCACGATCGAGGAACGATACAACGTACATCAGTATCAAGAACGGGACCAGGCGCCGCTTCGCATGAGCGATCGCCTGGTCTGCAGGGCTTAAGGATGCTGGCACTCTACTACTGCGTTGCTACTGAAGAGATCCGAACCGGACCCAGCAGACCCGAAGGCAATAACGGCGAGTCCTGCCGATATGGCTTAACGTCAGTAAAGGTATATTTCACCGTGGCATCTGGTTGCTGGTCACCGATCAGGCGGTTCACCCAGGCGTTGGTCACTTTAATTGTGACCTCGTTCGCGCCAGGCTTCAGCGCGCCCGTCACGTCTACTCGATAGGGAGCATGCCACACGAGGCCCAAGTGCTTGCCGTTCACCGTTACATCCGCCATGTTTTTTACGTCTCCGAGATCGATCCAAAGGTCCGCGTTCTTCTGAAACCACTCCGGCTGCGCTTGAAGGGTGGTCGTGTATGTTCCGATGCCGGAGAAATACTTCACCTCGAGGTTGGCGCTATCGCTCCAGGAGATCAGCTTTTCCAGGTTGATGGAAGCCGGTGCTCCACGATTTGGCTGAAAGGCAACGGCCCATGGTCCGCTAACGGTGTCAACGTTCGTCTCCGTCTTACGAGAGAGTTGATGCGACGCTTCCTTGGTCGGTCTGCGAAATACAACGAATGCTGTCCCCCATGGTTCCAGGTGCAGAGGGACCGCCGTGCGACCATCTGCAATCGTGTAGGAGGCTGGTTCGGACTTGCCAGTCTCAGCATGCCAGATCTCGGGTAGCTTACCCGTAATCCGGAAGCTTGCATCGACTGACTCGTCTCGGTCGCTGCGGTTGTCCACGAAGTAAATATCAGCGTCATTCAATTTGCGATGTGCAAATTGAATCTGTGAATCGTCCTGCGGCTTGGTGTAATCGAAGTCTGGAGACAACTTCAAGGCAGCAAAAACTTCATGAAGACTCTGCCCGGCAAATACCTCGCCTTTCCCGACGTGGTGAATGCCAGTGCCGTCTCCAAAGAGAGCATCATTCAAGCGTCGAAATTCCGCTTGATCATCGGCGAGACTGGGATCGTCGACTGGCTTCGGACCGGTGACGACCGCGCCCTCTTCCACCAGTTTGTCGATAGCGCGGAGCACTGGAAGCGACATATGTTTCGCGTACGGATCAAGTCCGAGGACGCGATAGCTCATGCCACTCTTTGTTGTGATCCGGCCGTTTGTCACGCTGACCGCATGAATCAGTCCATCAGCGTTGATGTAGTCGAAGCCATATCCCGCAGGGATCTTCGGCGCCGTCTTGTTGAAGATTGCCGTCAGGTTGGAATCCTCCCCGTAGAAATACACTAGGTCAGCGTCAAACCGTCCCTGCTGCAGCATGTAGCTGCTACGCGCAAGGTAATCGATCCACGGCCCTGCTTCATCCGCCCAGGTCTCGTTGCGATTGAACCATTGTCCAAAAGGTCCGAGGGTCAACCCCGGCGCTTTGCCTATCAGTGGCTGGTGTGCCGATTCATGAATGACAATCCGGTTGATGCCGTTTAGCAGTTCCTGATCGGCAGTTGGCTTGAGCGTAGCAGGCGACCACGCCCAGGGAGCGGCAGCTGCGGTCATCGACTCAGCCGCGGCAATATTTTGGCCGTAAATGTGCGCTACCGACGCTGACTCCCTGTCATCGGCGTTGAAATCGTACTGGATATTATTTACTCCGGGTGTCTGAGTCCACATCGCAGACATTGGGATGTCATCCAGCTTCTTAACTTCCATACCATCTGCGATGAATGCGCGGCCTGCCTCGTGGGACTCTCCGTAATGTCCCATCCCTCGCTCTTTCAAGGATGCCTGGACTTGGCCATAGTGATCATCCGCAGTCAAGTCTGCGATGGTTTTCCGCAAGTCCCATAGAAAAGCATCGCTCGCCGCAGCACTCTCGACAACCTGGCCCGTCAGCACCGGCATCCATGGAATCGGATCATAGCCGCGCCGTTTCTTGAACTCCGCAATCATGTCGTCGGTCCAGTTTTGCGCTCCCGCCTCCCAGCTATCGGTAATCACATACGTGATGCCACGCTTGCCCATCTGATCGGCACCCACTGTCTGCTGATAGCTGTCCAGATAGTTGTTCATGTAATTTTTGACGAAGCCTCGGTTGAGCTTATCCACCTCAAGGCCAGTAGCTTCGGCAGTCGCAGGATGATTGGTGATCCCGAGCAACGAATAGCCGAAGCGCAGAACGACCCAGTCCCCGGGCGGAGGTGTCCAGTCCACGGTGCCGTCAGGACGCACTTTGCTGGTCAGATCAACGACGTCGTTCTTTTGAACCGCATCCGCAGAGGGCGCCGGCGGAGTTGCGTACTCGTACAGATCAGGTACGGGAACAAACGCCGCCTTTTCCTCGAAGCGATTTACCCATGCGTCTGCGTGCAATTGCAACTCAGATATCTTGTACTCCGTTGGAGGCGCCCCAAGCTTCACACCTAACGACTTGGGATCCAGATTTTTGGCCCAATCTGGTAACGGCGGAGGAAGCTTTCGCTTAAACACAATACGGAAATATTTCGCGGTCACAGCAGGAAACGAAATCGTGTATTCCGCCAAACGCCCGTCAGGAATCTGTGCAACCGTTTCAAAAGTGCTTCCGTCGCTACTCGTCTCCAGGGTTGTCTCGGGATTACCTATCCCGGAAAGAGTCGCCGCCAATCCACCGATATTTTTCGTCGCCAGCGTTAGCGCACGGATCGTCTGTGGAGCAGAGAACGCATATTGAATCCACGCTTCACCGCCCGCACTAGGAATGGGGAGGTCGGTTGCGTCCTGCAACTTTCCATCGGAAAGGATGGAGAAATCCGGGGTTCCGCTGCTAGCCGTAATTACTGGATGCATGGATTGAAGCGAAGTCTCGTCTGCAGGTCTGCGGTACGCGATTACAACTGAGTCAGCATAGAACTGAGGAATAGGCTTCGAACCTTCTGGAGCCTCCAATTCATCGTGAATCCCGAGATCCTGAAATGCACCGGTATTGACTGGAGGATGAGCCAACGTACCAGTGAATGGATGACCGCCCTCGACAACGGTCTCGCTCCATACATATTTCTTCATTCCCTCAGAAGCCGGAACCCATGGCCCTCCGGTCTCGCTCCATCCCGGCGAGCCTGCGATCGCCTCCTCCATGCCGAATTGTCCTGCAAGTGTCGTCGCGTATTTAAACGCGTCTTTCCACTCTGGCGTCATGTACACCAACCGGTGCGGCACCACCTGGGGGGTTGCCAAGGCCGCGTCGAAGGTCTGAAAGCCCGCGATCCCTACCCTGTTCATCCAGTGCAGATCGAGATCGATCCCTTCTTTTGTGATGTTGCCATTCATCCAGTGCCACCATACCCGTGGGCGGGCGCTATTGGGTGGATTTTCGAATCCACGCAACAGCGGGTCCTGGCTCGCCTGTCCATGCGCTTTTACTAAGCTCCCGCCGGGAAGGCAGAGCACGATGAAAATGGCGATTGCTGTAGATTTTCTTCCGATCATCGTTGATAAGTCCTTCCGGTTGTCGACCGCCAAGTCAAATAGTCTCTTCCGATGTTTGAGAGAATACTGGCAAACCATTTGCAGTCGTTTTTACAAGCCCACAACGTAATATCACACAGAAGACCAATAGGGCAACTATCTCAATTGGAGAACCCGGGGTTGGTTGGGCTTCAGCTCTAAACAATCAATTTAGTCGCTAGAAAAGAGATACGAGCGATGAAATTGATCGCAAATGTTTAGCAGAGGTTCCTTGACAGCATGATTCATGCCTGATTACGCTTGACGTGCCTTTGATCGTAATTCTTGTCTCGAAAACTTAAACTGCTATTGAGACATGAAGTGATCGCTCAATATGGCTCTATCGTGAATTGGCAAGAGCTCGTACCTCTTGGCCGAAAAATTTAATTTTGTTCTCATTTAGCGACACTGGAGTGTACATTTGCGGCGCAGAAATTTTCTAAAACTCGCGGCGTCCGCAGGTGCATCCTGGGCGACCAATCCGATTTTTGCCGCTGTCCCGGCAACACCGATTCCTATCATCGATGCTCACATTCATCTCTTCGACCCTCGCCGCCCCGGGGGGATTCCGTGGCCAGAGCCCAGCGATACCATCATCTACAAACCCGCGCTTCCAGATCATTATGAAAGTATTACGGCGCCGCTTGGAGTAGTAGGAGCCATTGCTGTCGAAGCCAGCCCTCTACTGAGTGATAACGACTGGGTGCTACAGGTCGCTGCCAAGAACCCCATAATTGTGGGGGTGGTTGGCGACCTAATACCCGGAGCACCGGATTATGCCAAAGAGTTAGAACGCCTCCACGCGAACCCTATCTTAGTAGGCATTCGCTACGGCAATCTCTGGAAGCGGGACCTGGGATTGGACTCGAAAAATCCCGAATTTATCTCAGGCCTGAAATTGCTCTCAGGATATGGCCTCGAATTGGACAGTGCTAACCCAGACAACGATCTGATTCGTGCGATCGCCGAGGTGTCGGACCAGGTTCCAGAGTTGCGCATCGTCATCGATCACTTACCCTCAGCTCCTATCCCGCCTCCCGGTGCTGCGCGTAACGAATACTGGTCGCATCTCCGCCACTGTGCAGGCAATCCAAACATCTTTATCAAGCTCTCGGAGATTCCCGTTAAAGTTGGCCAGGATGTCCCCAAAGACCCTGCCTATTATCGCGAGCGGCTCGATGTCATCTGGAACCTCTTCGGCGAGGATCGCATCCTCTACGGCAGTGACTGGCCAAACAGCGATCATCTGGCCACTTATGCGGATACACTTGCACTCGTACGCGGCTACGTTCTACAGAAAGGTAACGCGGCGTGCCAAAAGTTCTTTTGGAAAAACTCTATTGCTGCTTACAAGTGGCACCCAAGAAATGCAAACCAAAATCTATAAGCTGTGGCACGCGTAAAGCATCACGCCGCTGTGCAGGCGAGGATGTCCAACTCACCCAGCTTTGGACTGGGTTCCCGTTGGAACGCCACACAGCGAAAACAAAATTAAATCTCCAGATCTGACAAAGTATCGAATCTCAAATTCGGGAACTCAGTAACATCTAATGCGGAGATAGTAGATACTCCGCCGCACTAGAGGTTAGTGATGCATGAGCCTTTCCGATTCGAGGGAACACGTCCAAGGGGATTGGGAACGAGGACCGGCATAATTTGAAAATTGCCAGCACGGTACCGAATGAATAATCTCCTCCTTCCTGATAGAGTTCATTCAATCATGCCGATGACTAATTACCGACGTCATTCGTTCGATATGATTGCATCGTTCATAAGAGATGACAGGGCATTACGAAGGACTCGATATGTTTAACCGGCGCGATTTTATCCTGACAGGAAGTGCTCTTGGCACGCTTGCCTCAACATCAGCCTTGCAGACTTGGGGGGAAGCTCCTCTACCGTTTGCCGAAGGTTCCTCCCGCCATACAATTTCGCTGGATGATAAGTGGACTGTAGAGCGTTTATCGAATGTTACGCCTCAACAGCAATCGCTCGAAGAAGGCCAGCTTTCGCAAGTCACTCTGCCTCATTGTGTCAGCCCGCTATCCTGGCAGAGATGGGTTCCTTCCTCCTGGGAAGACCTCTGGCTTTATCGTCGTACTCTTCAGGTGCCTCAGGAGTTTCAGAGCCTACGCCTCTTCCTGCACTTCGACAGGATCATGGCAAATGCCACTCCGACAGTGAATGGCCATCCTTTGCCTCAGCATCTTGGGGGCTTCCTGCCATTTGAGCATGAGATCACGAGCCTTATCGCTGGACCGACTAACTCGCTCTCCATCACAGTGGATTCTCGTTGGAGCAACGTTCCGCCATCTGGCTCTTCCAAAGGCCCTGCATCGATTGATTACCTGTTGCCAGGAGGGATCTGCGGATCCGCGGAGCTGCGAGCAGTCCCGCAGATATTTATCAAAGATGTGTTCGCCAAACCTGTTAACGTTTTGAACTCCGACCGCCGATTGGAGATCAGTTGCAATATCGATTCGGGACTTGCCCGGTCGACGTCTGTTCGCTTGGTGGCCACGCTTCAGAAGGGCGAACGAATTGTCGCCCGTACTTCTCGAAGCGTGGACATTATGCCGAATCGTCAGGATGTCAGTCTGGTTCTTGGCGATTTGAAGAACGTGACGCTGTGGGATGTAGAAAAGCCTCACCTCTATGATTTGATCGTCACTCTCTTTGTCCGCGAATTGCCGCTCCATGCCTACAAGGTGCGGATCGGATTCAGAGATGCCCGTTTCGAATTGGATGGATTTTTTCTCAACGGCAAGCGGCTTCAACTTTTTGGGTTAAATCGGCACGAGCTATACCCCTACGTCGGCTTCGCGGCGCCAGATCGCGCTCAGCGCCATGACGCCGAATATCTGCGCCGCCAGTTGAACTGCAATATCGTTCGCTGCTCTCACTATCCACAGTCCGAGGCATTCCTCAACGCTTGTGACGAATTGGGGTTGCTCGTCTGGGAGGAGATTCCGGGTTGGCAATATATTGGTGACAAGAGCTGGCAGGACGTTGCACTTCAGAATGTAGAAGATATGATTCGCCGCGACCGGAACCATCCTTCGATCGTCATATGGGGAGTTCGTATTAATGAGTCTCCCAATGACCCTGTGCTTTATCGCCGAACCCGCGAGATAGCGAAATCGCTGGACGATTCGCGCCCGACCTCCGGGACGATGACTCCCTCATCCAGGAAGGATTGGCGTCAAAACTGGCACCAGGATGTATTTGCATTCGACGACTACCATGCGGCCGCCGACGGCAGCGTAGGCATCGATGAGCCCTTGCCTGGCGTGCCCTACGTGATCGCCGAAGCGGTTGGTCAGTATTCCTATGGCACGGCCAAAAACTTCATGCGACGATATCGCAGAGCAGGGAACCCAATAGAGCAGGCTGAGCAGGCCCTCTTACATGCCGAGGCGCACAGCAAGGCGGCCGCCAACCCACGTTGCAGCGGTGTGATTGCATGGTGTGCCTTCGACTATGCCAGCCTGATGAATGCATACTCGGGCGTGAAATGCCCCGGCATAGCCGACATCTTCCGGATTCCCAAGCTCGGCGCATCTTTCTATCTGGCCCAGGTCAACCCGTCCGTCCGGCTCGTTATCGAGCCGAGCTTCTATTGGGATTTTGGTTCGAACACGCCTTCCGGTCCGGGAAGGCGCGCCGCGATCTTTTCAAATTGCGATCACCTGGAAGTCTTTGTCGATGGCAAACTGCACGAGCGGCTAAAAGCTGACAAAGACACTTTTCCAAATCTCAAGTATCCTCCCTTCTTCGTTGATCTCAGCATGGATGGTGCGAGCAAGCCGGAGCTTCGTATCGACGGGTATCTCGGAAGCACCGTGGCGCTGTCACGCTCATTCTCGTCGAATGACACAACCGATCGGCTCTGGCTCCACGCGGACAATGCGGAGATTCGTGCAGATGGCACCGATGCGACTCGCGTGGCATTCGCGGCTGTCGATAAGTTTGGTACTGCTCGGGCTTTTGCAAAAGGGGAGATATACCTGCACCTGACCGGCCCTGGCGTAATTATCGGAGATAATCCCTTTTCCCTTGACGATAGCGGAGGAGTAGGTGCTATCTGGGTCAAGGGTGTGCCTGACAATCCGGGACGGATCACGCTTAACGCCAGCCATATGGCTTTAGGTAGTAGCTCGGTCAGTATTGATTCCAAGTAGGTCCGCAACTCTTTGCAAAATAGGTAGAGTAAGTTGACGGTGACCCTCCTATCCTCTATCGTTTGATCTATGTTCACGGTCGAAACGAATTATCTCCCGTGCTCTCAGGCTGCCCTCCGTAGCCTGTGTTGTTGTTGCGCCTGAAGACTGCCGCTGCTGCGCACTTATTCCTTTCAACCTTTCTCTTATTTTCCATTGGTGCAGCTCTATGCGTGCAGGGTCATTCAGAGTTTCATGAAGATTTACTCTTGTACCGGTCGCAAGATGCTCTATTCGCTCACCGCATTCCCAGCAATGAAAGAGGCATTCCCCGTATGGATAGAAGAAGATTTTTAGCTGCTGGCGTGGCCGTGGCGATGACGGCAAGATCGTATGGACAGATCCTCGGTGCAAACAACAAAGTTGGATTAGGCATCATCGGCGTTGGACGCCGAGGTCGCATCGTTGGCGGAGCATTTCTTGCCGATAAGCGAACCCGGTTGACTTCGATTGCGGACACATATGATGTGACCCGCCTGAAAGTACTGGCCGAGCTTCCGCCGGAGTTGCCGAAGCCAGCGGCTTATAACGCATATGAGGATCTACTGGCGCGCGAAGATGTCGATGCAGTGCTCATTTCCACTCCCGACCATCTACATGTTACCGTCGCGCAGGCGGCGCTCGCTGCGAAGAAGCACGTCTATCTGGAAAAGCCGACACTTCATCGCTGGCACGAAAAGGATGAGTTGATCAGGGCTGCTCAGCAGCAGAAGCGTTTGCTGCAATGCGGTATGCAGCAACGCAGTGGAGCGCATTACAAAAAGGCGAAGCAGGAATTTTTTGACAGCGGCAAGTTGGGTCAAGTTGTTCTGGCGCGTGCGGTGTGGCATGACTTCTCATGGCAGCGCCGCAATATTCCTGATGCTCCCAAACCACCGGGATTGGATTGGAAACGTTTCTTGGGACCGGCGCCTCATGTTCCCTATGAGACCGTTCGCTATGACTCGTGGCGCTATTTTCACGATTACGGAAACGGTCTACTCGCAGACATTCTGACCCACTGGGCAGATGTGGCCCAATGGATGTTGAACGACGTGTCTCCGCAGTCCGCATATGCTACGGGCGGTATTTATAGCCTGCACGATCAACGTGACAACCCCGATACGGTTAGTGCGGTTATCAAATATCAAAATTGGAACTTGAACTTTGAGAGTTCTGTGTTGCCGCTACGTGACGACCGGCCTTCTGTGCTGTTTGAGGGCACGAATGGCTTGTTGGAGCTCGCACGCGACGGATATACGTTCACTCCAATAAAGGGTGAAGTAGTTCGTGTTGACACGACGGAGAGTCTGGAGCGAGCCCACACAAAGAATTTCCTGGACGCCATTACACAAGGAGAAACTCTGAACGCTCCACTTGAGGCGGGTGTAGCTGCCTCCCTCCCAGTCCTGATGGCGGTAAAGTCATATTGGTTGAAGACTGCTGTAACATCGCCCGACGAAAGAATCCCAATTCGAAAGAGCAGCTAGAGAGATGATGCCTCAGGCCATATCTGAAACGCAGCACGACGCCGTCATTCATGCTGGGAGCAAGCGTCGATGGTTTGTTCTGGCTCTTCTCTTCGCCATTACTGTCATCAATTTTATCGACCGACAGACAGTATCTGTGCTTGCCCCGGTTTTACGCGAGGTGCTTCATCTCAGTAACGAGCAGTATGGCCGTGTAGTGGCGGCTTTCCAATTCGGCATGATGACGGGTGAATTGCCGATGGGCGCGCTGATGGATCGATGGGGCGTTCGCCTGGGTTTAATGGGCGCTGTGCTTTGGTGGTCCGGAGCAACAGGAATGCAGAGCCTGACACGCACGGGCACTCAACTCGGTTTGACTCGCTTCTGGATGGGTACCGGCGAGTGCGGAAATTACTCCGGCGGAATGAAGGTAGTCGCCCGCCTCTTTACAAAGAAGGAGCGCACTCTCGCAATCGGCATCTTCAACAGCGGTAGCATGATTGGGGCAACGATTGCCACGCCCTTGATTGTCTACTTGATGCGGCACTATGGGTTCCGTGCAGCATTCCTGCTATCGGCGTCGTTAGGCCTGCTTTGGATCCCTCTATGGTGGTTCATCTATCGTGATCCGGCCGGGGCAGGGCAGAAAGCTGCTACCTCCGAACTCGCACGAAACACATCATCATCAAGTGTTCCGCTACGCGATCTAATTGCGAATCGATCTTTGTGGGCGGTCATGCTCTGCCGCTTCTTTATCGGACCAGTAATGCAGTTTTACTGGTATTGGATTCCAAGTTATCTCTTCAGTGTGCGTCACCTCACCATGACCCAGCTTGGATTTTTAGGATGGATTCCATTTCTGTTGGGTGATGTTGGCGGTTTTGCTGGTGGGTGGTCTGCAGGATGGTTGCAGAGGCGGAATGTAAGCACATACAGAGTGCGTCAATTGACGATGTATTCCAGCAGCATTCTATGTATCGCAAGCTTGTTGGTACCTCATGCGGCAAGTATTGCCATGGCTTTTCTGTTGATTGGTGTCGCGATGTTCGCAGATAACTTTCTGTCTGCAAATATGTTTGGCAGCATGACCGACCTTTTTCAGGAGCATGAACTCGGCCGAGTAACCGGATTCTCCGGCGTTGCGGCAGGATTGAGCGGACTTCTCTTTCCGTTGTTGACAGGCGCGCTGGTCGATCGCTTTTCTTATGCGCCAGTGTTCTTTCTCGTCGCGTTGATGCCTTTGCTTGGAACGGTGGCGCTCTTTATTTTTGGACGGCAGGGCTATGCTCGAGAGAGCAATGGGTCTTCTAATGCCTAATTGGAACATCGCGAAGTGAGACTGTGGGAGCATTTGCAGCACCCAGTCACTCCCCGTTAGAATTTCAAAAACACGGCGATGTTTCTGCCCTCATTTACGGAGGAGGAACATCGCCATGTTTCTTGCTTTGTTGAAGGCTGTACGCGTATTCCGTGTAGCCTTAGAAGAGAATCTTAGCTCCGAACTGGAAGACTCGCGGAGAGCCGGAACTGGTGATCTGCCCGTAGGTTCCCGAAGAGACCGTGGACACGGGGTTGGAGAGATTGGTATGGTTCAAAGCATTGAATACCTCTGCCCGGAACTGCCCGTGGATGCGGCTTTGGTTGAAGACGTCCTTGAACAGAGACGCGTCGACATCTTCGTACCCTGGGCCTCGCAGCGAATTGCGGTGAACGTCACCGAAGGTACCTAAGGCGGCGGACGTAAAAGCGGCTGTGTTGAAATACTTCTGGATGCGGGTGTAGCCTGCGGGCCGGCTGGGATTGACGCCAGGAACTACATCGGCATAATCGTTGCCGATGCCGGAGAGCGACCGGTCTGTACCGCTTAAGACGGTGAATGGCAAGCCGGTTTGAAGGCTGATGATAGCGTTGGCCTGCCAACCATTCACGATCGCTCCGGTAAATTTGTTTACGTTGAATTTAGGCAACTGGTAGTTGGCGGAAGCATTGAAGCGTACATTCTGGTCGAAGTCCGCTGGACCGCGCGCGCTGTTGAGGTTCAAAGGATTTGGGGGGCCAGTGTTGCCTTCAGTCGCGCTCGACGTGTTGTCGATGGTCTTCGACCAGACAACATTCGAGAGCAGGGTCAGGCCGTGAGAGACGCGGCGGGTCACATTCAATTGCAGAGAGTTGAAGATTGCATACTCATACGAATCTGCAATCTCGACTGCTCCCAGTCCGGGATAAAGCTTGCGCGCGGTCTCGTTCCCTGCGGTTGCACCGGGGGCATAGATCGAAGGGTTGAACTGCCGCGATCCCATGATATGCAGGGCGTGATTGCCGACATAGGCTAGCGACATAGCTAAGTTGCTGCCAAACTGCTGCTCGACGGTGAGATTGTAGTCCTGCGTATAGCCGACCTTTGACTTGGGATTAAGAACGCCGCCCGAAAAGGGAAGCAGGAATTTGTATGTAGCAAACTGGTCCGTTGAGACGTGAGCGCGTGGGAAGGGATCGCCACCGGGATAACCGGCGTAGATATCGTCCCATGCCGGAGGATTGACGATATTGAGATAGAGGTTGATGGGTTGCGCGGCATCGGTTCGCTGATAGAGCAGCCCTTCGGGGAAACCGTAGAAGAGCCCATAAGCTCCGCGGACCACGGTCTTGCCCTCGCCTGCGACATTGTAGGCAAAGCCGATGCGCGGAGCGAAGTCTGTATAGTTTTTGCGGAAGATGGAAGGCTGAATGCCCGCGTCGCCGTTGAATACCAGGCCAAGAGGCGCGCCCGGCGCTATCGTAGACTGCACGCCCGGCTCAAAGCCGACGAGAGTCTCGTTGAGGTCAATGGGCGGAAGCCATGGGTCCCAGCGCAGACCGCCGTTGACGGTCAGGTTCTTCGTCCACTTCCAGTCATCCTGTACATAAAGCGCCGGCCTGTTCTCGCGAAGATAGAACTTGCGCCCATTGTCCTGAAAGAACTGAGAGTCGAGGCCAAGGTAGAAGTCGGCAAGTGCTGAGCCGCTCTTGGTGGTTCCAGTAGGTAGCGTTGCGCCAGCGGGAGCCGCCGTACGCTGTCCGTTGAAGGTGTTGTCTCCGGGAACGTAGGAGTAGTCGTTCGCGTTGATGCGCGTGCGCTCGAAGCTACCGCCGAAGCTGAAAGTGTGTGCGCCAAGCACTTTGACGATCTGCGCCTTGTACTCGAAGCTAGTCGGGTCCTGCGTTAGCGCGCCGCCGGAAAAGACATCGACGAAGCCGGAGATGTTAGCCCGGATGCCGGGAAAGATGGGAACGTTAGTGCCGAGCGGTACATTCTGTCCAAGGTCCTGCAAGGATTGCAGCCCCGGAGCCTCGGGAATCTGTGTGCGTGCAAAACGCCCTGCGCTGGCGTAGACCGTTGCCGTGAGCGTGTTGCTGAAGATATGCGTGTCGCTCAGTGTCAGGGACTGGTTGCGAAATAAATTCGCCGCGAAGAAGCCGAGGGGAGCATTAAAAGGTCGTTGAAAATTGTCTTGCACATAAAAGTAGCGCGTACTGAAGTGATTGTTACTACTGACCGCATGATCAACCTTGACCAGATACTGTGTTCTGTCGATGTTTGAGTTCGAGGTCGAGTTGAAGATACCGGTCGTCGGGTTCGAGGCCAAAGGCGTGAGATAGTTCTTCGCGACTGCTCCAGAGAGCGGATCAATGGCAGTTGGGATAATGTTGCCCGCGTAAGGCGTACTTGTCGTTGGATTGTAGATGGCGATGCCCTGGGCCAGCAGCGCGGAAAAATCTCCCTTCAACTCTGCTGCGGTTGGAACCTGAATGGAGATGGGATTCGGCGATGAGCGCTGCTGCATATCTTCAGCAGAGAAGAAGAAGAAGGTGCGGTCCTTGATGATTGGGCCGCCAACTGTGCCGCCAAATTGATTGAGTTTGAATGGAGGAACCGTCTGCTGGAAATAGTTGCGGGCATTCAACGACGTATTGCGAAGAAATTCGAACGCGGAGCCGTGGATCTTATTGCCGCCAGAGCGTGTTGAGAGTTGCACCAGGGCGCCTGCACCTGCATATTCCGCGCTGAAGTTGGCGGCCTGAATGGTGAACTCTTGCAGAGCATCTGGATCGGGCAGGATAGGCACGGAATCGAAGAAGCGATTGACGTAGAGCGCGCCATCGAGTTGATAGTTGTTCTGTGTGGCCCGAAGGCCATTCACTGCAAGTCCGGTGTTGTCCTGCTGGCCGGATTCAGTTCCAGTATTGGTGAGCACGGCACCGGGCGTGAGCGAGGTAAGCTGCAAGGGATTGCGCCCATTCAAGGGCAGATCCTGCATCTGCTTTTGGTCAACCGAGGTGGAGACAGTTGAGGTCGTTGTCTGGATTTGTTGCGTGTCGGCGCTTACCGTTACGGACTGACTCTGAGAGCCGATTGTAAGCGTGATATTCAGCCCTAGAATCTGGCCTGTGAGAAGGTTGATTGCTTCGCGCTTTTCGGTCTGAAATCCTGATTTGGCAATCTGAAGAGTGTAGGAGCCGATTGGCAGATCAGGAAAGACAAATAATCCCTCCCCGTTGGTCTCTCCCGTTCTACTTAGACCAGTGGCGGTATTTACGACAACTACGGAGGCTTCAGGGACAATGGATGCTGTCGGGTCACTGACCGTTCCGCGGATACTTCCCGTTGATTGGGAAAACAGGAGAGCTGCCGGATGTACGGATAGAAGTACAACAATCCCGGCAAGCAGAAGTTTGTGGAGCGTGGATTTCATGTCTTCCTCTCTAAATCGATAACCTGGGCAAAAAATAACTGCAAAATGTGTGGAACGTTGGCCTCTGAGTGCTGCAATTCTGTTTTGCTTGAACAGCCTTGCGGAGCCAGTCATGCTTGGCGTCTATTCATTTTTTTTGAAATTTCAAACAAAAGAAAAACCCACGAATCGCGCCATGCGCTGATACGTGGGTCCTGAGAATATCTAAGGTCGATCTACTTTGATCTGTTTAGATGAGAAAGGCTCCGACGCAACAGCGATAGTTACCCCTACAACATAGGTAACAAGAGCAGGCTGTGGTGTGCGTCAATCCCATGGTCTGAGATTAGATGTTTTGGGTAAAGTGGTCAAGATGAAAGGTGCAGCGGAGCAGGAAGAAGCTAAAACAGGGATCGTGGCCTAATTTAGCCAGACATCCTGTTTTAGTTACCATGGAGCAAGATTTTTTGCTGCTCGCTTAGCGTCTCTCACCAGTAGTTAATGGCGTAACGGGAAGCTGTTCCGTAAGTCGATTCTGAACGCGCGCCAGCCGGGTAGTTTCCAGTCGCGGCAGAACCCATTTTGCAAATCGCTCGCATTCGTCGATATGCGGATAGCCCGACAAGATGAAAGCTCTGAACCCCATATCAATGTAGCGTTGCAGCTTTGCGTAGACTTGATCCGGGTCTCCTACGATTGCGCTACCGCACCCCGAACGGGCCAGTCCAATTCCTGCCCACAGATTCGGTTCGAGATATAGATCAGTCGATTGGGCGCGCATCTCCTCTTGACGCGCGACGCCGACAGATGTCGAGTCCAGCGATCGTGCCTTGATCTCTTTTCCTTTTTCAAGATCGAGCTGAGAGATGAGCCGTTCAGCGGCTGCGTGCGCCTGCGCTTCAGTTTCGCGAACGATGACATGAATGCGCAGGCCGAAGTCGACTTGCCGTCCGAAAGAAGCTGCTTCGTCCGAAACCGACTGGATCGTTGCTGCCATCCTTTCTTCGGTTTCAGGCCACATCAGGTAGACATCGGAATGTTCAGCAGCAAGAGTTCGTGCGTCTGGAGATATTCCGCCAAAATAAAGCAGGGGTCCCCCGTTCTGCTGATAAGGCTTTACAGGAAGACTCTCAAGGTCAAAGTTGTAGAACTGACCTTTATATTGAATACGATCTCCAGTCCATGCCTGCTTAAGGATTTCGATTACTTCACGGCTTCGCTGATAACGGGTTGCGGAGTCAACCCGAGTCCCAGCCAAATCTGAAGAGATGATGTTAATGGTCAATCGACCCTGCAATATGTGATCGAGCGTCGAAATGGCGCGCGCCAGCATTGGCGGATGAACTTCGCCACAGCGGATGGCAACCAGTTGGGAGATCTGATCGAGGCTTGGCCCAACTGCCGCAGCAAAGGTCAGCGGATCTTGCCCAACTTCGTATCCACTTGGCAGCAGAATGTTTTGATAGCCCAGCCGATCCGCGATGCGTGCAATGTCGGAACAATGTTTAAAGCTGCTGCGAAGAGTTCCATCTGGTACGCCAAGAAGCTCATAGTCTTCCGAACAGATAGCGGAAAACCACGCAACCTCGACGGCTCGCGACTCTCCAGAGCGAATTTGAATCTTTGGTTTAGAACCTTCAACGGCCGGAGTCTGCATTGATCTGCTTTCAAACATGGAATAGATGGATAACGAAAATCCCCTCAGGGCTGAAGGGATATTCGCTAGCTCTCAATGAATACACTATAACTTTTGATTGCATCGACGGAACTTCGATGGTGTCTCCGATCTCATTGCTCCCGTATCTTTCTGAAGCCAGAAAGACACCTGATTGAGCTGATGCGCTAAAGCTTCATAAACGCGAAGCCTTCTGAGCCAGCCTCCACCAGTCTGATTCTGCAAGGGGGCGCGCTTCGGTGAGAACGAAATTATGAAGGGGATGGACAACCAGACATCCTTCACACCATGCAAAGATCGAAGCGACGATCAAGGCGGCGAAGGTATTTCGTGATATGCAGCAAAGGGATCGAGAATCTCATCTCCCTTTGCTGCATTGATGAAGGGTGCGACAGCTTCCAGCGGTGATGATGGAAGCCGCTGGTTAGAAGTTGAACTTGACCGATCCCTGGAAGAGCCTGGCGTTGGTATTTGCTGCCAAAGCTGAGATCTGGCCGAAGGTGGATGACGAGAGACCTGCGGTTGGAGTAGCGAAGATTGGGTGGTTCAACACATTGAAGGCTTCCAGTCGGAAGGTTGCGTTCAGTCTCGAGTAAATGGGGAAGATACGGGAGACCTGTGCGTCGAATTGGAAGGTTCTGGGTCCCTGGAAGGCGTTTCTGCTGATGGTTCCGTATGTGCCATATCCGGCACAGGTCAGCGGTGTAGCGCCCGATGGGCAGACCTGAGCAAAGGCTGCCGAGTTCAGATAACCGCGATTCCCCGAGCCGGTTCCGGAGCGGAGAGACTGGTGAGTATAGATCGAAGTTCCGGATACAAGGTTGGGGCGATCATTGCCGACGTCGGTGTAGGAGTTGTCCACACCGGACGTGACGTTGAATGGCGCACCGCTGGTGATATGGACCAGCGGTGCGAACTCCCAGCCATTCGCCGCAAGCCTGGTAAGACGATTGGTGAGGTGAAAGTCGCTCTTGGTAACCAGAACGATATTTTCTACGTTACGGTAGTCGGAGCCGCATGGGCCGTAGTCCAATCCGGGGTTGTTTGGGTTTTCCACGCTTCCGCCAGCGTAGTCGCCTGCGGCATCGTTGATGTTCATGCACTTGGACCACGTGTAGTTGGCCATGAAGCTGAAGGTAGAGGAGAGGCGATGCTGAACAGAGGAGATGAGGCCGTTGTAGTTGGACATGCCAGTGTCGTTGACGAGGTTTGAACCGGCGCCCCCGCCCTGATACTGGTTACCCTGAGAGGGATTCTGCATCGTGAGGTAGAAACGCTGGGCCTGGTTAGCGGTTGTGGAGCAGGGCGTGTTGACCTTGCCGGCTGGTTTGCCGGCAGGGCCGGTCAGGACGACGCTCGAGCAACCGGTACCGCTTGCGCCCCAGACGCCCGGGACGAAGACGGCCGGACTAAGGGGGGTGCCCATGGGAGCGTGTACGGTGTGGCTACCGATGTACTGGAGCTGAGCTTGCCATCCGCGGCCAAACTGGTGCTGTACGCTGGCAGTCCATTGTTCGGTGTAGGAGGGGCGGAACTGTGTGGGTAGCACGATGTACTGCGACTGGGCAAAGAACTGAGCGGTAGCCGGATTGGGGATGACGGGTTGGGGGAACGGGCTGGTTGTGGTCTGGCCGACAGACCAGGGGCTGGTGAAGCTCATAGGGCCAGAGGTACTCGTCTGGGTCTGGCTGATTGCTGTGGCATAGGGAGGATTCTGTTGATTTCGCTGTGCGGTGAAGAAGTTGACCTGGTCGTAGGCCATTTCAAAACCGGCTCGCAGGACCGTACTGCCGTTGCCAGTGGGATCGTACGACGCGCCGAAGTTGGGTGAGAACTGCCAGGGCGCGTTCTTGGTGAACTGCCGCGAAACACCCTTATCTCCGTAGAAAAATGCTCCAGCCGGAGCGTTGGGATAGACGGAGCTGGTTTGGCCGCCGAGAAAGGAAGCCATGTTGAAGACGATGCCGCGGTTGAAGTAATCGACAGGCATAAAGGATGGGCTCCAGCGGAGCCCGGCAATGACGGTCAGACGGCTGGTGGCGTGAAAGGTGTCCTGCGCATAGAGGCTGGGGATGGGACCGCGCAGGGCATTCTGCTGCTCTTTGCTTTGTTGGAAGGAGTACATGGCTCCCTGGAGGAAGTCGAGATTGGCGTCACCGACCGACGATCCGCCGTTGGGCCCGTTCGAGCTATAGACGCCCTGGAAGGTGAAGACTCCGTTGCCCTCATAGACGTTGGCGATATTGAGTTGGTTCTGGACCCACTGGCCTCCGAAGACAAACTGGTGCTTGCCGCGCACCATCGTGACGTCATCATCGACGGCGAGGGTGTTGTCGTTGAAGTGGGATACAGAGTTGGTGCCGCCGCCGATCGTAAATTTGTTGGTCGTCGTCAGTTGCAGACCGTTGGGCTGGTATTGATAGAGATTGATGCCCAGTGTAGTGGCATTGATGTCGCTGGTATTGTATCCACGGTTGTTGCGGCGACGCAGGATGGTGAGGTGAGCAGTATTCACAGTGTTGCTGCTGATGGTATAGGCCTCACCCATCGTGAAGGTCTGAACGCGCTGGAGGTTTCCAGATTGGGTGGTAATGAGGATGTTGGTTGGAGAGAAGAAGGCCGGGGCCTGATACCCGTCGATGAAATAGCGGGCGTAGAAGTTGTTCCTCTGGTTGATGGTGTAATCGACGCGGGTGACGAACTGGTTGTCAGAGGTTTGAGAGGGAATGGCGTAGGAGACATCACCGCAATTGTCGGTGTCGTAAGAAGGATCGATTGCGGGCAGATATTTCTCAAGCGCGAGCGCCTGTGCGTTATAGGCTGGCGCGCTCGCATATTTGTTGCCCGGAAGAGCCGCGCCGGTGAGAGGGTCTACCAGTTGGGTATAGACCGTATTGCAGGAGCCGGCAGGTGTTTTGCTGCCTACAGGGTGAGCTGCGGTGGCGACGGGATCGGTAGTAGAAAAATCTCCCGCGAGATTGGCAGCCGTCGGAATAATGGCTTTGGTTGCCGCCTGCGATTGGGAGGCGGAGGTGCGCTGATATGCGGCGAAGGCAAAGAGCTTGTTCTTGATGATTGGACCGCCGAAGGTGCCCCCGTACTGGTTTTGATGCAGAGTATCTTTCGAGGTGGAGAAGAAGTTGGTGGCATCGAGGTAGTTGTTGCGGATGAACTCAAAGGCAGAGCCGTGGAAGGTATTTGTTCCCGAGTGTGTAACCACGTTGACCATTCCGCCGGTGTGCATGCCATCCTGAGCACCGAGCCCCGCGGCTTCGACGCTGAACTGGCTGACAGCGTCGGGGAAGGGGAACGGTAGGTTGCCGTTAGCCATGTAATCGTTGTTGTCGCCGCCGTCGAGCCGCCACATGGTGGTATTGCCCATGCCGCCCGCGATGGAGATGGATATGGTCTGGTATGAATATTTGCTACCGGTGAAGTCGCCGGCTGGAGCTGCGGTTGAGCCTCCCGAGAGAGTAATGAGGCCAGTCATCTGGCGTCCATTGAGAGGCATCTCCGTCATTGTCTGGCTGTCGATCGTCTGCTTGAAGGTGGTGTCTTCTGTCTGGAGAGCGAGGCCGTTGGACCTGACCTCGACCTTTTCGTCCGCAGCGCCGACCGTCATCTTTACACTGACGGAGATGCTGCTGCCGACTTCGAGGACGATGTGGGTCTGGGTGTAGCTCTGGAAACCGGCCTCTGTGACCCCGAGGGTGTAGGTGCCGATAGGAATATTAGGAAAGGTGTACAGACCACTGCTGGCACTATTCGCTGTGCGCTGAATATGGGTCGCGTTATCGGTGAGCGTAACCGCCGCATTGGCAATGACGGCGCCCGTTGCGTCGGCGACTGTGCCCTGCAAGCTCGCCGTTCCGGCGTTCTGGGCGTGCGCAGATGGCAGGTTGCATAGGAAAAATGCAGCAAAAATGATCAGTGAAGCGGTTCCCCGAAAAACCAGGCTTTGAAACTTATGACTTGGCATCGATCTGTCCTCGCAATACAAATTAGGAAGAAATAGTTTCTAAATACTCGTTGACAACCTTAAAGTGGTAGTACCAGATGCGGGAAGGAATATAGGTTGCTGAAGAGCGAGTGTCAATAGAAATCGCTTTTGCTGAAAATTATTGAGTGCAATTCGTCAGGATGGATGCAGTGGATGCCGGATAGTCAATAAGATCAATAGCTTATGGAGATGGCGTACAGAAAGCGAAGGCGCTATTGCCATGTGTCGGATTGGAGATGCGGGCGTCGCGGGGTCAACAAAGAGGGAGGTATGCGATTGCTGGAGTTGCTGTCGAAGTGAGTTGCGATAGGGAGAGCAGGAGTCAAAACGAGGTCAGACCAGAAAATGCCATCGTCGTGGCTATCAGTGAGAGTACTGCATTTCCAAAAGGGGTGGGAGCGCGCCGCTGTTTCAATGAAAATGAATATATCGAGAGAGAGATACGATCGGGCGCTGATATCGAAAGATCAGATAGCCATGCTTTACTACCTCAATGATTTTCTGTAGACGGTGTATTGGATCAAGGCGCTTCGAATAACGTCGGACGAATTAAGGTTCACGCATCGTGTTCCGGTCAGAGGGAAAGTTGGCTAAGATCAAAGTTCGAGATGTTTCTCAATCTCGGATTGAAGTACCGGCCAACGGAATCTTGAAGTGTGTTGTCCAGCGCATAGATGCTCTGTAGATTTCATAGGGAGACATCGATAGCGTGCGGAGCCATGCTGATGTCTTTATAAAACGGGACAGATTGACACGTCCCGGCTTATTCCATAGGGTGTTTGTGGCAGGCATCAGAGCGCGGCAGCTACACGCAAATGAATCGCTGGCAGGAGAAGCATCGATTCGACGGATACGGTCTGAATGAAGTGTCGAGCAAATGAGATTGAATGATTTTTTTGCTATTGAAGGAGATTATGTGCGCCGTTCCTGGAAGCTTGTATCGCTCTCTACCTCTCTATTAGTTGTTTGCTCGGTTTTTCTGGCTTCGGCAAAGGCTCAGATAGCATCAAACTTGACGCCTCCCCCTCCTCACGCAAAGCAGATTCACCTGAAGCATGTTCTGGTCATCGGCCAAACCAAGGGTTTTGAGCACGATTCCGTCTCCGATGCGATGGCTGCCATCTACAAGATGGGGCATGACAGCGGTTTGTGGGACACCACGATGCGAACGGACACCGAACTGCTGACTAAGAAAGACCTCGGTAGAAATACGAAGAACCTTAATTATTTCGACGTCTTGATCTTCGCCAGCACGACTGGCGAACTGGATATGGACGCGAGCCAGAAACAGGACATGATGTCCTTCATTAAAGAGGATGGAAAGGGCTTTGTCGGCATCCATGCAGCACTGGACACAAACTACACCTGGCCTGAATACGGGGAGATGATCGGCGGCTGGTTCGATCAGCATCCGTGGTTTACGTTCAATGCGCCCATCATCAATGAGGATCCTTCTTTCCCTGCGGTGCGCCACTTTCCGGCTGCGTTCGTGAAATATGACGAGATCTACCAACCCAAGGCTTGGTCGCGCGACAAGGTAAACGTTCTTCTTAGCCTCGATTCTTCGAAGTTGGACTACTCGAACAATCCTCGTATTCACAGGGCAGACCATGATTTCCCGGTTGCCTGGTCAAAGATGTACGGGAAGGGAAGGGTCTTCTATTCGACCCTGGGGCACACCGAAGAGTCTTGGGACGATCCTGACATTCAGAAGATGTATTTTGAAGCAATCAAGTGGGCCTTGGGCATGACTGACGGCAGCACGGCTTCTCATCCACGTCCGGCGCCGCAGCACTAACGCAACTGGGTACTATTTTAGAAGGACAACGCGCGCCTGAGCGTAGCGGTCTTGCTCGCTCAGGCGTGAGGGAAGTGTTATGAGAACAATTGGAATGGGCCTGGTTGGGCCCGGATTTATAGCGGCGCACCACATCGATGCGGTGAGAAGACTGGGAGACGTTGAGGTGGTCGCCATTGCCGGCTCATCGGAGCAGTCGGCAAAGCGCAAGGCACAGGAATATAAAGTTGACCGCGCCTATGGAGATTACAAGGCACTGATCGCCGACCCGGAGATCGCCGTCGTCCATAACACCACGCCCAATCACCTGCACTTTCCTGTGACGATGGCGGCGCTGGAAGCGGGCAAGCACGTTATCTCCGACAAGCCGTTAGCACTGAATGTTGACGAAGCGCTTAGATTGCGTGATGCTGCCCTGGCCGCCGGGGTGGCGCATGTGGTCACCTTCAACTATCGGGGAAACCCTCTCGTCCAACAGGCGCGATCCATGGTCGCAAGCGGCGAGTCGGGGGGCGTCAACTTTGTCCATGGCTACTATCTTCAGGACTGGATGACCGATCCAAATGTCTACTCCTGGAGATCCGATCCGGCGAAAGGTGGAGCAAGTTCGGCGCTTGGAGATATAGGCTCCCATTGGTGCGATCTTGCCGAGCATATGTCCGGGGTCAAGATAGATTCCGTTCTCGCCGATCTGACCACCGTCGTTCCGATCCGCTTCTCCGCGGGAGCATCTGCTGAGGCGTTCTCCCTGAATCAATCCGGCGATCGCACCCCCATCAATGTGCAGAGCGAAGATCTGGCAAGCGTGCTGCTTCGATTCAGTAATGGAGCCAAAGGTGTCCTTTCAGTTGGCCAGGTACTTCCGGGACATAAAAACGATTTGCAACTTGAAGTGAACGGACGAAAGTTATCTTTGAAGTGGCGGCAGGAAGAGCAAAACGAGCTTTGGATCGGGCGGCATGACCGGCCGAATGAGATGATGGCAAAAGATCCTTCGCTCGTCTCACCAGATGTTCGCCGCTACGTTCATCTGCCTGGCGGGCATCAGGAATCATGGACAGACGCATTCTGGAATCTCATTCGCGATGCATACCACTGGATTCGCGAGGGCGCGGCTCCGGCGGCGAAGCCGGAGATGCTGCCGACCTTTGAGGATGGGTACAGATCGGCGTGCGTCATTGATGCGATGCTCAAGAGCCATGCAGCCGGTGGGGTATGGCAGAAGGTCCACTACATCGCCGCTGGAGAAAAATAGCTCAGATGTCGGGCTAATAAACTGGCCTTTCGAACCTTATCTGCATAATTTAGGAGCAACAGAATGAAACTTGGAGTCTTCACGCCGCTATTGGCTCAACTCCCCCTCGAAGCCGTTCTCAGCAAGTTGAAGTCTCTCGGCATCAGCACCGTAGAGCTGGGAACAGGGAACTACCCGGGCGATGCTCATTGCAAGCTCTCGATGTTGGAAGATGCTTCAGCGCTGAAGGAGTTTCAGCGAAAGCTGGAGGACAACGGATTCAGCATCAGTGCACTGAGCTGCCACGGAAATGCGCTGCATCCCGATAAGGCGCTTGCAAAACAAGCGCAAGAGGTTAGTCGGAAGACGATTCTTTTAGCTGAAAAACTTGGTGTATCGACGGTTGTCGATTTTTCAGGGTGCCCTGGAAACTCTCATGAGGCGACAGCGCCCAACTGGGTCACCTGCCCGTGGCCACCGGAGTATCTCCAGATTCTTGACTGGCAATGGAAGGAAGTTGTTGAGCCGTACTGGGTCAAACATGCAGCGTTTGCCGAGCAGCATGGAGTGAAGATCGCAATTGAGATGCACCCGGGGTTTGTTGTCTATAGCCCGGAGACGATGTTGCGGCTGCGCTCGATTGCAGGGCCCTCTATCGGATGCAACTATGACCCCAGCCATATGTTCTGGCAGTCGATTGACCCCATTGCGGCAATCCGCGTTCTTGGCGATGCCATCTTCCACGTACATGCCAAAGATACGCAGATGTATTCAACGAATCTGCCAAAGACCGGTGTCCTCGATACCAAGCCTTACACCGACGAACTGAACCGAGGATGGATCTTCCGCACCTGCGGTTTTGGTCACGGAGCGGAGTGGTGGAAAGAGTTCGTCTCTACGCTCAGGATGTACGGATACGACAATGTGCTCTCGATCGAGCACGAGGATAGCCTTCTTTCATCAGAAGAAGGACTCACAAAAGCTGCGCGCTTTCTCGACGAGATTGTGCTGAAAGAAAAGCCGACTGCCCCATGGTGGGCATGATGCAACTTCGCTGACATTTTCTACCTTCATTTACAGGATTATCTATGGCTATCCTCTCTCGTCGTCGCTTGATTCAAGGTACCGTTGCAGGAACAGTTGCCGCGTATGCTTCGCAAACTGCCTTTTCGCAAAGCGATGCGCCTATTCAACGAAAAGGGCGCATCCATCAATCGGTCTGCCGCTGGTGCTATCAGAAGACTTCGATTGAAGATCTCTGCGCCTACGCTGCACATATTGGTTTGAAAGCTATCGATCTGCTGAATCCGGACGAGTACGAGATTCCTCGGCGATATGGCCTTATCTGCAGTACGGGATACGCGGGCGGCGGCGACATTCCAAATGGCCTCAATCGAATAGAGAACCACGAAAAAATAGAAGCGGCATTTCGCCAGAATATTCCTTTGGCTGCGAAGGCTGGCGTGCCGAACGTTATTACCTTTTCCGGCAATCGCAAGGGTATGTCAGATGAAGAAGGTGCTCGCAATACGGTGATCGGGCTGAATCGCCTGAAGAAGATTGCCGAGGACAATAACGTCACGATCTGTGTGGAGTTGCTCAATAGCAAGGTGAACCATAAGGACTACATGTGTGACCATACCGCGTGGGGCGCGAATGTCATGCAGCAGGTCAACTCCCCCCATGTGAAGCTGCTGTATGACATCTATCACATGCAGATTATGGAAGGCGATCTGATCCGAACCATACAGGAGAACATTCAGTGGATCGGCCATTTCCACACTGGCGGCGTTCCCGGGCGGCATGAGCTTGACGATACACAGGAAGTGCAGTGGGACGGAGTGATGCGCGGAATTCTCGCCACAGGATTCCAAGGGTATGTTGCCCATGAATTTCTGCCAACACGCGATCCATTCACATCGCTGCGACAGGCAGTCAACCTATGCGATGTATAGCGACATCTTTGATGTCGCCTCTCCGATCTCCGAAGGGCGTGAGATATTCCTGTGCGGCGAAGCTAGTTAGGGGACGAAGGTTCTAGAGTTCCAGCTTTGAGTCGTCGATGGCGAGCCTGACATTGCCGTCGGACTTGGTCAGTCGGCGTACGGCTTCCATCTTGTCCACATTGGCTTTGAGCATGACGACCGCAATGGGAATGGATTTTCCTGCGGACTTGATGGTGCGGATTGCTGTGTCGCGGTCGATCTCGCAGACTTTCATCAGCACACGAATGCCGCGTTCGACCAGCTTCGCATTCTTCATGTGTACATTGACCATGAGATTGTCGTAGACGTAGCCGAGGCGAGTCATAGCGCCGGTCGTGATCATGTTGAGGATCATCTTCTGGGCGCTCGCCGACTTCATGCGGGTGCTGCCAGAGAGGACTTCTGGCCCTACCTCAGCGATGATCGTGGTGTCTGCTGCGTCGGAGAGCGGGGTGTTGAGATTACATGTGACGGCTGCGGTTTTAGCGCCACGGGCACGGGCATACTCCACCGCACCAACGACATAAGGGGTACGGCCGCTGGCGGAGACGCCGATGACGATGTCCTTGCGGGTTGGCCGCCGACGGGCGATGTCGCGCTGGCCGATCTCAGGAGAGTCTTCGTTGACATCAGAAGCAGAGGCAAGGGCCTTCGGACCTCCCGCCATAATGTACTGGACTTGCGAAGGAGAGGTGGAGTAGGTTGGTGGGCACTCCGAGGCATCGAGGGAGGCGATGCGGCCACTGGAACCGGCCCCGACATAGATGAGGCGACCACCATCCCGGAGAGATCTGGCCACGGTATCAATGACAATGGCAATCTCGGGCAGCGCCTTTTTGACGGCTGCGGCGATCTTGGCGTCTTCGTGATTGATGATGCGTGCGATCTCAAGGGCGGATTTTGTATCCAGGCCTTCAGAAGCTACATTCGCAGTCTCCGTCGTGAGATCGTGAAATTCCAAGGGAGCGCGATTTCCGGGTTTTGGTGTTGGGGGCTGCTCGAGCATGGTAAGGGTAGCCATAAGTGTGTCGCTGCGCTTCTCAATTTCAATTCTAGCCCCATCGCCCTTCGATGTGACAGAAAGGTTGTGTGGGCTGCTGTTGTAATGATTTTATGATCAACTACATAAGATGCAAAGCATCGCAATTTGTTTGCCTTGCAGTGCAATGAAGACGTGTGCTATGAGTCAGTTGGTTGGGCCAGGTACCGGCGAGGCCTTTGCCGCGTCTAAATAATTGGAGGGAGCGGAAATATCGTGCAGAGTGACGAACGGAAGCCGGAAGGGATTGAAGAAGGAAAGAATTTAGAACGATCCGGCAAAGGGGGCTTGCGGTCATGGCTGCGAGATTTGGTGGTTTCCGTCGCAGTGTCGGCTTTCATCATCATCTTCCTCTATCAGCCGGTGCGGGTCGAGGGGACCAGCATGTTGCCTATGCTGAAGGACCAGGATCGGCTCTTCATCAACAAGATGGTCTATCGAGTGGAAGATATTCGGCGCGGCGACGTCGTCGTTTTTCTTTATCCTCACGACCACTCGAAGAGCTACATCAAGCGAGTCATCGCGTTGCCTGGCGATGACCTGCGAATTGACCATGGCGAAGTCTACGTGAATCACAAGCGCGTGATGGAAACATATGTGCCTGTTCGGTTTGAGGATGAACGCTCAGAGCCGGAGACGGTGATACCACCGCACGAGTATTTCGTGATGGGAGACCATCGTTCGATCTCGAGCGACAGCCGGGATTTCGGTCCGGTGGCTCGAAATTTGATCTATGGCAAGGCCGCGTTTGTGTACTGGCCTATGGATCAGGCTGGAGTGGTACGGTAAGCGCTGCCAGCCTATTTGCGCAAAAAGATGCCGCGTCGACTGAGAGGTCAGCGCGGCATCTTTGTTGCTAATGCGCTAAATGGATGAGTTCGCGATGATCTGGGCGAAGCTGGTGGGATCGAGGCTGGCTCCGCCAACCAAGGCGCCGTCGATATTTTCAAGACAGCAAAGGCTGGCTGCATTGTCCGGCTTGACCGAGCCGCCGTAGAGGATGCGAGTGCTCGCGGCAATGGCCGGACTTAGAATCTCGGCGATCTGGGCACGAATGAATTTGTGGGCGTCTTCCGCGATCTGGGGGGTAGCAGTCAGGCCGGTACCGATGGCCCAGACAGGCTCGTAGGCGATGACCAGTGGTGCGGCTGCTGCGGGGTCGATGCCCTGAAGCCCGACCGTCAACTGCTTCTTGAGCACATCGTTGGTGCGGCCCGATTCACGGTCAGCCTTATGCTCGCCTACGCAGACGATGGGGACGAGCTTGTGCGCCAGAGCGGCTTTGAGTTTGTGGTTAACGGTCTCGTCGGTCTCGTTGAAGTACTGGCGGCGCTCGCTGTGGCCAATCAGGACGTGCGTAACGTCAATCGCATTCAGCATGACGGGCGAGGTCTCGCCGGTGAAGGCTCCGTTATCGTGCCAGTCCATGGTCTGGGCCCCGATGTGTACTTGAGTGCCTTTGGTGGCCTCAAGCGATACCGCCAGCGAGGTCATCGAGGGACAAAGGACAATCTCGGTCTTCTCTTGGCTGGCGACCAGCGGAAGGAAGGCACCGATGAACGCGGTGGCTTCGGCAGGGATCTTGTACATCTTCCAGTTAGCGGCGATCAGTGGTTTGCGCATTGTAAGAATCAGTCTTCCCTTGGGTTGTGCGCGGATTTTGTCCAGACGCGATTCAAAATGGCTTGAGCAAAAGAGATATCTTTGGCTTAAGTGGAAGGCGTTTCGACGGCGGTGCTGCTATTTCTCTGTTAATGCGGCGACCCCGGGGAGAATCTTCCCTTCGAGAAATTCAAGGCTCGCGCCGCCGCCGGTGGAGATGTGGCTGATCTTCTGGGAGACACCGGATTGCTTGACCGCTGCTACCGAATCTCCGCCGCCTACGATGGTGGTGGCATCATGGTTACCCGCTACACAATGGGCGATAGCGTGAGTGCCTTTGGCAAAGGCCGGCATCTCAAAGACACCCATCGGACCATTCCAGATGATGGTGCGGGCATCGGAGATCTCGGCTTCAAAGAGCGCGATCGATTTGGGACCAATGTCGAGGGCCATCAGATCGACGTGGAAGTGGTCGGGGCCTTCGTGAATGACAGTCTTGGCGTCGTGGGCGAACTTGTCGGCAAGGACATGGTCGATGGGTAACAGGAAGCGCACGCCTTTGGCCTTGGCCTTGTCGAGCGCAGCTTTGGCCACGTCGATCTTGTCGGTTTCGACGAGCGACTTTCCGGTCGTCTGGCCCTGCGCATTGAGAAAGGTATAAGCCATTCCGCCGCCGATGATGATGGCGTCGGCCAGCTCGAGGAGATTGTCGATGACCTGGATCTTGTCGGAGACCTTGGCTCCGCCGATGATGGCGACGAAGGGCTTGTCGGGCTGGTCGAGCGCTTTGCCAAGATAGGTTAGTTCACGCTCCATCAACAGTCCGGCAGCGGACTGCTTGACGAAGTGGGTGATTCCCTCGGTGGAAGCGTGGGCGCGGTGAGCGCTGCCAAACGCGTCGTTGACGTAGATGTCGCAGAGGGCGGCAAGCTTCTTCGCGAAGGCGGGATCGTTTGCCTCTTCTTCGGCGTGGAAGCGGAGGTTTTCGAGCAGGAGTGTCTGGCCGGATTCGAGCTGCGTGGCCATTTCAGTGGCGACTTCGCCGACGCAGTCAGGGGCGAAGGCCACATTTTCGTTCTCACCAAGCACAGCATCAAGCAGCTCGCGCAGGCGATCGACGACGGGGCGCAAACTCATTGTTGCAACTGGTTTGCCTTTGGGACGGCCGAGGTGAGAGCAGAGGATGACTTTGGCTTTGCGGCGCAGAGCGTATTCGATTGTGGGCAGCGTCTCGCGGATGCGAGTGTCGTCGGTGATCGTCTGACCGTCTTTGGAGAGCGGCACGTTGAAGTCGACACGAATAAGGACGCGCTTGTTCGTAAGGTCTAGATCGCGGATGGACAACTTGCTCATTTTCTATTCTTCTCCGGGGTATATCACGCTACCCCACCCTGGGTGTTTTATTGCAAAATTTTCAAAACAATAGAGATATGTTTGGACTAACTCTGCAAAATCCTGATTTTTAATCATCAGGGCTTGTAAAGTCTTGATTGTAAGTAGCTTCTCTTACCGCTGAAACCATGTTTTCGGAAGACATCTGCTTGTTCCACCCCAATGATACCGAATCGGAAGGCGATGTTTGTCAAGTGCGGTAAGAAAATCCGCGGTGGCACAGACTTCGGGGATATAGGCATCTGCCTCAATCTCGACGTGCCATTTGGGGTTGAGCAGAGGAGCGACGACCATGGTGGCGGCGGGTAGGATCTTTCCGAAGACTTCGCCGTGGGCGCGACCTATCTCTTCCCAATTCTCGACGCGGGAGAGGAACATGCGGGTGCGGTAGACGTGCTCGAAGCTGGCTCCAGCTTTTTCGAGAGCGGCCTTGATGATATTGAGGGCAACACGGGTCTGCTCGGCAGGGGAGGCGTCTTCTGCGCCAACGGGACCAGTGCCGGAGACGTAGATGTGGTTTCCAAGGCGGACGGCCCGGGAGAAGCCGATGATGGGTTCATAGGGGGAAGTGCCGGGGATGTTGGTGCGGGTCATGGAATCAGTCTAATGGGTCTGCAGGGCACGGTGGATGCGTGTCCTAGACAGAACTGGAATTTTCAAAATCAGGATTGCGCGGCGCGCTCTAGTTCTGCGATGTCCAGCTTGTTCATCTTAAGCATGGCATGCATTGCCTTTGGATTTTTGATGAGGTCGTCGATGCGGGAGGGTACGATCTGCCAGGAGAGGCCGAACTTGTCTTTGAGCCAGCCACACTGACTTTCGCTGCCTCCTGCAGAGAGCTTCGACCAGTATTCATCGACTTCCTGCTGCGAGTCGCAGCGAACGGCGAACGAGATGGCCTCGGCGAATTTAAACATGGGACCACCGTTGAGCGCGGTAAACTTCTGGCCGTCGAGTTCGAATGCAATGGTCAGAACGCTGCCCTTTGGCCCGACACTGTTGTCCGGATGGCGGAATTCATCGAGACGGCGAGAGTTTTTGAAGACAGTAAGGTAAAACTCAGCCGCCTCTTCAGCGTTCGAGTCGAACCATAGAAATGGCGTAATGCGGGGGAAGTTCTCGAATGCACTCATCGAATCACCTGACCTTCTTCTCTCTGGAGTAGTTTTTCAAGGCAATTTAAAGCTTTCCGCAACGGGATGTTAAATAAGGCCGCGGACTGGTTGGGTATTGTAAACATATATCGCTTGCAAAAGACAAGTGATATGAGTAGCGTTCTTTCGTGGGTTGCATTCGCTGAAATCAATGTTGCTGAAGCAACCACGTTTATTCACACGAAAATTCGAGAAAGGAAATTCTGCACCATGAAGCTACATACTTACCTAAATTATGGCGGCAACTGTGAAGAGGCCTTCCGCTTCTATGAACAACACCTGGGCGGAAAGATCATCATGATGATGAGACATGAAGATCAGCCCGATGCGAGCAACGTGGCTTCTGATTGGCGAAAGGCCATTCTTTATGCCCGTATGACGATTGGGGAGACAGATGTGATGGGAAGCGATGTTCCACCGGAGCACTTTCAGCCCATGCGCAGCGTTTATCTTTCGCTCACCGTCGACAGCACAGAGGAAGCTGAGCGTATTCACGCCCTGCTCTCCGATGGAGGTCAGATTTTCATGCCGATGGAGGAGACCTTTTTCGCTCTGCGCTTCAGTATGCTGAGGGACAAGTTCGGCACATCGTGGATGATTATTCATGAACGTCCGATGCCCAGCAATGCATGAGCAATGGACTGCGAGGGGAAGGCGAATTTAGGAGCGCTGCTTTTTTTCTTCGAGCAGCGCTGCCAGTTTTGCTTCCGTCTCGCTGAGTTTCTGCTTCAACTTCATGTAATCTTCGACATCTTCGGTAGATCCGTACCAACGCAGGATCGTGCCGTCTTCAGAACGCAGGGCATTGCCGCGCGCACGGACCCATCGCCAGCTTCCGTCTCTTGTGCCTATGCGATGTTCGATGTCAAAGGGATCACCGCTTTGAAGCGAGGCGAGCAGTATCGGCAACATGCGTTCCAGGTCCTGTGGATGGACGGCGTTCCTCCAGCCTGAACTAAGCGTCTGGTCCGTCGTTTGGCCGGTGAATTCTTCCCAATGCGGGCTGACTTCAATGACTTTGCCGCTGGGCTCCATGATCCACGGCATATGGGGATTCAGCTCGACCATGTGGCGGTAGTGCTCCTTGCTGGCGCGAAGGGCCTGAATGACGCGCATGCGATCCGTGATATCCACGATTGCGACAGAGACCCCGATGACTTCTCCGCCCTCGTCCCATGCCGGCTGGTGGGAGATTAAATAGGTCACAGACTTCGATTCTCCAAATATGGCAGGCTGCGTGACCTCCAGCCCCGTGATGGCTTCACCTTTAAGGGCGCGGAGAAGGTAGGGCTCTATCTGTGAATAGATCGCCGGGGGCATCACTTCGGACAGTTTTTGCCCGAGATGTTCTTCGACGGAGATGCCACTCAGGCTGGCAAGGCGTTGATTGACGCTGACATATCTCAGGTCTGCATCGACGAAGGCAAGGGCAACGGGTGCGCCATCGTAGATGGCCTGTAATTGGGCCAGCCGCTGCGAGGGGAGCGGCTCGATGCAGGTGATGAGGTCCGATGCTGGTGAGTCGTGGAGCGTATGCGTAGCCGTCGACATGGGGGCGGCGATGACTTTGGGGAGGTCTCGCTCCGCGACAGGAGGGCCGTAGAGCCAGCCCTGGCCGACATCGCAGCCGAGCCAGCGCAGGATGTCGGCCTGCGTCTCATTTTCGATGCCTTCAGCAACTGTCGTCAGTTTGAGGCTTTGACCCAGGCCGATGACAGCAGCCACAATCTTGCGGCTGTCGCGGCTCTGGATCATGGAGCTGACAAAGCTGCGGTCGACCTTCAACTCATCGAATGGGAGCGCCTGAAGATTTCGCAGGCTGGAGTAGCCGGTTCCGAAATCATCTAGGGCAAGCTTGACGCCAAGGCTCTTCAATCGGCTTGCGATAGAGGCTGCCAACTCCAGGTTGTCTACCAGAGCGCTTTCCGTAATTTCAACCGTCAGCCGGTGGAGCGGGAAGGCAGCCATTTCAGCGGCCCGGCGAATCTCGTCGGGAAGGGAAGGGTCGCGCAGTTGAATGGGAGAGATGTTGACAGAGATATTGAGGTCTTTTTGGAGTGCGGTGGTTGCCGCGAAGGCTTGGAGAAGAATGGTCTCCGTCAATTCTCCGATAAGCCCTGTCTCTTCGGCCACGGGGATGAACTCATCGGGGCGGATGGTGCCTCGCTGCGGATGCAGCCATCTTGCGAGAACTTCGAAACCTACCAGTTTGCCGGTCCGAATTCCGACCATTGGCTGGAAGAAGGGAACGATCTCTGCGTGTTTGAGTGCTTTTTTTAGCTCAGATTTCAGTTCAGACCGTTTTATTGCCATATCCCCGATCCTTTGAACTGCTGAACCAACCTAAGTTTGAAAATGCTTCATTTATCGTAAGTTGCATGGGACGAGAACTGCCATAACACGGACGGGGGATAACTATCGGTTGACGTGGAGTTATCGGCAATCGGCGGATGGGAAGCAAAGAAAACGGCAGTGCCAGTTCGAAATGAAGACTGGCACTGCCGTTTTGGTGATGAGAGATGCTTTTAGAGGCCCTTCTTCACGAGGAAGAGGATGAGGTCCTTGACGCGGTTGGAGTAGCCCCACTCGTTGTCGTACCAACTGATGACCTTGCCCGTGTTGCCGCCAACGACCTTGGTCAGCTTGGAATCGACGAAGGAGGAGAGGGGGTTCCCCTTGAAGTCCGAGGAGACCAGTTCTTCGTCGGTGTAGCCGAGGTACGGCTTCAACTCGCCGTCGGCTGCCTTCTTGAGGGCTTCGTTGATGCTGGCCACGCTGATCGGCTTCTCGGAGACGAAGGTGAGGTCCACGACCGAGACGTTGGGGGTCGGGACGCGGATGGCGAAGCCGTCGAGCTTGCCGTCCATCTCGGGGATGACGAGCTTGAGGGCCTTGGCGGCACCGGTGCTGCTCGGGATCATGCTGAGGGCAGCGGCGCGGGCGCGGCGCAGGTCCTTGTGCGGCGTGTCGAGGATGACCTGGTCGTTGGTGTAGCTGTGGATCGTGGTCATAATGCCGCTGGCGATGCCGAAGGTGTCGTTGAGGACCTTGACGACGGGAGCGAGGCAGTTGGTGGTGCAGGAGGCATTGGAGATGACGTTATGCTTCGCCGCGTCGTACTTGTTCTCGTTGACGCCGAGGACGATGGTGATGTCCTCGTTGGTCGCCGGAGCGGAGATGATCACCTTTTTGACTGTGGTTCCGAGGTGCGCCTTGGCCTTGGTGGCATCGGTGAAGAAACCGGTCGATTCGACGACGACCTGCGCGCCTACGCTGGCCCAGTCGAGCTTGGAGGGGTCACGCTCCGCGAAGACCTTGATCTTCTTACCATCGACGGAGATGAAGTCCTCGCCGTGGGAGATCTCGTTCTTGAGATTGCCAAGAATGGAGTCGTACTTGAGCAGATGAGCCAGGGTCGCCGGGGTGGTGAGGTCGTTCACGGCGACGAACTCAATCTCCGGGTTGCTGAGAGCGGTGCGGAATACGTTGCGTCCAATGCGGCCGAAGCCGTTGATGCCTACCTTTACTGCCATGGTTGCGGTTGCTCCTATCGTTCGTTGGCTTTGCGTTGGTGAGAGTTGAGAGCGCGGCTGGACGGCGTACGCCCCATCACAACCGATGCTAGCACCGGAGCAGGGCATTCGCAAATGGAAGGTCCGACCAGCAAAGGTGGGATACGCGGTTGAGAACAGAGGATTTGAGGCTCTCTAAAGTGCCGCCAAATGCGGCAAAATTTGCGGGTGGCTTTCACGGTGTGTTACAAGCGTGACATGCGCGAACTGCGCGATTGGATGCGCGAAAAAATGAGACGACGCCCTAGACGTGGACCGAATGATTCGGAGTCCACGGGCAAGAGCGGGCAGGAACTGCCCGCAAATCAACCTGCACCCTTGCGTCCGGCCTACCCCGAGCCGCTGCCGGTGCACGAGCATGAGCTACACCACGCCGCCGCTATAGCGGAGCCGGTTTCTGAGCCCATCCATGAGCCTGCGCACAGCGATGCTGGCGTGGAGGCTGTGGCGCCTGAGCCCAAGATGGTGATGGAGACGCAGCCCGAGAACCTGGCTACGCCGCCAGCCGAACTGGCTGCCGCGAAGTCCCCCAAGGGCTATGTGGTGCTCGCGATCGGACTTCCTGGATCAGGCAAGACAACCTGGTACAAGCGCCGGGGCGTAACCCCGCTTTCGAGCGATCTGCTGCGGACGCTGCTTTTTGACGATATTACCGAGCAGCGCTATCAGGGGCTGGTGTTCTCGACGCTGCGCAGCCTGCTGCGGGCACGCTTGATCGCCAAGATGCCGTGGAACTATGTCGATGCCACGAACCTCTCTCCGCACGAGCGCAAGCAGTGGATCAAGATGGCCAAGAGCTTCGGCTACGAGGTTCAGGCGGTCTTCTTTGATGTGCCGCTGGCGGTGTGCATGGAGCGTAACAGCAAGCGCGAACGCGTCGTGACCGACGAGGTGATGCAGAAGATGGCAGAGCGCCTGCGTCCGCCGACCTTCAAGGAAGGCTTTGAGAAAATTACGGTAGTCCGCGTAAAGGGGCATCCCGGGACGGGTCTGCAGGACGGGGCCGAGTCGGCTCCAGAGGCGGCTCAGTAGTCAAAATCAGATAGGTAGAGACGATGGCTGCAGTTGGCGTTGAGTTCGCGAAGGTGAGCTATACGCTGGCTGGCAGCCATTTTCTGCTGCGCGATATCTCCTTGCGCCTCGAAGCGGGGACGACGACGGCTTTATTAGGGCGAAGCGGGTCGGGAAAGACGACGCTGCTGCGGATGGTCAATGGGCTGGTCACGCCTACCTTGGGAGAAGTGCATGTTGGGGATCGTCCTGTCGGGACTTATGACGTGGTGGCTCTGCGCCGAAGCATTGGGTACGTGATCCAGGAGACGGGGCTGTTTCCGCACATGACCGTTGAGCGGAACGCGGGAATGGCTCTGGAGTTGGCAGGGCGGTCTCGGGTGGAGATCTCAAAGCGTGCGGAAGAGGTTCTCTCGCTGGCGGGTTTGGACTTTGCCGAGTTTCGAGAGCGTTATCCATGGCAGCTCTCCGGTGGTCAGCGGCAGCGCGTGGGGCTGGCGCGGGCGCTGGCGATGGATCCGGATATATTGCTGATGGACGAGCCGTTTGGGGCGCTCGACCCATTGACACGGGCGGAGATGCAGACCATGTTGCGGGAGCTTTTGCAGCGTGTCGGCAAGACGGTTTTGCTGGTGACGCATGATCTGGATGAAGCACTTTATCTGGCGCAGAGAGTGGTGTTTTTAGCTGAGGGTAAGGTAGTGGCGGACCTGCCTGCCGGTGAGGTTTTGGCTTCGGGAAATTCTCATGTAAAGGATTATGTTTCGGCGGTACATCGAGTGGTGCCAGCTTGATAGCGTTTATTCAATCGCATGCGTGGGAGATCGCCCGGCTGACGTTCGAGCATCTGTGGCTGACTCTCTTCGCCATGTTATTGGCGGCGGTGATCGGGTTGCCGTTGGGGATTTTGCTGACTCGGAAGCCGTGGTTGGCGAAGCCGGTGATCGGGTTCGCCAATGTGGTGCAGACGATTCCTAGTCTGGCGCTTTTTGGGCTGTTGCTGCCCGTTCCGTGGCTGGGGGAGAACGCGGCTCGGCTGGCGATTCTGGCACTGACGGGTTATGCTCTGCTGCCCATTCTGCGGAACACCTACGCGGGAATTGGGAGTGTCGACTCCGCGCTTCGAGATGTGGCCGAGGCCATGGGGATGACCTCGTGGCAGCGGTTGTGGAAGGTGGAGCTGCCGCTGTCGGCCAGCGTCATTCTGGCCGGACTGCGGACGGCCACCGTGACCTGCGTGGGAGTGGCGACCATTGCGGCGGCGATTGGCGCTGGCGGGCTGGGTGAGTTGATCTTTCGCGGCGTGGCGAGTGTGGACAATCGGCTGGTGCTGGCGGGAGCTATTCCGGCGGCGTTGCTCGCTCTGATCGCGGATGCCGGGTTAGGGTGGCTGGAAAAACGGCTGGCTGTGAGGCGGGCGTGAGGAGAGTTCAGCTTTGTCGATCCCACCCTTCGCAAAAGCGCGAAGGATGGGGCACCCGGGCTTTGGTGGGAGTGCTGGCTAGCGTTGTGGTTCTCTGTGGGATTGGTTGCGCTCCGCCACGCTCTTCACGGATTGTGATTGGCGCGAAGAACTTTACCGAGCAGGTGGTTTTGGGTGAGTTGGTGGCGCAGGAGATTGAGGCAGTCACCGGCGAGAAGGTCGACCGCAAGTTTTATCTGGCCGGAAGCTATATCTGTCAGCAAGCTTTGGTGAATGGGCGCATCGACGGCTATGTGGAGTACACCGGGACTGCGCTGACGGCGATTCTGAAGCAGCCGCTTCCGCCGGTTGGCCAGCGCGATGCGGCCAGTGTGTTCGATACTGTTCAGCGTTTGTATGCGAAGCGTTTTGCCGTAAAGGTAGAGCGCGGTCTGGGGTTCGAGGACACCTTTGCGATGGTGGTGCGCGGTGCGGATGCGCAGAGGTTGGGGCTGAAGACGATCTCTGACGCGGTGAAGGTTGCGCCCGGGTGGAGGCTTGGTGTGGGCTATGAGTTTGAGGAGCGGCCCGATGGCCTGCGTGGGTTGGAGGAGACGTATGGGCTTCACTTTCGCGATGCGCCGCGGGTGATGGATCTTGGTTTGTTGTATCGGGCACTGGGGATAGGGCAGGTAGATATGGTGGCGGGCAACTCGACCGACGGGCCGATACAGGCGCTGGGACTTACGGTGTTGCAGGATGACCGACATTATTTCCCTCCGTATGAAGCCGTGCCCTTGATTCGGGAAGACTCGTTGCGGAGGCATCCGGGGATTCAGGTGGCGATGGACAGGCTGGCAGGGAAGGTCAGCGCCGAGGAGATTCGCGAGATGAATTTCGCGGTGGATTCGCAACATAGAGACGTTGGCGAAGTCGTAAGGGCATTTCGGAAGAGGGAAGGGTTGTGAGGTGTACGAGTTTGGGCTGGGAGAGTAAAGCGGTGGTGCTACCGTACGATGCCCACATCTCAAAATCGAGATATGGGGCACCCAAAGTTGTGGCTATGGAAAAGGAGGCAGCAGATGGTTGAGCCTTGGTTGCGTGGGACTTTGATTGAGGTGGATGCGGTTCGGCGCGGCGTGCTTCATGCGCTGGAGCTGGCTCGCGAGGATATCGAGCGTTGGAGCGCTGATTTGAGCGATGCGGAGTTGGAGGTTGCACCGCTGGGATTGCCTTCTGTTGGACGTCAGATGCGGCATATCGTACGCAGCCTTGACCGATTGCTGACCTATGCGGAGGGGCGGCAGTTGTCTGCGGCTCAACTGGAAGCGTTGAATACGGAAGCTGACGAGAGTGCTTCGCGGAGGGCTCTGTTCGCGGAATTCGAAGAAGGGATCTCTTCCGCGATGGAGCGGGTCAGGGCGTTTCGTCCGGAGAGTTATGGGGATGCGCGCGGTGTCGGCAGGAAGATGCTGCCGACGACTCTGGGTGGGTTGTTGGTGCATTGCGCGGACCACACGCAGCGTCACGCAGGACAGTTGGTGACGACGGCTAAGGTTATCGTGGCTTTGCGAAGCTAGATGGCTCCTCGTACGGGCCGCGCACTTTGTATGATGGTTGGCCAGTGAGATGAGCGATGATTCGATGTCGCCTATCGCTGAAGAGGTTTGAAAGGAGCCGTCCATGCGGCGTAATCCACTTGCGGGCCGGGGATCGAATCTGAGCGCCTGCCTATCTTTGCGCGTGATCTTCTGCATCGCACTCTCTGCCTGCACCGTTACCTGCTGGTCGCAACAGGCAGCCACAGGAGCTCAAAGCGATTCAAGCGTGATCGACGGCCAGGGCACGGCGCACATCACCCGCGTTATTCCTGTGCCGAAGACGGTAAGTCCGGAGGCCCAGCGAAGTCTTGCGCGTCCTCAGTCTGACGCGGCGAAACCGGAGACGCTCGAAGCCCGTCGGAGCGGGACAGATACGTGGCAGGCTCGCGCAGGCAAGTTGTCGGAGACGATGTATCCGGTGCATGTTGCGAGCGATTCGATTGCGGGTGTGCCGGTGCGTGTGATCACTCCTCTCGAGATTCCTGCGGACCATCGTGACCGTGTTCTCATCAATCTGCATGGGGGAGGGTTCAACTCGGACTCGGGCTCGCTCACCGAGACTGTGCCGATTGCGAACCTTACGCAGACCAAGGTGATTGCCGTGCTGTACAGACTTGCCCCGGAACATCCATTTCCGGGGGCGGTGGACGATGCGGTTGCGGTCTATCGCGAGGCGCTGAAGACGTATAAACCTCAAAAGATCGCCATCTATGGGACCTCAGCCGGGGCGATTCTTACCGGTGAGGTTGCGGTGAAGATCAAGCAGTTGGGACTGCCGTTACCGGGTGCGCTGGGTATCTTCTCGGGCTTCGGTGATTTCGACCACGTGGGTGATTCGCAGGCAATGTACGCGCTGGCTGGCTTGTCGGGGCATCTGGAACCTCCTGCGCCGCCACCGATGGATAAGGAGTATGTCCGAGATACGAATCCTCGAAATCCTGTGCTATCTCCACTCTATGCGGATCTGCATGGGATGCCGCCTACGCTGTTCATCACCAGCGGCCGCGACATTCTTTTGAGCGGGACGACCATCCTGCATCGCGCATTTTTGCGGGATGGTGTCGACGCTCGATTGGTGGTGTTTGAGGCGCTGCCTCATGCCTTCTGGAACAACCCTGAACTGCCGGAGTCGAAGGAGGCTGACGGGATTATGGCGAAGTTCTTCGACCGTGAGCTTGGCAGATAGGGGTCTAGCTAACCAGATGCCCCATCTTGTCGCGCTTGGTCTGGATGTAGCGGTCGAAGGTTGGCTCGGTGGGCACAACGGCGGAGATGCGCTCGGTCACTTCGATGCCGGCGGAGACGAGTGCTTCAACTTTTTCCGGATTGTTGGTGATCAGCCGAACCGCCTTCACGCCGAGCGACTTGAGTATCTCGGCGGGGAGTTCGTAGGCGCGGCAATCGGCGGCGTAGCCTAATTCAAGGTTGGCCTCGATGGTGTCGCGGCCCTGGTCCTGCAACTCATAGGCGCGCAGCTTGGCCATCAGGCCGATGCCGCGGCCCTCCTGCTGCTCGTAGAGGAGAATGCCTGTGCCTGCCTCGGCAATCGTGGCGAGTGCAAGTTCAAGCTGCTGGCGGCAATCGCAGCGCAGCGAGTGGAAGACGTCTCCTGTGAGGCACTGCGAATGGATGCGGACGATTGGCGGTGCAGCGTGAATATCGCCCATCACCAGAGCTACCGCAGCCTCGGTGCGCGTTGCCGGAGCAGGGATGGCTTCGTTGCACGGCTGCGGATTGGTGACTACGCCCTCGAAGCCGAGAATACGGAAGTGTCCCCAGCGGGTGGGGAAGTCGGCGTCGGCTATTTTGGTGACGGATGCGAAGGGCATGGCGTGATTATACGTTTCGGGCTGCATAGCGATTGGATTGCCGAGGGAGGCGATTTGATGCAGCGGCGAAGGCGTAAAGTAGGTTTGTGACGCAGACCGATCCAAAGCTGATCCTGATTACCCTGCTCATTGAGTTGGGTGTGGCCGCGGCTGTCTCTTCCTCGCTGGCGCGGGCGAAGACGTTCAAAGAGCTATTATTTACGTCGCGGCGGACCCGGCGCCAGACTGCTGCGCTGGTGGCAATGATCTGCGTGCCGCTTACGCTGGGCGTCTGGGTACGCGTGCTGGTACCAAACTTTCTGGCGGCGGACCTCTCTTACGAGACGACGATTTTGCTTGGCATTCTGGTCGGTCCGTTGGCGGCGATGGCCGGTGGTGCCGCGCTTGCGCTTCCTGCCGTTCTGCATCACGAGTATCTGGCGCTTCCGGTCAATCTGCTGGTGGCTGCTGGAGCCGGGGCCTTTCGCCGTTTTGCGAATGCCGAGGATGTCTGGTCTTTTTCGCCGATGATCGACCTCAGTATCTACCGCTGGGTGACGCGCAATCTGCGCCGTCCCAGTTTAGACCGACAGGTACTGCTTCTGCTCTCGATCGCGACTGGCGAGTTTGGGCTGAGTATGCTCTCGCGGCTCTATCCACGGCGGTTCTTCGAGCTGCATTCGAACTCGTGGTGGGTCGAGCTGTTGATCTGCGCCAGCTCGCCGGTTGTGGTCGGCATCCCGTTGAAGATATGGAACTCAGTTCGTATCGAGCGCAAGCTGGAGGAACAGGGAAGACTGTTGCTGGAGGCAAGGCTCGATGCGCTGCAACGGCAGATCAATCCTCACTTCCTGTTCAATACGCTTAACTCCATCACGTCGCTGGTGCGTTCGCGCCCCGAGTTGGCGCGGGAGATGATCGTCAAGCTGGGCAATATTCTGCGTGTGCTGCTCAAGGACCGCGAGGCATTTGTGCCCTTCAGCGAAGAGCTGATGTTCACCGATGACTATCTCGATATCGAGGTCGTGCGCTTTGGCGAGAAGCTGAAGGTGGTCAAGGAGATCGCCGAGGAGACGCTGCACATCGTGGTTCCGGGAATGCTGCTGCAGCCGCTGATCGAGAACAGCATCAAGCATGGTCTGGAGCCGCGCATCAGCGGCGGCACGGTGACGCTGCGGAGCCGGATCACCGAGGATGGAATGCTGCTGGTGGAGGTAGAGGACGACGGTGTGGGCATGGACCCGGAGTGGGACTGCGCCTCGCCGGTTAGCGGTCTGATTCGTCCCGGCTCCGGAATCGGTATGCGCAATGTGCGCGAGCGGATGGGCGTTCTCTACGGCAATCTGGCAGGTGTCGAGATCAATAGCAGACCGGGAAGAGGGACGAAGGTAAGCTTGCGAATGCCTATTCTCGACGACGGGGCGGAGGTCTGGGGGCCAGTCGGGGATGCTGCTGAGCAGGCTCTGCGTCTGGTGGGGGACGCAGTGAGAGCTGTAACTCGGGGCTAATCCTAGATTGTGGTCCGGGCGATTACGCGGTCATAGTACCGCTCGTAAAGCGGGATGATGCGTGAGGCACAGAACTCGTCTTGTGCCGTTTGCCGAGCAGCTTTGGCCATGAGGGCCAAGCGCGAGTCGTCGCTAAGCAGTGCGATTGCAGCTTTGGCCATAGAATCGACGTCTCCCACGTTGAAGAGCAGACCGTTGCGTCCGTCCTCGATCAGTTCGGGAACGCCGCCGACGCGGGTCGCGATGCTGGGAACGCTACACGCCATAGCCTCGAGCGCGGCCAGTCCAAAGGACTCCATCTCGCTTGGCATAACCATCAGGTCGGCCAGCGGCAGAAGCTCGTTGACGTTGTCCTGCTTGCCCACGAAGTGGATGCGGTCCTGCACCTTGAGTTGCAACGCCAGATGTTCTGCAGCGCTGCGGTCCGGGCCATCGCCAATCAGCAACAGCCGCGCAGGCATGGCTGCGGCAACACGGGCAAAGACTTTGACGACATCCTGAACGCGCTTGACCGGACGGAAGTTGGAGAGGTGGACGAGTAACCGTTCATTGGCAGCGGCGAAACGGGGCCGCATGGTGGCGACCAGTTCTGGATTGCGAACGTACACGTCACAGTTGACGAAGTTGGGGATGACTTCAATCTCGGAGGTGATGCCGAAGGCTTCGCGAGTGCGGTCGCGGAGATAGCTTGAGATCGCCGTCACTCCATCGGACTTTACGATTCCAAATCGCGTAATCGGAAGATAGGAGGCGTCGAGGCCGACCAGCGTAATGTCGGTGCCGTGCAGCGTCGTGATGAAGGGCAGCTTTCGACCGTTTGCGGCGAGCATCTGCTTGGCGAGCAGGGCACTTACCGAGTGGGGGATCGCATAGTGGACGTGCAGAAGGTCAAGCGAGTAGAACTCTGCGACCTCGGCCATGCGCGTAGCTAGAGCAAGGTCGTAAGGCGGATGCTCGAAGAGTGGATAGTTGGAGACGGCCACTTCGTGGAAGTGGATGTTGGCCTCGCGGCCAGTCAGCCGGAAGGGCTGCGAGTATGTGATGAAGTGGATGTCATGGCCGCGCGCGGCAAGTTCGATGCCCAGCTCGGTGGCGACGACGCCGCTGCCGCCGTAGGTGGGATAACAGGTGATGCCGATCTTCATAGGGGTCTCTCGTAGTCGAGGTGTGGCTGGCCTATCTGTCCATAATGGATGAGTTCCAGGCCGGAAACGGTGCGGATTGCCTGCGGAATCTCCTGGAGCAGAGCGTCGCGCTCGATCTCGCGTGTTGCACGGAGGCGGGTGGTGATGGCGTTCAGTGCCGCATCGTTATAGCCAGGGTGGCAGACAAGCTCCCATGTGCCTTCGGGCATGGCGCGAAGAATTTTGTGGAGAGAGATTGCATCAAGCTGGCCAGTGGCAGAGATGCCGATGGTGCCGTCGGCAGTAAGCATGTGCCCGTCCTTGAGTTGCGGCAGCGATTCAAAGGACCTTTTGCCGAGGATGCTAAGGATGTGGAACTGAAGCCGCCGGACAAAGGCATTGGGCGCGAGGCGCGAGCTCCAGGCAGGCTCGAAGGGATTGCGGACGGCCCCGATGGAGCAGCGTTGGGCTACGCGCAACAGCGGGCGCGCCACCGCAGGGAAGAGGTGGGTATGTTTATGGGTGTCGAGGTGAGTGACCGCAATGCCGGCGCGTTGCAGCTTCTGGATCTGGGCAACGGCTTCGCGTTCGATCTCCTCTTCGCGGATATTACCGCGTATGAGTGCTTGCATGAAGTCGAATAGGGAAGGCCTGAAGTTTTTGCCGTCCGCGCCCAGCAGAGTGGGAATGCTGTCGGGAGGAGAGACGGGCTCGCCGTCGGTGAGAACGACGTGACAGCCGACGCCAAGGGATGGATTGGCACGGGCAATGGCGATAGCATCGTCGAAAGCTGCGCCGGTGGCCATCAGTGTGGCTGATGTAAGTACGTGTGCCTGGTGAAGTTCTGCGATTGCGCGATTGACGCCGAGCGTCAGGCCGAAGTCGTCCGCGTTGATGATAAGGCGGGAAGCCATGGGAGATTGATCGCAGACGGAAGGATTGGTGGGCGGTTAGGGATTCGAACCCCAGACCCTCTCGGTGTAAACGAGATGCTCTAACCAACTGAGCTAACCGCCCGTTCCAGTTATAAGGATTACTTAATGAGTGTATGGGAGTAGCGGCGGCGATGCAATGAGCGAATATTATTGTCGAGGGAACGATCTGCTAATAACCTTAGATTCTTCTGTATGGAAAGATCCGTTTTTTTGCGAAATAAGCAATTTTGCACCATACTAAAGTTCTGTTTGTAAGTCCAAGGATAAGGATATGGATAGTTGCGTAGATTTGCGCGATCATACGAATCGATGAATGCTGAGCAGACAAGACGGCGCGGTTCGCATTGGATGATAGTCACTATCGCGATGCTGGCCCTCGCTGTCTTTTCGTGGGGTGTTCGGTATAAGGTATCCCTCTACAATTCTGCAAATCACATGTCTGCAGCAAAGTTGCTCTCGCAAAGGGAGAGGCCAGCCACGTTTGAAAGTGCAAAACTGGCTGCCGATCCTATCGTGCATCCTGGCGTACGAACTCTGTTTGCCATAGCGATGGGCGTTATGCTGGCGGCCTTGTGGTCTTTGAAGCCAATGTTCTTGCCAAAGAGCGTCGAGCATCCAACGCAGCTTCCTAAACCTCCCAGTCAAACCTTCTTTTTCTTCCGTCCCCCTCCTGTTCTTTCGGCCTCCAAGTAATTTCAAGCGAATAGTGCCTGTCTGAGCAAAGTTGCTCAGAGCACAGTTGCAGATTTCTGACCGGATAATCTGCGGACTGTATGTTCCCTATGCCGGCTTTCCTTTTAATACAGGTGTTTACAACATGTGCAAGCGAACTTCCCTGACTTTGGCAGGGACCTCCGTGCTGATTACTTTGGCGTGTTTCATCTCTACTGGTTGCAAAAGCAAAAGCTCTCAGACAACGTCCCCGGCCATAGCCGGAGCCTCCGTGGCTCGGGTTACACGGAGAGACCTGGCCAGTACTCTTACGGTTGCCGGGCAGTTTCAGCCGTATCAACAAGTAGATCTTCATGCAAAAGTATCGGGCTATATCCGCCGCATCAATGTAGATATCGGCGACCGTGTACGAACTGGACAGGTAATTGCAACATTAGAGGTTCCTGAGCTCAATGCTCAGTTGGTGGGCGCTCAGGCCGAAGTAAGGCATAGTCAATCGGAGATTGCCCGGGCCAAGAGCGAGGTTACAGGCGCTGAATCAAGCCATGCTGCGTTGCACGATGCTTATATGCGGCTCGCTCAAGCATCGCATCAGCGTCCCGGCCTGATTGCGGAACAGGAGCTAGACGATGCACTTGCGAAAGACCAGAATTCAGAGGCAAGCATCGATGTTGCGAAGGCTGCGCTTGAGGCTACAGAAGAGCAATTAGGTGTGTCGAACGCGGACAAGCAGCGAGTTCAGGCGCTGGCGGATTACTCCGTTGTTACCGCTCCCTTTAGTGGTGTTGTTACAAAGCGGTATGCCGATACGGGGTCTTTAATTCAGGCTGGAACAGCCTCCAATACACAGGCGATGCCGGTTGTACAGCTTGCACAGAGTGACGTGCTTCGGCTGCGTATGCCGGTCCCGGAGGCGGATGTTCCCTATATTCAGGATGGTGGAACTGTACAGGTCAAGGTTCAGGCAACGGGAAAATCCTTTATGGGAAAGATTGTGCGATTTGCCCGTGAGCTGGATCCTTCAACGAGAACAATGGTGACGGAGGTCGATGTTACAAATCCTACGCTTGAGCTTAGCCCAGGTATGTATGCGGAATCGGCCATCTCTCTTCAGCAACGAAATCATGTTCTGACGGTTCCAATTCAAGCCGTGGTTCAAGGAGATTCGCAATCTTACGTTTTAGTGTTGGATAACGACAATCGTGTCCAAAAGAAGGTTGTCACACTAGGGGTGCAAGGGGCTGACCGGGCTGAAATTACGAGTGGCCTTAAGGAAGGCGAATTGGTGATTGTATCTGCGCAGGCAAACTATCAAGTGGGGCAGACGGTAAGTCCGAGATTCGAGTCCGTGTCTATGCCGAACGAAGCGGGGGATAAGTAATGTCATCCTTCGCAATTAAATATCCATTTTTTGTTCTAATGATATGCCTGATCGTAGTTGTTGTAGGTGTTACGACGGTGATAGGTATGCCGGTCGACCTATTTCCGCAGGTCAATATTCCTGTTGTTGTAGTAGCCACTTTCTATTCGGGTATGCCACCACAGCAGATCGAATCCGATATTACGAATAGCTATGAACGATTTTTTACTCTTGGAAGTGGAATTGATCATATTGAATCTCGATCTCTTCCCGGTGTAAGTCTCATCAAGATTTATTTTCAACCCGGTGTTGATGGTAATGCTGCGGTAAGTAACATCTCAAACCTTGCCATGGCAAACCTGCGTCGTCTTCCGCCGGGAACGCTTCCACCTGTCGTGCTCAAGTTCGACGCATCGAATATGCCTGTCTGCCTGATTACATTGAAAGGGCAAGGACTCAATGAAACTCAGCTTAAAGATTTAGCGCAGTTTAGTGTAAGAAATCAGGTTGCCAATGTTCCGGGAGCGTCGGTTCCACAGCCATATGGGGGTCGTTATCGACAGATTCAGGTATATGTCGATCCGGTAAAGCTCGAAGCACATCAGATGAGCGTTATGGACGTAGTTAAGTCTCTAAATGCGTCTAATCTAATTCTTCCTGCTGGAGATGTTCGCATTGGACCTAAGGATTACAACATCTATGCGAATAGTCAGGTCCCTATCGTCGATCAAATTAATGACCTGCCATTGAAGACAGTTGGTAATTCTTCCGTGATGGTGGGAGACATTGGGCAGGCAAAAGATGCAGGGCAGTTACAGACCAATATCGTTCGTGTCGACGGTCAAAAGTCTGTCTATATTCCAGTTCTGAAGCAAGGAGGCAATTCCAACACCATTACCATTGTGAATGGTGTGAAGCAGGCTGTTGCCCATTTGCTTGATGTGCCGAAGGAGTTGAAGACAGATGTTGTTTTTGACCAATCTGTATTCGTAAAGATTGCCGTGAAGAACGTGATCAATGAAGGCATGATTGGTCTCGTCCTCACGGCACTGATGATTCTATTATTTCTAGGAAATTTCCGAGCAACGATTGCCGTTTTGCTCTCTATTCCTATCTCCTGCCTGGCAACGTTTTTGATCCTTAATATGGGAGGGAGTTCCATCAATACGATGGTGCTGGGCGGCCTTGCGCTTGCACTTTCCCGACTTATCGATAATTCCGTTGTGGTTCTGGAAAATATTTTTCGGCATATGGAGATGGGAGAGTCTCCTGTTGTCGCTGCCGAAGCAGGTGGAAAAGAAGTGCAACTTGCTGTTCTGGCAGGAACGGTTTGTACCTGTATTGTCTTCTTTCCCGTCGTGCTTCTCTATGGGGTCAGCAAATATCTGTTCACTGCATTAGCTTTAGCGGTGGTAATTGCTCTTTTCGCATCCTTTATTGTTGCGATGACGGTTGTCCCTTTATTTTGCGCACGGTTTATCCGTATCGACGGTGCGCATGGATCACATGATGATTACGAAGAAGTGGAGTCCTCGGCAGATCCAAACAGTGCATTGAACAATCCGAGAAAACGAAACCCATTCAGCGTTATTGTCTTCCAATTCAATCGGGCGTTTTATGCTCTTCTTGCGTGGTATGAGGGTGCTGTATGGAAGTGCCTCAAAAAGCCGGGCCTTGTTGTGGGAGCCTGCTCGCTGATTTTTATCGTCAGCCTTGCGATCTATCCATTGATGGGAAAGGCATTTTTTCCGCGAACCGATCCTGGGCAATTCGTCATTAATGTGAAAGTTCCAGCAGGAACACGAATTGAGTTGACGAATGAATATCTTGCCAAGATGGAACAGGACATACGCAGTATCGTAACTCCGCACGATCTGAATATCATCGTTTCAAATATTGGTATTACTCCCGATCTTTCAGCTATCTACACCTCGAATTCGGGAATGAATACCGCATTTATCCAGGTGAGCCTCAAAGAAGACCATAAGATTGGAAGCTATGCTTATATGGATCGAGTTCGAGCTAAGTTAGCTAAGGACTTTCCAGATGTTGGAACTTACTTTCAAGCTGGCGGCTTGGTCGATTCCGTTGTAAATCAAGGTAAACCAGCCCCGATCGACATTCAGATCACGGGAAGCAACCTTCAAGATGACTATCAACTAGCTCAAGAAACTGCTGCGAAGCTACGGAAGCTAAGCTCTATCAATGATGTTCTGGTTCCACAGGACCTTGACTATCCAGGGCTGGAGCTTAATATTAATCGCGAGCACGCCGCTTTGCTTGGCGTGTCGCCGAAGGACGTTGTCGATAATGTGATCACTGCACTTACCTCAGACGGTATGATTGCACCGAGTTTCTGGGTCGATCCGAAGAGCGGCAATAGCTATATGTTGACGGTTCAATATCCGGAAGATCAGATCAAGACGCTCACTGATTTTATGCAGATTCCTTTGCGTTCCCCGGATGGCACTAAGACCACGCCGCTGGAGTCGCTTGCGGATATCAAACAGATCAATACTCCTACAGAGGTAGATCACTATCAGCTTCGACGCTTGATCGATATATACGTTATGCCGAAGACGGAAGACCTAAGTGTTGCCAATGCCGATGTGAATAAAATTCTGTCGAAGACAAGGGTGTCGGACGGCGTGATTGTAAAGGAAGTCGGCGCCATCAAGGATATGCAATCTTCTTTTTCCAGTTTTGGCATTGGTCTGATTCTGGCGATTGTGCTTGTCTATCTGATTTTGATGGCGCAATTTACTTCGTTTTCCGATCCCTTTGTTATCTTGCTGGCGGTGCCACCGGGTATTACAGGTGTGCTTGTGTTTCTGTGGATGACGGGTACAACGGTTAATGTGATGTCGTTGATGGGCGCTGTGATGATGACCGGCATTGCAGTGTCGAACAGCATTTTGATCGTGGAATTTACTGGAACCTTGCGTGCAAAAGGTATGGCACTTAGGCAGGCACTCGTTGAAGCAAGCAAGGCTCGTCTACGGCCCATTCTTATGACGACCCTGGCTACAGTCCTGGGGCTGATCCCTATGGCATTGGCACTGGAGCCGGGCAGTGAACAGTATGCTCCGCTGGCTCGTGCGATTTTAGGCGGCCTTGTGGTTTCGGTTGTGGTTACTGTGTTTCTCGTTCCGGCGGCTTATCTATTGATTCATCACAAAGAAGAATCTGCAGCTCCGGAGGAGATCTAACATGGTTCTGAAGCTACATACTTTTACTTTGCTGTTGCTCGCTCCTTGTATTACCTGGGGACAGGTGCAGTCCTCTCTTCGGTTACCGAATGCGCCGTCAGCTACCCATGCTGTACTTGAGGCAGCACAGACAGCCTCTACTTCTGACGCTCCGGTTCTACTGACTCGTAAACAGGCTGAGACGATTGCGCTGGCGAACAATCCTCGCATTCATATTGGGCAGTTGCTTGCCAAGGTGCAGCATCAGGTGGTGAGGGAGACTCGCTCGGGTGAGTTGCCGGACCTCAGCGGAAACCTGACCGCGGTTCAGGCAGAGGAGGCGAGTCGCATCTCCGCGGGGAGCCTCACTGCTTCGAGGTTGCTGCAACATGCTGGAATGGGTGTTCAAGTAAACCAATTGATTACCGATTTCGGGCATACACAAAACCTGGTGGCTTCGGCGAGGCTGAACGAGAAGGCTCGACTGGCGGATGCCGAGGCTAATCGCGAGGATATTGTTCTTGCGACAGATCAGGTGTTCTATCAGGCGATTGAGGCGCAAGCTACTTTGAAGGTGGCTGAACAGACTGTTTCGGCGAGGCAGACGCTGGTCGATCAGGTAAGTGCGCTGACTTCGGCCAAGCTGAAGTCGGATCTCGACCTTAGTTTTGCTCAGGTGAATTTGTCGCAGGCGAAGCTGTTGCAATTGGACGCTCAGAATAATTTCGATGCGGCGAAAGCCTCATTGGACGCGGTGTTGGGTTATGACCGGCCTACGAATTACAAATTGGTGGCAGGGACGGATTCGCTGGCAGCTTTGCCGCCGGATGTTGCTCCACTGATTGCGTCGGCTATTCAGAACCGGCCTGACCTACAGTCGCTGCAGTGGAACGAACAGGCGGCACGGAAGTACAGCCGGGCACAGCATGAACAGCTTTTGCCTACGATCAGTGCACTGGGAACGGTGGGTAAGACTCCAGTCGGTTCCAGCCAGTACTTTCCTACGAGCTGGTATGGTGCTGTGGGCGTCAATATGAGCGTTCCTATCTTCAATGGCTTTCGCTACTCGGCCGAGGCTTCACAGGCTTCGCTGGAGGCAAAGGCTGCTGCCGAGCGTACACGCGATCTTCGCGACCAAGTGGTTCGTGATGTTCGGACGGCATGGCTGAATGCGAACACTGCGCTGCAACGCGTGACGGTTACCGAGGAGTTCCAGCGGCAGGCGAATCTTGCGCTCAATCTGGCGCAGACCCGGTACAAGCTGGGGTTGAGTTCCATAGTGGAGCTTAGCCAGGCGCAGTTGCAGCAGACGCAGGCAGCCATCAGCGATGCGAACGCGCGGTCACAGTATGGCTTTGCCCTGTCTGATCTGCGCTTCCAGACAGGGGTTCAGCCTTAGGGTTGGTGACTTCCCGCGGTGACTTGGGTGGTATCGAGGAGTGTGAGGAGGATGCGGCGCAGGGCGGTTTCGCGGCCGGTTGGGTCGTACCACTCCTGCAAGGTGTGGATGCCTCCTCCGCTGCCTCCCGTGCCTACCGCCATCGCGGGAATGCCCAGCGATAGCGGTAGGTTGGCGTCGGTCGAACCTAGCCGTAGTTCGGTGCGGAGGGTGAGGTGGCGGTCTACGGCGCGAAGAGTTTCGAGCAATGGGGAATCGTCGGGCAGGGTTGCGGCTGGCCGGTTGCCAATGTTTTGAATCGTGATGTTTGTCGCCGAGGATGTGGATCTCTCAGTGGCTAATGCGGGCAGGAAGCTGTCGCAGATTCTGCGGACGGCGGCTTCGGCGGCGCGTAAATGGTTGGGATCGATGGATCGTAGATCGAGCAGGACTGTGGCGGACTCGGGGATGGAGTTGATGGAGGTTCCGCCAGAGATGTGACCTGCGTTGAGGGTGGTTAACGGCTCGGTGGGGAGATCAATTTCGGCGATAGCGGTGAGGATGCGGCTGAGGATGAGGATGGGGTTGGGCGCTCCGGCATCGGCCCAGGAGTGGCCACCGGGGCCAGTGACGGTGATGCTGAGACGGGTGCTGCCGAGTGCACGAGTGACGGTGGTGTTGGTGCCTCCGCCTTCGAGGGCGAGGGCTGCGGCGATGCGGTGGCGGTAGGGGCCTTGCTCGAAGAGATAGCGCATGCCGCGGAGGTCGCCCTCGCCCTCTTCGCCTACGTTGGCGGCGAAGAGGATGGGGATTGGCGGCGTGATGTTGGCGTAGCGAAGGGCGGCGGCGATGCCGAGCAGAGCTGTGAGTCCAGCCGCGTTGTCGCAGACACCGGGAGCGTAGATGCGAGGGCTGTCATTAGCCTGACGGGGCTCGCAGGAGGTTCCGGCGGGGAAGACGGTGTCGAGGTGGGCGGAGAGAAGGATGCAGGGGGTGTTGGGGGGAGTTTCTGGTGAGGCTAGTTCGGCGAGGGCGTTGCCCTCTTCATCGAGATGGATATTCGTCAGGCCGAGATGGTGGAAGCGGTCGAGGAACCAGGCGGCGCGCGCGGATTCGGCGAAGGGAGGCGCGGGGATGCGGACCATCTCCAGTTGCCATTGGTGGAGTTGAGGCTGGTGGAGGTGCAGCCAATGGAAGGCCCGATGGACCGCGGTGAGGGTGGCGAGGCGGGTGATGCGATGTTGGGCGGCGGCTGACATTAATATTTAACCTCTACTTTAGAGGTTTTGCAGGGTAGGGGTCGGGCTTTCTGCCCCGTTCCGCAAGTTGGCTGGTGATTCGTACACGATGTTGCGGCCGAGAAACCCATGTCCCAAACTCGGGACATGGGGCACCCAGATTGATGGCTGGATGGAGATGTGTGGACAGTGCATTGTGGGGATCATTCGTATTCAACTTCGACGAGGAAGAGGCCGGCGGCGGGGGCGGTGGGACCGGCGGCGGAGCGGTTAGAGGCTGCGAGGATTTCGGGGATGGCGTGAGCAGAGATGCGGCCTGTGCCTGCTTCGGCGAAGGTGCCTACGAGGTTGCGCACCATGTGGTGAAGGAAGCCGGTTCCGGTGACCCGGTAGATGAAGATGCCTTCTTGCTGGCGCCAGTGGGAGTGGTGGATAGTACGGATGGCAGTTGCGTGTTGTGGCTGGTCGGAAGATAGGTCGGCGGTGCGGGTAGCGAGGTCGGGGTCTGCGGCGGCGAAAGAGGTAAAGTCGTGGGTGCCAAGAATATAGGCGGCTGCTTGCTGGAGTTGCTCGAAGTCGAGAGGGATGGGACAGGGCCAGACGTAGGGGGCGAGCATCGGCGAGCAGATGCTGCCGGCGGGGTGGATGCGGTACTCGTAGGTTTTGCCGATGGCGCGGTGGCGGGCGTGGAAGTCGGATGGGGTGTGGTCAATAGAGAGGACGCGGATGCTGGGGGGCAAAGCGTGATTGAGGGCTCGTCGAAAGTTGGCGGGTGGAATGGGGGATTCGAGGGAGAAGGAGGCTACTTGCGCGAGAGCGTGGACTCCGGCGTCGGTGCGGCCTGAACCCTGGGGGAGAACGGTTTCTCCGGTGATGTGGTGGATGGCCTGGGCGAGGGTTCCCTGAACGGTGGGCAGGTTGGGCTGGATCTGCCAGCCGTGGTAGGGAGTTCCGTCGTAGCTCAGGATGGCTTTCCAGTTGGGCATGGCTGCTTTTTGCGACGGTATCACGGATGGGTATTGGGCGGTAGGTTCAGTAAAAGCCTACTTCCCACCCTTGCGGTGAAGCTGCAAAGGATGGGGCACCCGAGTTTTTGCGATTTGGTTGAGAGAAGACGATTGTTAGTGGAGCATGGCGGCTGTCACTGCATCCTGCGTAGCTTTGAGATAGTTGCCGTAGCCTACGACTACCGTTGAGCCGACGAGGAGAAAGAGGCCAATGGCTACCAGCCACTTCGTGCGGTTGCTGGTGCCTCGCCATTCTTTGAGGGCCAGGCCCCATAGCGTGGCGAAGATGATGATCGAGGCCATGTGCAGGGTCCAACTGGAGAAATCGTATTTGCCCATCTTGGTCTGGCCCATGGAGTAGAAGAAGAACTGGAAGTACCAGATGACTCCGGCCATGGCGGCGAAGAGGTAGTTGGCGACCAGGGTTTTGGGGGCGAGGCGGTCGTAGGTGGAGGCGTCGAGCGGATCGAAGTCAACGAGCGTGTCGCCGGAGGAGTGCGAGGCGCGCATAGGATTGTTGCCGGGGGCGCCGACGAACTGCTTGATGGAGCTGTTCTTGATGATGAGGATGGCGGACCAGATGAAGTTGGTGAGGAAGCCTCCCCAGAGAACGACGATGAGGATGGGAAGATTCTGCCAGAGGTCGAGGCGATGGTTGGCGAGGAGCTGAACCTTGGCGATGTCGCCGATAGGCTTGCCGGCGGCGAGGCCGAAGGCGAAGAAGCTGCTCATGATGCCGGCGAAGATGGCGACGGCGATGCCCTTGCCGAAGGAGAAGTCGGACTCGCCCGCTTCGGCCTTCTCCTCAGGGGTGGTCTCCTGCTCTTTCGACCAGCCTGCGGCTCCGTTGACGGCTACGGCGATGAGGCAGATGGCGACACCGAGAAGGATGATCTGGCCGGAACCTTCGTGCATGATGGTGGTGATCTGGCCGGTGTAGATCGGTGGGATCAGTGTGCCGAAGGCGGTGCAAAGGCCAAGTGCGATGGCGTAGCCGAGGGCAATGCCGAGGTAGCGGATGGCAAGCCCGAAGGTGAGGCCGCCGATTCCCCAGAGTGCGCCGAAGAGGAAGGCGTAGCGGCAATCGGATGGATGAGTCGCGTAGGCGGTGTGCAGGATGCCCGCGAGGTTGGGCACGAAGATGTAGGCGAGGACGACGGGCGCGACGATCCAGGCGGCAAAGCCCTGGATGAGCCAGTAGATCTCCCACGACCAGCGCTTGATGGCGCGGAAGGGGATGAAGTTGGTGGCGGAGGCGAAGCCGCCGATCCAGTGATAAATGACGCCGATAAACGGATTGGTTCCCACGCAGGCCTCGTTGATGGTGCAATGATAGTGATGGTGCTGTGCCGGGTACTATCCTACCTGACGCGATTTGCGTTGGGGAAATATACTCTCTATTGAATTTAATGCGCTGGCCGGTGCGGCTGGAGGTTTGGCTCTGCGAGTTTCCTTATTCATTACCTGCTACAACGACACGCTGTTTCCTGAGACGGGCAAATCCGTGGTGAAGGTGCTGGAACGGCTGGGGCATACGGTTGAGTTTCCTGCCGGGCAGACCTGCTGCGGGCAGATGCACTATAACACCGGCTATCAGGCAGAAGCCATGCCGCTGGTGCAGCGGTTTGTCGACCAGTTTCGCGGGGCCGAGGCGGTGGTGGTGCCGTCTTCGAGCTGCGTGGCGATGATGAAGGACCACTATCCGAAGATGGCCGCGGAGATTGGCGATGCGAAGCTGATTGCGGATGTCGAAGAGCTGTTGCCTCGGGTGTTCGAGTTCTCGGAGTTCTTGACGCGGGGGTTGGGGCTGGAGGATGTGGGAGCCTATTATCCGCACCGGGTGACCTATCACGCGAGCTGTCACGGGTTGCGGAATCTTGAGCTGGGAGACGGGCCGCTGC